>NZ_JALLKV010000035.1:0-28304 GCF_023093815.1 Pseudomonas sp. PNPG3
GTGTCGATGGCGAAGTAGCCGGAAAACAGGGGCTACTTCAGACCATCCCTAAACGTTGCACACGGTCAGGCTGACCCGGTATTCCGCCCATTGAGCAAACTATCTACTGGGCAGCAATGCACGGCGATATTGCACATGCTACTTCTGGAGAACGTCGACCCGTTAATCATGGATCAGCCGGAGGATAACTTAGACAATGCCTTCATCGCGGAACGAATCGTCACCGAGCTGAGGAGTGCCAAGACCAGTCGACAGTTCCTTTTTTCGACACACAACGCGAACATCCCTGTATTTGGTGACGCTGAGTGGATCGGTGTCTTTACCGCGGCTGAGAATTTGGGTTGCCTTGGCCTAGAGGCACAGGGATCAATTGATGTACCGATGATTCGTGATCAAGTTGCAAGCATCCTTGAAGGAGGGCGCGATGCATTCATTCAGCGTAAAGAAAAGTATGAATTTTGAGATGATGAGTTAGCGGACTGCAAGAGGGGGAACCATATGAAAGATGCATCGCATGATGCGGCCATGGTCAAGCTCTTCCGCGCAGACCCGACGTATGCGGCAGAATTGCTTGCTGAAGTTCGTCGCAATGGTGATCTAGCAGAGCTGGCCATTCTGTTACGTCAGATGACCATGGCTTTGGCAGGGGACGCTCGGTCAGATGATGTCGATAGTCGATAACGGCCGAGCTCTACCTTTCCGATTTTATCATGGTATTTTTCATGGTCAATCACGTTGGATTTTTAGTAAGTTATTGATTTTTATGGTTATTTTCTCGTTGTTTATGATAGAGTGGGAATGATCGGGTAGCCAGCTCAGGCTGGTACCCGTAGGCACGGATACACCAGAAAGCCCGCATGATTGCGGGCTTTCTGGTTCTTGCTCATTCAGATTTGCTTATTCTTTTGGCTTTTTGGCAAATAGCGCTTTCTGGTAGACATTATAGGAAAGCAACCTGCTCTTCACCGCGACGAACTCATCGCCCTCCACGCGCTGCGGGTGCTTTTCCTGCGGGTCATCCTCGATATTGTATTTGGTCAGGGTGTCCGAACTGAATTCGTATATGTATTTGTAAGGGTGCTCCACCAAGGCTGACGCCAGTTGGTCAAAGAACGTGGACATGAAGAATGTGCGCTTGCCATGTTCCCTCAACAAGCTGATGCCTTGGACAGACAGGGGCGACTCGGTCACGCCAAAGAAGTCGGCGACCGTGGGCGCAACATCGATCTGGTGACTGGTCGTTGTGGCGGGTTTGGGCAGTGACCTTTCCTTGGCCCAGAAAATCAGGGGTACGGTCACTTCTTCTTCGTGCATGGAAGCGTTGTGAATGAAGAGACCGTGCTCACCAAACGACTCACCGTGGTCACCCACGAGCACGAATAATGTCGAGTCCAGCAGGCCTTGCTTGTCGAATGATGTCAGCATTTCACCCAGTACGCTGTCTGTTCTGGCTATGCAGTCTTCATACTTTTCCAGCTCGCTCAGTAATGGGGGCCCTTGGCTGCATTGGTAGGGGTAGTGGGCTGCGCTTGGGAAGTAGAGTGCGATGAAACCCTGGCCATTCTTTTTTATCTTCTCCAGGTAAGAGATGCTGGACGAAAACAGCTGTTCATCACTCTCTCCGAAGCTACTGGCGTGTTGTGAGCGATTTTCGGCATGGGTGATCTCCGAAACTGCATAGGCATTCGATACGCCGATGGACTTCAGGAAACCCTCCATGTTTTCGAATTGCAGGTACAGCGAGCTGAATGCGACGGCTTCCATGTTTTTCCTGTTTTTCAGCTCATGGATGACGCTGGGTTGTAGCAGGTACATGGCCTCTTTGATTTCAATATCTGGGTAGGCGTGCAGCCCCGTCAGGATCGCGTGGTAGCCTTTGGACGAGTGAGGCACTGATACGTACGTTTTGAAGAGCATGCCCTCCCGAGAGAGCTTATCGAAGGTGGGATACCTCTCGGCGGTTTTGATGTCGGGCGCAAAAACGCTGTTCCAGCGCACCGACTCCAGAATGATGAAGACCAGGTTCTTGAAGTCTGGTGTGGCATGAGATTGAAGTTTTCGGATGTCGTTGACGCTGGTTAGCGGGTAGGCGGGTTGTTCGAATGGCAGCGGCGGTCTATGCGGAGCTGCATTCAAGGGAGTCGTGCTTCTGAGTGTTGTGACCAGCGGGCTGACGACAATATTTTCGTTCAGGTAATAGCGTGCGTCTTTGGCATGGATGGAGCCGATGAGCAGGGCGCCTATCATCAGCAGCGACGCCCAGAGGTGTTGTCTTTTCTTTATTGTGACCGTGCGCTGTTCTTTATAAGCGATGTAGGTTGCCAGCCCAGCGAAAGACCAGGTCACCAGGTAGGCAAGAAAAAGCACAAGGACAATGAACCTGAATGTGTGCCCGAACCCGGCGGCTTGGGTGAGGAACACCTCGGCTCCGGAGGTCAGGTTGCTTGCGTTCTGCAGGCTGTAGCGTATCAGTTGCCAGTCCAGTGGCTTCAGCCATAGCTCCCGAACTCGCATGTCCACCAGCAGGAACAGCAGCAAGGCGCCTGAGGCGATGCTTACCAGATAAAAATTGAATTTGTTTCTGGTAATGGTGGTGGCAGCAATCACAAAGAAGGCGACCACCAGCAGCACGTCTTGAAGCAAGTACAGGGCAATATCGAGAACACCGGTCTCCACCCATCGATAGGAGAAAAACTCGATCAGGATGATCTTCGGTGCCAGAAGAAGGCCTGAAGTGAGCAGCAGCGAAAAATACAGTAATGAATTCCTGTGCCACATGGTGTCAAACCTTCGCATTCACAGAGCAGGCGTCTTGTCTGAAGCGATAGGCGGGCAGAAGGCCAGCACCTGTGCACCCCGTCTGTTGAACTTAAGCAGCCCACCCTGAATCGGGCAAGTCAGCCTCTGGGCGTTAGTTGGGTACCGGGGGGAGCAGGTTGCCACAGGTGTCGGGGCAGATAACCGGTCGCGCGACAAGACTTCACTTAATCATTCGCAAATGCAGGTGTATCGTATTCGCCCTTTATCGCCAGCCCCTGCTGGCAGACTGATTGCGCAGAATGAGGTACCCGCACCGATGTCCTTTACTCGTCGACAAATGCTCAAGGGCCTCACTGGCCTGGTTGTGGTGGGCCTGGGCGCCGGAGGCGCGGCCCGCTAATGGCTGGGCAAGGTCGAGGACGATAACGCCGGGCATGACTACGAACTGATCGCCGCGCCGCTTGACGTCGAGCTGGTGCCGGGGTTCAAGACCGAGGCCTGGGCCTTTATCATTCAGCTGTCTGCCCCGACGGGCGCATCATCACAGCGAATAGAACGGGTCGTTTTCAGGCGCCTGGTCGTGCAACGCTTGGGCGAGGTCCAGGATGTGTTCAGACCACGCCACTGTCTTTACCCATTCCTCGGGCATGCCGGATACCCCGTACAACGCTCCGGCCAGCTGCCCAGCCACGGCTGCCACGCTGTCGGCGTCGTCTGCCAGGTTTGCCGCCAGTAGCACTGCGTCTCTGAAATTGTCGGTATTCCAAACCGCCCATAGCGCAGCTTCCAAGGTGTCGATGACATACCCTGAGGAGCGGATCTGGTCGCGGCTTTTTTCCTTGTATTCGCCAGCGTTGATGATGGTGGCGCGGGGCTGTAGCGGGCGGACCATCGGGCGGCACATTTCATCCTTGTCGGCGCCGTTCAGGGCGAGGTGCAGCTGCGCGCCCAGCAGTTCGCAGCCACTCACTGCTTCGGGCGCCCGATGGGTGGCCCGACTCTGGCTTTGGGCTTCGCGCCACGTGGATGGCAGCATGTGGCGCCTGAATATGGCGGTGGGGGCGAGCCGGATGATGGAGCCATTGCCGGCCGTATTCGGCTCTGTGTTGCCTATCCAGTCCAGGCCATGGCGTAGCCACCCTTCCAAGGCAAGGCGTGTAGCATTGCCGATGTCGAAACAGACACCGTTTGCGCTGTTTTCCCCTCGCTTGTACCACCTGCACAGTCGCTCGAGATAATCTGCATGGTCGAATCGCATGCAAGCCAGGTACGAGTCCGCCAGGCAAAGCGCCATGCTCGTATCATCGGTCCACTCACCTGGCTTGAGCCTGAACGGCCCGCCGCCGACCATGTCATCGACGTGTGCTTTATCGCGAGGCAGGAACTCCAGGGTGGTGCCTACGGCATCGCCAATGGCCAAACCCAGCAACGCACCTTTGGCTCGGTCGAGCGATTGTTCGGGGGTTAATGTGCAAGCGCGCGATTCTTGCCATTGCGGGTGCACGTAGGCACGGCCTGCGGACTCGCGTGGGGTGGGCGCTGGTAGCAAGTGGTTGTACCGGTAGGCATACTCGGTAACTTCAAGGGTAGGGCTGTGCAGGTCGATCATAGAACTTCTTCTAATAAGAGATGAGTCGTGGGGCCTTGCTCAATCCGGTTCAGTACCCTGAAAGAAGTACCCGGCGGGTACAGTACTTCCGCCTCGGGAATTTGCGTCAGGAAACTGATGTCCTTGCCGGATACGCCGCGTACGACCATCTGGGTATTGCCTGCGAATGGTGTTGTCGCGGATGAGCTGAAGAATGCCATGTCGGTCTCCACTGCGCCCATTTGCATCCGATTGAGCACATCCAGTGGCAGATCCGTTCCACGGTAGGTTTCAGCGCCAACGTAGCGAGGCAAGCGTGCCAGACCTTCGGTTGCATGCTCGGCAAAAGCCATGATTTCAGGCGTGGCTGTGCCTTGGCGCATCGCCAGGTTATACGCCTTGTACACTTCGTTGGTAGAGTAACCGTAAAGTGCGCCTATTTGATCGTCGCTGAGCAGTTTCGAAAGCTCCGGGGCCCGAACATCTGCCCGGGCGCGGCCTTCGGCAATCCATCGCTCTGCCATGTCCTTGCCCACTGCCTCTCGCAGGCTCATGAGCTTCTTGGGCGCCGCCGCAATGTTTTTTTCAGTGGCTTGCTTTGCTGGCGGCAGCTCTGGCTCGGCTTTCTGCAGCGGTGTCGCGGCCTTCATCTGCAACTCAGGTTCAGCCAGCAGCCTGCTTTCGTTCTTCGCCAGCCAGTTGGCCAACTGTTTGTTGGAGATTTCGGCCTGAAGCTTGGCACTACGGCTGGCGATGCTTTCCACGCTGCTCATCACGCCGGCTTTCATCTGCCCGCGGGTCAGGTAGGTCACAATTGCCATCAGCAAAAGCATCACCAGCTGCTCTTGCCCACGGGCCAGTTGCCTTGCAGCGTGTTCGGTACGCTCTTGAACCAGCGCCGCCGAGCCGCCCGAAGGGTCGAGACCGGAGGGTTTCAAGCCGTCTTCGGCAGTCCACGCGGTAGCAAGCCCCTCTTGCATGGAGGCCAGGCACGCGGGAAGCCCTTGATAGAAATACTCCGCGATGGCGGCCAGGCCCAGCGCCATCAGGATCAGGTTGCCGACCTGCAGGCCGATACCGCTGCCTGCGACCACCCCAGGTGCCGCACCGACGCCAAAGGCGAGAGAACCCACGGCGCCGCCGATAGCGCCGCCTAGCGCGACGCTGCCGCCGAGAATCATCACCACTTCCTGCACGAGCTTGAGCAGTACGGGCAAAATCTGGTCGATATTGATGGACGCCCATTTGCGCGACAGATTTGACTGCATCATGGGATAGGACAAAGCCATCGCCTGCCGGACATTGTCTATCCGGTGTCCGCCTACAGCGCCATAAGCCTGGCTGGCGCCATCGCTTACGCGACGGGTGAAGCCGTCCCAGCTGTCATGGACATTGCGCAAGCCGCTGCTGACGCTTTGATTGAGGACGCTGAATTTTTGGTCCAGGTTGCGTTCGATGTCGCCCCAGCTAGGGACGTGAGTTGATAAGTCCATTTACCATTGCATTCCTTTAGAGAAGGCAGGTGAGTGTGCGGGCGGCAGGCGATTCTTTCCCATGCACCACGCTGACGGTCAAGCCAGCCGCCAATCGAGCTGCCGATTGCATTGCGAGGCATTTTCTCATCTGAGGTGCCTCTGGCAATGGTGTCAATTTGATCTCGTGCTTGTCGGTCAGTTCCGTTAAGTCTGCCGAATGGCCAATAGAGTGGCTAAAGCAAACGATGGCTGGATACTTCACTTAATATTTCCCATTTGCAGGTGTATCGTATTCGCCCTTCACCGCCAGCCATGCTGGCAGCTTGATTGCGCAGAACGCGAGGTACCCGCACCGATGTCCTTCACCCGTCGACAAATGCTCAAGGGCCTGACCGGCCTGGTTGTGGTTGGCCTGGGCGCCGGTGGCGCGGCACGTTACTGGCTGGGCAAGGTCGAGGACGACAACGCCGGGCATGACTACGAGCTGATCGCTGCTCCCCTGGACGTCGAGCTGGTGACGGGCTTCAAGACCGAGGCCTGGGCCTTCGGCCCTTCGGCGCCAGGCACCGAGTTGCGTGTGCGCCAGGGCACCTGGCTGCGGGTGCGCTTCATCAATCACCTGCCGGTGGAAACCACCATCCACTGGCATGGCATTCGCCTGCCGCTGGAAATGGACGGTGTGCCCTATGTGTCGCAACTGCCAGTCAAGCCGGGCGAGTACTTCGACTACAAATTCCGTGTGCCGGACGCCGGCAGCTACTGGTACCACCCGCATGTCAGCAGTTCCGAAGAGCTGGGCCGTGGCCTGGTCGGCCCGCTGATCGTCGAGGAGCGCGAGCCGACCGGCTTCCAGCATGAACGCACGCTCAGCCTGAAGAACTGGCACGTGGACGAGCAGGGCGCCTGGTTGCCGTTCAGCATCCCGCGTGAGGCGGCGCGCAACGGCACCGCCGGGCGCCTGATCACCATCAATGGCCAGGCCGATTCGGTCACCGAGTTGCCAGCCGGCCAGGTTGTGCGGGTGCGTCTGCTTAACCTGGACAACACCTGGACCTACCGCATCAACCTCAAGGGCAACTGCGAGGCAAAAATCTATGCTCTGGACGGCAATCCGGTAACCCCGCGCCCATTGGACGATGACTACTGGCTCGGCCCAGGCATGCGTATCTGCCTGGCTGTCCGTATTCCTGTGGAGGGTGAGGAGATCTCCCTGCGCGACGGTTTCGTGCGCCTGGGCACCCTGCGTTCGGTTGCCAGCAACGACGCGCCAAGTGACTGGCCGCCGGCGCTACCGCCCAACCCGATCGCCGAGCCGGACCTGGAGAATGCCGAAAAGCTCAACTTCAATTTTGAGTGGGCGGCGAAAGTCTCGGTCACTACGGACCAGGATAAGCCGTCGAGCATGTGGCAGATCAACGGCCAGGCCTGGGACATCACCGACAAGACCTGCGCCGAGCGCCCCATTGCCACGTTGCAGAAGGGCAAGAGCTACATCTTCGAGCTGAAGAACATGACCCAATACCAGCACCCGATCCACCTGCACGGCATGAGCTTCAAGGTGATCGGCTCCAACCGTCATGACATCAAGGAGCCGTGGTTCACCGATACCTACCTGCTGGGCAAGAACGAGCGCGCCCAGGTGGCGCTGGTGGCGGATAACCCGGGCACCTGGATGTTCCACTGCCACGTCATCGACCACATGGAAACCGGCCTGATGGCCGCGATCGCGGTGGTCTGATGCGCCCGCAGATCATCGATCGCAGCCGCGATCAGGAATTCATGCGTCTGGCCCTGGCCCTGGCCGCCGAAGGTGCGGCCATGGGCGAGGTGCCGGTGGGCGCAGTACTGGTGCAGCATGGGCAGGTGATCGGGCAGGGCTTCAACCGGCCGATCATCGACAGTGACCCCAGTGCGCACGCCGAGATGGTGGCCATTCGCGCGGCGGCGAAATCCGCCAGTAACTACCGGCTACCCGGCAGCACCCTGTATGTGACCCTGGAGCCGTGCAGCATGTGTGCGGGGTTGATCGTGCATTCGCGGGTGATGCGGGTGGTATTCGGTGCGCTGGAGCCCAAGGCGGGGATCGTGCAGAGCCAGGGGCAGTTCTTCGGGCAGGGTTTCCTGAACCACCGGGTGATGGTGGAGGGCGGGGTGCTGGCGGAGGAGTGCGGGCAGATCCTCAGTGACTTCTTCAAGGCTCGCCGAGCCAAGTCTTGACCTGTTCCGGCCCCTTCGCGGGCACGCCCGCTCCTACAGGTACACCGCAGGCCTGAGGAGATTGATATTCCTGTGGGAGCGGGCGTGCCCGCGAAGAGGCCGGTGCAGGCCTACATCGGCGGCGACTGCTCCGCCGGCTTGTCCTTGTTCACCCCGGGCACATGCAGGCTGCCCTCGGCCACCTGGCCTTCGAGCTGCGGCTGGGTCACCCAGGTGAGGATGTCGTAGTAGCGACGGATGTTGGCCACGAAATGCACCGGCTCGCCGCCACGTGCATAGCCGTATTTGGTCTGGCGATACCACTGCTTCTGCGACAGCCGCGGCAGCATCTTCTTCACGTCCAGCCACTTGTTCGGGTTGAGCTTCTCGCGCTTGGCCAGGGTGCGGGCGTCTTCCAGGTGGCCGGTGCCGACGTTGTAGGCAGCCAGGGCGAACCAGGTGCGGTCCGGTTCCTGGATGCTGTCGTCGAGCTCTTCCTTGATCTTCATGAAGTACTTGGCGCCGCCCTGGATGCTCTGCTTCGGGTCCAGGCGGTTGGACACGCCCATGGCCTGGGCGGTGCGCTGGGTCAGCATCATCAGGCCGCGCACGCCGGTCTTGGAGGTGACCTCGGGCTGCCACATCGATTCCTGGTAGCCGATGGCGGCCAGCAGGCGCCAGTCCACCTGCTCGACCTTGGCGTAGCTCTTGAAGTGCTTCTCGTACTTGGGCAGGCGCTGCTGCAGGTGCTGGGCGAAAGTGTAGGCACCCACATAGCCCAGGACGTCGACATGGCCGTAGTAGCGGTCCTTCAGGCGTTGCAGGGTGCCGTTCTTCTGCGCCTTGTCGAGGAACTCGTTGACCTCGTTGAGCAGGCTGTTGTCTTCACCGGCCGCCACCGCCCAGCGCTGGTCGCGGGTGTCGCCCAGGTCGAAGGCAACCCGCACGTTGGGGAAGTACACCTGGTTCATCGCCAGCTCGTTGGAGTCGACCAGGGTCAGGTCGATCTGGCCTTCATCGACCATGCGCAGCAGGTCGACCACCTCGACGGCGTCGGATTCCTCGTATTCCAGGCCCGGGTACTGCTTTTTCAGCTCGGCCAGCTGGTCGGCATGGCTGCTGCCCTTGAGCACCATGATCTTCTTTCCGACCAGGCCCTTGGCGTTGGTGGGGCGCGTGCGGCCGTTGCGGTAGATGACCTGTGGGGTCACTTCCAGATAAGGGTGGGAGTACCTGACCTGGGCCTTGCGCCGTTCGCTGGTGACCAGGCCGGCCGCTGCCAGCACCGGGCCGGAGGGCTTGCCGAGGCTGTCATACAGCTCGTCGAGGTTGTCGGCGGTCTCGATCTGCAGCTTCACGCCCAGATCTTCGGCGAAATGCTGGACCAACTCGTATTCGAAGCCGGTTTCGCCGTTGCGGTCCTGGAAGTAGGTGGCCGGGCTGTTACGGGTGATCACGCGCAGCACGCCATCCTCCTTCACGCGCTCGAGGGTGCTGGGTTTTTCAACGCAGGCACCGAGCAGCAGAAAGAGTCCGGTTGCGAAAAGCCATCTGGCGCAACGCTGGCGCAAAGCAGTGTGGGCGAACATAGGTTTCAGTATACGCAAAGGACTGGCCCAACCATATCTCGACAACTGTTAGCTTGTCTGGTAGCGCTTTATGTGCAATGGCGGCCCAGTCCCCTTGTAGGAGCGGCCTTGTGTCGCGATGGGGCGCGCAGCGGCCCCCAGATTTTAAGCTCCGCCGCAGATATCCCTGGGGTCGCTGCGCGCCCCATCGCGACACAAGGCCGCTCCTACAGGGCGCTAGGCAGGTGTATTTTTTTTGACCCGCAAGTCCGGTTCCGCCGCCCGGCAGCCGTGGCTTAGAGCGGGTGCCGAAACCCTTCGAATTAGGCTAGAATGCACGGCCTCTAAGCACACCCCTTCCTGAGGCTGTCCCGACGATGTTGATCCTGCGCGGCGCTCCTGCCCTTTCTGCCTTTCGCCACGGTAAATTACTCGAGCAACTGAGCCAGAAAGTCCCCGCTGTTACTGGTTTGTATGCCGAATTTGCCCATTTCGCCGATGTCGACGGCGAGCTGACCGCCGACCAGCAGCAGGTGCTGGGCCGTCTGCTCAAGTACGGCCCGAGCGTGCCGGTACAGGAGCCGAGCGGCCGCCTGTTCCTGGTCGTGCCGCGCCTGGGCACCATTTCGCCGTGGGCCAGCAAGGCCAGCGACATCGCTCACAACTGCGGCCTGCAGTCGATCCAGCGCCTGGAGCGCGGTATTGCCTACTACGTTGCCGGCAGCCTGAGCGAAGCCGACGCCGAACTGATCGCCGCCGAGCTGCACGACCGCATGACCCAGCGCGTGCTCGGCCAGCTGGAGCAGGCCGCTGACCTGTTCAGCCATGCCCAGCCCAAGCCGATGACCTCGGTGGACATCCTCGCCGGTGGCCGTGACGCCCTGGCCAAGGCCAACATCGACCTGGGCCTGGCCCTGGCCGAAGACGAGATCGACTACCTGGTCAACGCCTTCCAGGGCCTCAAGCGCAACCCGAACGACATCGAACTGATGATGTTCGCCCAGGCCAACTCCGAGCACTGCCGCCACAAGATCTTCAACGCCAGTTGGGACATCGACGGCCAGGCTCAGGAAAAGAGCCTGTTCGGCATGATCAAGAACACCTACCAGATGCACAACGAAGGCGTGCTGTCTGCGTACAAGGACAACGCCTCGGTGATCGTCGGCAACGTTGCCGGCCGTTTCTTCCCGAACCCTGAAACCCGCCAGTACGGCGCGGTGCAGGAGCCGGTGCACATCCTGATGAAGGTCGAGACGCACAACCACCCGACCGCCATCGCCCCGTTCTCCGGCGCCTCCACCGGCTCCGGCGGCGAAATCCGCGACGAAGGCGCGACCGGCCGTGGCGCCAAGCCCAAGGCTGGCCTGACCGGCTTCACCGTGTCCAACCTGCGTATCCCGGGCTTCGAACAGCCGTGGGAGCAGGCCTACGGCAAGCCTGAGCGTATCGTCGACGCCCTCGACATCATGATTGAAGGCCCACTGGGTGGCGCTGCGTTCAACAACGAATTCGGTCGCCCGGCCCTGACCGGCTACTTCCGTACCTTCGAGCAGGCCATCAACACCCCGCACGGTGAAGAAGTTCGCGGCTACCACAAGCCGATCATGCTGGCCGGTGGCATGGGCAACATCCGTGAAGACCACGTGCAGAAAGGCGAGATCACTGTCGGCGCCAAGCTGATCGTGCTCGGCGGCCCGGCCATGCTGATCGGTCTGGGCGGCGGCGCCGCTTCGTCGGTGGCGACCGGTGCCAGCTCGGCTGACCTCGACTTCGCTTCGGTACAGCGCGAAAACCCGGAAATGGAGCGCCGTTGCCAGGAGGTCATCGACCGCTGCTGGCAGCTGGGCGACAACAACCCGATCGCCTTCATCCACGACGTTGGCGCCGGTGGTATCTCCAACGCCTTCCCAGAACTGGTCAACGATGGTGGCCGTGGTGGCCGCTTCGAACTGCGCAACGTGCCCAACGACGAGCCGGGCATGGCCCCGCACGAAATCTGGAGCAACGAATCGCAGGAGCGTTACGTGCTGGCCGTCAGCGCCGTCGACTTCGAGCGCTTCAAGGCAATCTGCGAGCGTGAGCGTTGCCCGTTTGCCGTAGTGGGTGAAGCGACTGAAGAGAAGCACCTGACCGTAAGCGACAGCCATTTCGGCAACACGCCGGTAGACATGCCGCTCGACGTACTGCTGGGCAAGCCGCCACGCATGCACCGTTCGGTTACCCGCGAAGCCGAGCTGGGCGATGACTTCGACCCGAGCAAGCTGGACCTGGACAACGCCGTTCAGCGCGTCCTCAGCCACCCGGCCGTGGCCAGCAAGAGCTTCCTGATCACCATCGGCGACCGTACCATCACCGGCCTGGTAGCCCGTGACCAGATGGTCGGCCCGTGGCAGGTACCGGTGGCCGACTGCGCCGTCACCGCCACCAGCTTCGACGTCTACACCGGTGAAGCCATGGCCATGGGCGAGCGCACCCCGCTGGCTCTGCTGGATGCCCCGGCGTCCGGCCGCATGGCAATTGGCGAGACACTGACCAACCTGGCTGCCTCGCGCATCGAGAAGCTGTCCGACATCAAACTGTCGGCCAACTGGATGTCTGCCGCCGGCCACCCAGGTGAAGACGCCCGCCTGTACGACACCGTCAAGGCTGTCGGCATGGAGCTGTGCCCGGAGCTGGGCATTACCATTCCGGTCGGCAAAGACTCGATGTCGATGAAGACCAAGTGGAGCGACGAGGGCGTAGAGAAGAGCGTTACCTCGCCAATGTCGCTGATCATCACCGGCTTCGCCCCGGTCACCGACATCCGCAAGACCCTGACCCCGCAACTGCGCATGGACAAGGGCGAGACCGACCTGATCCTGATCGACCTGGGCCGCGGCAAGAACCGCATGGGCGCTTCGATCCTGGCACAGACCTACGGCAAGATCGCTGCCCAGGCACCGGACGTCGACGACGCCGAAGACCTGAAGGCGTTCTTCGCCGTGATCCAGGGCCTGAACGAAGATGGTCACCTGCTGGCCTACCATGACCGTTCCGACGGCGGCCTGGTCACCACCGTGCTGGAAATGGCCTTCGCCGGCCACTGCGGCCTCGACCTGCACCTCGACCCGCTGACCGACAGCAAAGGCGACGTGCCGGCCATCCTCTTCAACGAAGAACTGGGCGCGGTCATCCAGGTTCGCCAGGATGCCACCCCGGACGTACTGGCACAGTTCAGCGCCGCTGGCCTGGGTGAAGGCTGCGTCGCGGTGATCGGCAAGCCGGTCAACAACGGTGAAGTGTCCATCAGCCTGAACGGCGAAGTGCTGTTCGACGACGACCGCCGCATGCTGCAGCGCCAGTGGGCCGAGACCAGCTACCAGATCCAGCGCCTGCGTGACAACGCCGACTGCGCCGACCAGGAATTCGACCTGCTGCTCGAGGAAGACAACCCGGGCCTGTCGGTCAAGCTGGGCTTCGACGTCAACGACGACATCGCCGCCCCGTACATCAAGAAGGGCGTGCGTCCGCAAGTGGCCATCCTGCGCGAGCAGGGCGTCAACGGTCAGGTCGAGATGGCAGCCGCCTTCGACCGCGCCGGCTTCGCCGCCATCGACGTGCACATGAGCGACATCCTCGCCGGCCGTGTCGACTTCGAGGCCTTCAAGGGCCTGGTCGCCTGCGGTGGCTTCTCCTACGGTGACGTGCTGGGTGCCGGTGAAGGCTGGGCCAAGTCGGCGCTGTTCAACAGCCGCGCCCGTGACGCCTTCCAGGCCTTCTTCGAGCGCACCGACAGCTTCGCCCTGGGCGTGTGCAACGGTTGCCAGATGATGTCCAACCTGCACGAACTGATCCCGGGCACCGAGCACTGGCCGCACTTCGTGCGCAACCGCTCGGAGCAGTTCGAGGCGCGTGTGGCCATGGTCGAAGTGCAGAAGTCCAACTCGATCTTCCTGCAGGGTATGGCCGGTTCGCGCATGCCGATCGCCATCGCCCACGGTGAAGGCCATGCCGAGTTCGCCAGCGAAGAGGCACTGCTGGCTGCGGACATGTCCGGCTGCGTGGCCCTGCGCTACGTCGACAACCACGGCAAGGTCACCGAAGCCTACCCGGCCAACCCGAACGGCTCGCCGCGTGGTATCACCGGCCTCACCAGCCGCGACGGCCGCGTGACCATCATGATGCCGCACCCGGAGCGTATGTTCCGTGCCGTGCAGAACTCCTGGCGCCCGGATGAGTGGCAGGAAGATGCCGCGCTGATGCGTATGTTCCGTAACGCACGGGTGTGGGTGAACTAAGGCGTGTACAAGCTCGCCTTCTTCGTCCCCGCCAGCCACGTCGAAGTGGTCAAGGCCGCTGTGTTCGCCGCTGGTGGCGGGCGCATCGGTGACTATGACCACTGCGCCTGGCAGACGCTGGGCCAGGGCCAGTTCCGCCCGCTGGACGGCAGCCAGCCGTTCCTCGGGCAAACCGGCCAGGTCGAGGCGGTGGAAGAGTGGAAGGTGGAGCTGGTGGTGGCTGACGATCTGATTGCCCAGGTCGTCGCTGCACTCAAGCAGAGCCACCCGTACGAGACGCCAGCCTACGAAGTCTGGCGGCTTGCCGAGTTCTAGACTGCATCAAGGCTATTCGCGGGCAAGCCCGCTCCTACAGGAATATCGCAGTCATAAGAACCTGTGATATCTCTGTGGGAGCTGGCTTGCCGGCGATAGGGCCCTACAATCCAGCCACAATCTCCTTGCCCTGCCCAGGCCGCTTCAACCACCCACAAGCCAGCAACCCCACCTCGAACAGCACCCACATCGGCACCGCCAGCATCGTCTGTGAAAACACATCCGGCGGCGTCAGGATCATCCCCACCACGAAGCAGCCGACGATCACGTAGGGCCTGCTGCGCCGCAATGTAGCCACATCGGCCAACCCCACCCAGACCACGATAAACGTCGCTACCGGGATCTCGAACGCCAGCCCGAACGCCAGAAACAGCGCAAGGATGAAGTCCAGGTACTGGCTGATATCGGTCATCATCGCCACCCCCTCCGGTGTCACGCTGGCAAAGAAGCCGAACATCATCGGGAACACCAGGAAAAAGGCGAAGGCCATGCCGGCGTAGAACAGCACGATGCTCGATACCAGCAACGGCAGGGCAATGCGCCGTTCACGGCGGTACAGCCCCGGCGCCAGAAAGCCCCAGGCCTGGTGCAGCAGTAGTGGCATGGCGATAAACACTGCGCACATCGCAGTCAGCTTGAACGGCGTCAGGAACGGCGAAGTGACGCTGGTGGCGATCATGCTCGCACCTTCCGGCAAGAAGCGCCGCAGCGGTTCGGAGATCAGCGTGTACAACGTCTGGGCGAAGGGGAACAGGCCGGCGAACACCAGCGCCACCAGCGCCAGGCAACGCACCAGGCGTTTGCGCAGGTCGCGCAGGTGTTCGGTCAGCGGCATGCTCGCCACCGGATCCATGGCAATGCTCATGAAAGGTTTTCCTTGGGGGGCGCGACCGTGGCCGCATCATTGGCCGGCTCCGCTTTCAGGCTGATGCCTTGGCGGATCTCCTGTTCCAGGCGCTGCAAAGGCGTACTGTCGAGATTGGGTAGCTCGACAGCGGGCAGTTCGATCTCCCGCTCCACCTGCCTGCGCAGGGCGTGCATGGCCCTGCGCGCCTGGCCCAGGCCGCGCCCGAGGGTGCGTGCCGCCACCGGTAGGCGCTCCGGGCCTAAAACCAACAGCGCGACGATGCCGACCAGCAGCAACTCGCTGAAGCCTACCTCGAACATCAGGGCTGACGATCCGCTTGCGGTTGCTGCGTACCCTGACCTGTCAGCGGGCACTGTTGCTGCACCTGCGTATGCGCTGGGGGAGTGGCGTCGGTGTCACCGCCCATGGACTTGCGAAAACCCTGGATCGCCTCGCCCACATCGCTACCCAGGCCCTTGAGGCGCTTGGTACCAAACAGCAGGAATACGATCAGCAGTACGATCACCAGTTGCCAGATTCCAATGCCACCCATTGCGACCACTCCTCTAAGGTCATGAAAAGGAAAGACAATCCTGCCGCGCGCAGATGACGTACACATGACGAACGGTCACTGCCATCTACCTGCAACACCGGGCGTGTTGACTGGCGTCTTTATTCGGCGACAGAGGCAGGCAAGGATGGGTGGCAGGCAACAGCAGGGCGTGGCCCTGTTGATGGTGATGGTTGTGCTGGCGATGCTGGCGGCGGGCATGGCCTGGCTGGTGGAAGATGGCCGACGCCAGGTCGATGATGTGCGCCTGTTGCACCAGCGGGTGCAGGCGCGCGCGATGGAGCAGGCCGGCCTGGCCTATGCCGAGCAGGCCCTGCGTGACCCCAGCTGGCGGCTTAGCCCGCTGTTCTGGCAGGCCTTGCGCGGGCAGCCGTTGAACTACGATTTTGGCGCCGGCCAGGCGCAGTTGCGGGTGCGCGACCAGCACAGCTGTTTCAACGTCAATGCGCTGCTTGGCGCTGACGGCGAGCGTGCTGCGCGCCAGTTGCGTTACCTGCTGGGCGACGACATGGCTGCCGAGCGCCTGGTCGATGCCCTGGCCGACTGGCTGGATGCCGACAGCGATGCCCGCCTGCAGGGCGCCGAGAGCGCCCAGTACCTGCGCCAGCAACCACCGCGCCTGGCTGCCAACCAGCCGATGCTCGATACCAGCGAGCTGAATCTGCTACTGGAGCCGGACGCCAGCCGCCAGGGCCGTTACCCGATGCTGTGCGCCTTGCCGCAGACCACCGGCTGGCGGCTGAATGCCAATGCCCTGGGGTTGGAGCATCTGCCGTTGCTGGAGGCGCTGTATGAAGGGCGTTATCCGCGCTCGTTGCTCAGCCGCATCATCAGCGGACGGCCGGCGTCGGGATATGTGGATGCAACTGCGCTACGCCAGGCCCTGGGGGCGGTGGATGACGAAACTTTCGAACGCTTGAGCGAAGGGCTGCTGCTGAACAGCGGGTATTTCCTGTTGCAACTGTCGTTCGCGGAGGAGGGGCGGGTGATACGCAGCGAGTTCCAGGTGGAGGCATTGGGGGTGGTGCAATGGCATGCCCGGCTACCGGCGCAGCAAGTGCGGGTGCGTAGCCGCGAGCCGATAGCCTGGTAAGGCTTGAAATAGCCGGGGCTGCTCTGCAGCCCAATCGCCGGCAAGCCAGCCACATACGGGAATTGCACGGTATTCAGGACCTGTGATCGTGAGCTGAAACCAGCCGCGTGTACTGATAATCTTGCTAGTTGCGCCTGGCCTCGGAAAGACCAAAACTTTCAGCTCGCCGTCTTGCGAGGCCAAACTTTGTGTCAGTAGCTCTGCGTGCCTATTGCCCTTACGGGCACCACCAAAACCAAGGTAGCTCGGCATTCATGCTTGGCTACAATGGTGAGCGAGAAGACTGCCGTTCCGGCACCTACCTGCTAGGCAATGGTTATCGGGCTTACAGCCCAGCCCTGAGGCGATTTCTTTCACCTGATGGCTGGAGCCCTTTTGGTGCAGGCGGACGAAATGCTTATAGCTATTGCTCAGGAAATCCAGTCATGGGGTCGGATCCAAGTGGTCACGCGGATCTAAGCGGTCTGCGTAAAGTACCGCAAAAGCTATTGAAGCAACCGCGAAGGGCAGGGGCCCAACACGCTCAGCGGCAGACTGCAGCACAGCGTGTGGAGGCACTACGTGCCAGACTACAGCGGCAACAAACACAAGCCGATATGCCCACACAAGCTGTTACGCAAACACTGAGAAACCCTATGGCTCAGCGGGGTACAGAGTATCTGGCTAACCGTCGTGCACCAGCAGGTAGTACAGATCAACAGCTGCCATCGGCCAACGGGGTTCGAACTCCGCCCCGCCATGAAACTGCGGGACCACAGCTACTTGACCTCGATCAGGCAGAGTCTCTGTATCAGTAACTTATTGACATTAATCGGCACGAACAAGTCTTTAGTCAGAATATTTCATATGTGGCAGAAGGCACCGAACTACGTTTAGATTATGAGCGAACCATGTCCAATATCAGAGAGCGCGCAGACCAAATCCGTAGTCGACTTGGTGTTGACGCACTCAGTTGGTTTCACTTCTGAGGAAATGGTTTGCCGGTGATTGGGCAGTTCCACGGGTACCGCGCAGCAAGTGCGGGTGCGTGGCTCAAATCCAATAGCCTGGTAGGGTAGCCGGGGCTGCTTTGCAGCCCATCGCGACACAAGGCCGCTCCTACAGGGGAATGCGATCCCTTGTAGGAGCGGCCTTGTGTCGCGATAGGGCCGCAAAGCGGCCCCCGTGCGCAGATCGATCAGGCGGTGCCGATCTCCCCGCCATCGATACGCTGGATCACCACGGTCGCAGCCCGCGGCCTTACCGTGGCACCTGCCGGGGTGGCATCGGTGGCCTTGTCGGTATACGGCCAGTTATCCGGGTGCTGGATGTTGACGAACAGCGTCTTGTTG
Source organism: Pseudomonas sp. PNPG3 (assembly GCF_023093815.1). Taxonomy (NCBI): domain Bacteria; kingdom Pseudomonadati; phylum Pseudomonadota; class Gammaproteobacteria; order Pseudomonadales; family Pseudomonadaceae; genus Pseudomonas; species Pseudomonas sp. PNPG3. The sequence continues at coordinate 18,022 of NZ_JALLKV010000035.1, forward strand.
TCCGGCGTAAAGGTAATCCCGGTCACTTCGCAGCCATTCGGTCCGACGAAGAAGCGGCGCAGGTCCACCTGGTTCTGCGCGTTCACCGGCACCTGCTTGCCGCTGGCATCCACCAGATTGGTGGGGATCACTGCCAGCAGCTGGTCGTTGGTGTAGTCGGTCACGGTGCTCTCGCCGTTGTCGGTCTCGAACCACAACACGCCACGGCTATCGAAGCTCATGCCGTCCGGGCTGGCGAACTGGTTCAGTTCGGTCAGGCCGGAGCGGTTGATGTCGGCGGTGCCCGCAGCGTTGGCGCCGAACACGAAGATGTCCCAGGTGAAGCTCAGCTGGTCGTCGCTGTCGTGCCAGCGGATGATGTGGCCGTGACGGTTCGGGCCGCGCGGGTTGGCTGCATCGACCTTTTCCGGGGTGCGCGCGCTGTTGTTGGTCAGGGTCAGGTACACGTCGCCGTTCAGCGGGTTGACCGTGGTCCATTCCGGGCGGTCCATCGGCGTTGCGCCCACCGCATCGCCAGCACCACGGGTGTTGAGGATGATGCCCGGCAGGTCGCCATACAGCGCACCCAAGGTGCTGCCGCCAGTGGTCGCAGTGCCTACGTCCAGCAGCAGCCAAACGCCAGTGCCGTCGGCATTGAAGCGGGCCACGTACAGCTTGCCCTGGTCAAGGTACTTGGCGCCGGTGGCCAGGCGGTCGGCCGGGTTGGCGTCGGCGGCGTCCCACACCGCGGTGGAAACCCACTTGTACAGGTACTCGTTGTTCGAGTCGTCACCCATGTACCAAACCAGCGGCTTGCCAGCGACGGGCAGGCCCGGGGCGCAGCCTTCGTGGCGGAAACGGCCCAGCGCGGTGCGCTTGGTGGCCAGTGTGGCGCTGTTGTACGGATCGATCTCGACGATGTAGCCGTAGGTGCTGGCTTCGTTGCGGTAGTCGTCGGTAGCGCTGGCGCCTTTTACGGTGACGTCGAAACGGGCGAACTCATCTGCCACTTCGCTGCTGTCACCGGCTGCGGTTTCCCACTTGTACTGGCCGCTGGAGGTACCCACGCCAATGCGGCGCTGGTCTTCAGGGCGGGTACCTTTGTTGACGAAGATGCCTGGCCAGTTCTCTTCACAGGTCAGGTAGGTACCCCAGGGGGTGTAGCCGTTGCCGCAGTTGTTGTTGGTGCCGCGGCAGTGGGTGCCGTCCGGCGAATACTTGGTCTTCACGTGATCGGTGCCGCGCAGGGGGCCGGTTATTTCCATGCGCGAGGCGGTAGTGAAACGGCGGTTGAGCGGGTCGTTGTCGACCACCTGCCAGCGGCCGCCGATTTTCTGCAGGCGCACCACGCCGGCGCCGTGGGCGTTGATTTCCTTGCGCACTTCCTCGACCGGGCGCTTGCCGTTCACATCGGTGGTCGGGCCGGCCGGGTGCAGGGCGGCGGTGTCGATGTACTCGAAGTTGATCGCCAGCAGGCCGTCTTCGGAGCTGCCGTTGATGGGGAAGAAGTGCATGCCATCATGGTGCATGCCCATGGCGTTGGCCTGGTCGGTCGAGGTGTTGCTGCCGTCGGATTTCCACGGGTTGCCATTGCTGTTGATCGGCGTGCCCCAGGGTGCCAGCACGTAGGCGCTGTAGCCGGCGGCTACCACACAGGCGTCGGTGCGCGAGCCCGGAATGGACTGGAAGCCCAGGGCCAGTTTCGGCACTTCCGGCTCAGTCACGGGGGGCTCGGTCACTGGCGGTTCGGTGACCGGGTCATCGTGGTCGGAACCCCCACCGTCGAAGCAGCCTGTCAGGCCGGTACCGGCAATCATGGCGATGGCGGCGCCCAGGCTGCCACGCATCACGCTGCGGCGGCTCAGGTAGGCGTCCATGACGCTGGCCATCGGCAGGTTGCCGCTTTGGTTCCGGTCCAGGTTGTCGCCGGTATCTCGACTCATCAGGGTGTCCTTATGTTGGCTGAGTTGGAGGAACCGCGACTTTAGTGCGCAAATATGATGATTCATTGGCAGAAATGTTAAAGGGGTTTTAAAACAACTCGCTCTTAGAAGCGTGCTCTACAGATCACTTTGGAATGGCTGTCGGATTTCTGCCATCAAACTGTAATGCCGACGCCGCAACATCCGGTGCCCTGAGTGAACATGGATAAGGATGGCGGGTTCGATGGCAAGCAGTGTGCACAGGCGCGAAGTGATCGGCTGGATGGGTATCGGTGCCTTGGCACCGTTGCTCGGCGCCTGCTCCGCCTTCCCTGGGCAGCAGGGCGGCAACGCCAGCCTCGACCTGCTGTACGTGGCCGATACCCTCGATGCCCGCCAAGCTGGCCAGGCCGTGGTGCCGGCCACCCGCCTGGGGCCGGTCAGCCATCTGGGCCGCGCACCATGGATGACCGGCAGCAGTGCCAGTATCGCCTACCCGCAACTGGCGCCACTGCTCGATGCCAGCCAGGCTGCATCTGCCCAGCTGGGCGGCTATGCGGTGCTGGCGGCGTTGCTCGAGCAACTGCGCGGCGAGGCTGGGGCGGGCAACAGCCTGACCCTGGAAAACGGCCAGGGCTGGAATGGCAGTGGCCTGGCCTACTTGACCCAGGGCGAAAGCGGCCTGCAGGGCAGCCAACTGCTGGGCAGCGAAGCGCGGGTCAGCAGCGACGAGCGCGTGCTGTGGCCACAGCGCAGCCCGGCGCTGTATCGCCAGGCTGGCACCGTTACCCTGGGCGCCGGGCTGGCAGACACGCAACGCCGGGCTTTGGGCCTGGAAGCCTTGCACATCTTCGAACGTGGCGGTGCACGTATTGCTGTGGTCGGCGTGACCGACCCCTACGCCCAGGACCAGAAAGCCTCTCTTAAACAGTGGTACCAATCATTGCAGCCGGTGTTCGAACAGGCGCGGCGCGATGCTGACCTGGTGGTAGCCATGGCCGATGTCGGTACCGGGCCGGGCCTGTGGCTGGCCGAGCGGGTGCCGCAGATCGACGTGCTGCTGTGCGCCCGCGGCCAGGACCTGTGGCCGGCGCCGGTCGAGGTTAGCCAGGCCAGCGGCCGCCGCGTGCCGGTGCTGTTCGCTGGGTGCCGGGGCAGCGGCGCCTTCCGCCTGCGCTGCCAGCGCGTGGCGGGGTTGTGGCAGTTCGATGGGCGTTTCTACCCGGCCTTTGAGCACCAGCTGGTACCCGCCGCGCAGCAGCGTATCGGGGCATTGCAGGCAGAACTGCGCCAGCAGCGCGCCGGCCACGCGGCCTGGCTCGATCAACCGCTGGCCCGCGCGCCCCAGGCGCTGTGGCGCCGCGACACCCGAGGCGGCAGCTGGGACCGTCTGCTGCATCAGGCCCTGGCCGATGACAGCAGCATGTCGGTGCTGCTGCCGGGCCTGCGCTATGACTACCCGCTGCCCGCCGGGGCGGCCATTACCCGCGAACACCTGATCAGCCTCACCGGTGGCTACCCGGCACCGGTGGTCGAAGCGCCGGCCCGGCAGGTCGAACAAGTGCTGGAAAACGCCGCGGAGCAACTGTTCGGCGACCCGCTGCTGCTGGACAACAGCCAGGACCTGCCGCGCTGGCAGGGCCAGGCCTGGCGTGTCAGCTACAGCCCGCAAGGCAAGCGCATCAGTGGCCTGGAACCGGTGCAGGGCCTGTGCCGCACCTTTGGCCTGCAATTCGAAACCCAGGCCGGCGAGCCGCTGTGGCAACGGGTCGAAGCCTGGCTCGCCCGCCAGCCGACCGACTGGCAACTGGCGCCGCTGCAACTGCCCGAAGTGCGTTACGTGCAGGGGCACCCGGGCTGGCACCCAAGGCAACTGGCCTCGTGATGCTCGCCTCGCGCCTGCTGACTGGCGCTGGCCTGACCCTGGCCGGCTGGCTGGCCGCCCAGTGCGTGCTGCAACTGGGCCGCCAGCCGCAACCGGCCACTGCGCCTGCCGTGGCCGACAAACCGTTGCCTGGCTTGATGGTCGGCCATTGGCAGGTACCCGTCGACGACGGTGCCATCGCCATCACCCGCCTGCCGTTGCAATACCTGGGTGGCCTCAAGGCCCAGCCGCTGGCCTCCAGCGTGGTGGTGCTGCGCTATGGCGAGCAGGTGCGCACCTTGGCCCGCGGCCAGCGCCTGGCGCCAGGGATCGTGCTGCAGGACATCGACAGCGATGGCCTGATTTTCAACAACCAGGGGCGGCGTGAACGCCTGTCCTGGCCGCCACGCCCCGCCGTGACCGGCTTCAAGCGGCAAGGATGAACGATGCCTGTTAGATATTGCGTGGCGGCCGCGCTGAGCCTGGCCCTGTCCATGGCCTGTGCTGAAGAGCCGGTGTTCGACGACAACGGTACGCCGATGTACGAGGTGAACTTCGTCGACACCGAACTGGGCGAGTTCATCGACAGCGTGTCGCGCATCACCGGCACCACCTTCATCGTCGACCCCCGGGTCAAGGGCAAGGTCACCGTGCGCACCGTCGACCTGCACGACGCCGATGCCATCTACGACATCTTTCTGGCCCAGCTGCGCGCCCAGGGCTACGCCACTGTCGACCTGCCCAACGGCAGCGTGAAGATCGTTCCCGACCAGGCCGCCCGCCTGGAGCCTGTGCCGGTGGAGGCGGGAGGGCAGCAGGGGGAAGGCAGCGACAGTGTGGCTACGCGGGTATTCAATGTGCGCAACGCCGCCAGCGAGCAGGTGCTGGGCATTCTCAAGCCCCTGATCGACCCACGGGTCGGTGTGATCACACCTTATCCGGCAGCGCACCAGTTGGTAGTTACCGACTGGCGCAGCAACCTGGAACGTATCGCCAGCTTGCTGCGCCAGCTCGACCGCCCCCAGGACGCACCAGGCAGTGGCAGTACCCAGGTCATCTACTTGCGCCATGCCAATGCTGGTGAAGTGGTCAAGGTGTTGCGCGGGCTCAGCCAGGAAGGCATGGCGCCCTCTGAAGGTGCTGGCGAAGCAGAGGGCAAGGAAAGGCCCGTAGTGCCTGTCGCCGGAGGCTCGGGCATCCGCCTGGAATACGAAGAAGGCACCAACGCCGTGGTCATGGTCGGCCCCGACAGCGAGCTGGCTGCTTACCGCGCCATCGTCCAGCAGCTGGACATCCGCCGTGCCCAGGTAGTGGTGGAAGCGATCATCGCCGAGGTGTCCGACAGCAGCGCCCAGGAGCTGGGCGTGCAGTGGCTGTTCGCCGACGAGAAGTTCGGTGCCGGCATCGTCAGTTTCGGCAGTAACGGAGTGAACATCGCCAGCATCGCCGGGGCCGCTGCCAGTGGCGACAACGAGGCCCTTGGCGATTTGCTGTCCAGCACCACCGGCGCCATGGCGGGTATCGGCCATTTCGGCGGCGGTTTCAATTTCGCCATGCTGGTCAACGCGCTGAAGGGCAAGAGCGGCTTCAACCTGCTGTCCACGCCCACCCTGCTGACCCTGGACAACGCCGAGGCGTCGATCCTGGTCGGCCAGGAAGTGCCCTTCGTCACCGGATCGGTGACGCAGAACAACGCCAACCCGTACCAGACCATCGAGCGCAAGGAAGTCGGGGTGAAGCTGCGCATCAAGCCGCAGATCAACGTCGACAACAGCGTGCGCCTGGACATCGTCCAGGAAGTGTCGTCGATTGCCGACACCACGGCTGCCAGCGACGTGATCACCAACAAGCGCGAGATCAAGACCAAGGTCATGGTCGAGGACAACGGCCTGGTGATCCTCGGCGGCCTGATCAGCGACGAACTGAGCACCAGCGACCAGCGTGTGCCGCTGCTTGGCGATATCCCTTACCTGGGCCGGCTGTTCCGCTCCGACGCCACGAAGAACACCAAGCAGAACCTGATGGTGTTCATCCGCCCGCGCATCCTGCGTGACGGGCCGAGCCTGGCCGGGCTCAGCGAAGACAAGTACCGCACCTTGCAGCAGACCACGCCGCTGCAGTTACCCGACCTGGCGGATGCGCAAAACGCTACGCCGCTGTTGCAGGTGTTCCCCTCCAGCCGCGCACGGCTGGAAGGCGGTGACTGGTGATGCTGCCCTATCGCCAGGCACGGCAGAGCGGGGTGGCCATGGCCCCTGCGGAGGAGGGCTGGCAGCTATGGTTGCGGCACGACGCCGACAGCGCCCAATTGCAGGAGCTGCTGCGCGTGCACGGCCAGCCAAGCCTGCTCGAATACCTGGAGCCTGCACTGTTCGACGAACGCCTCGGCCAGCTGTACCAGGCCGGCGATGCTGCCACCGAGGCGCTGATCGAGGGCATCGGCGACCAGGTCGACCTGGACAGCCTGATGAGCGAAATGCCGCGCATCGAGGACCTGCTGGAAAGCGACGATGAAGCCCCGGTGATCCGCCTGATCAACGGCCTGTTCGGCCAGGCCCTGCGCCTGCGCGCTTCGGACATTCATATAGAAACCTTCGAGCAGAGCCTCGTGGTGCGCCTGCGGGTCGATGGCCACCTGCGCGAAGTGTTGCGCCCACCGCGTGCGCTGTCGGCCATGCTGGTGTCGCGGATCAAGGTCATGGCCCGTCTGGACATCGCCGAAAAGCGCCAGCCCCAGGATGGCCGTATCACCCTGCGTGCGGCGGGGCGCGAAGTGGATGTGCGGGTCTCGACACTGCCCGGCATCCACGGCGAACGGGTGGTGATGCGCGTGCTCGACAAGCAGGCCAGCCTGCTGGCGCTGGGCAACCTGGGCATGCCGGCGGCGGTGTTGCAAGGCCTGCGCAGTTGCCTGGCGCGGCCCAACGGCATAGTGCTGTCCACGGGGCCGACCGGTTCGGGCAAGACCACGACCCTGTATGCCAGCCTCAACAGCCTCAACGACGGCAGCCGCAATATCCTCACTGTCGAGGACCCGGTGGAATACGCTATCGCCGGCATCGGCCAGACTGCCATCAACCCGCGTGCCGGGCTGACCTTTGCCAGCGGCCTGCGCGCCATCCTGCGTCAGGACCCGGACGTGATCATGCTCGGCGAAATCCGTGACCAGGAGACCGCGCAGATCGCCGTGCAGGCCAGCCTCACCGGCCACCTGGTGTTGTCCACGCTGCACACCAACAGTGCGGTGGGCGCGGTGACCCGCCTGCGCGACATGGGCATCGAACCGTTCCTGATTGCCTCGTGCCTGCGCGGCGTACTGGCCCAGCGTTTGGTGCGGCGCCTGTGCAGTTGCGCCGTGGCGCACCCGCTGCAGCCGGCGGAACGCGACCTGTGGCCCGAGCTGGCAGCGCTGGGCAGCAGCTACCATGCGGTGGGCTGCGAGCAGTGCCAGGGCAGCGGGTATGTCGGGCGCCTGGGCCTGTATGAATTCATCGAGCTGGATGCCGGGCTGATCGGCCTGTTGTACGACGGCGCCAGTGAGCTGGCCATGCAGGACTACCTGGCCGAGCGCCGGCAGAGTCTGGTGGCGATGGCCAGTGACTGCCTGGCCCGTGGCGAGACCAGCCTGGCCGAAGTACTGCGCGTGGTGCAGGGCTGAGCCATGCCGACCTATCGCTACCAGGCCGTCGACCTCGCCGGCAAGACCCACAAGGCCAGCTTGCAGGCCGACAGCGAACGTCATGCCCGCCAGTTGTTGCGTGAGCAGGGCCTGTTCGCCCGCCGCTTGCAGCGTCACGAAGCCGGCACCCGGCAACCCCGGCGCCAGCGCCTGAGCCGCGCCCAGCTGTGCGAACTGACTCGTCAGCTGGCCACCCTGACCGGTGCCGGTATCCCTCTGGTCGACGCCCTGGCTACCCTGGAACGGCAACTGCGCCAGCCCGCCCTGCACAGTGTGCTGGTGGCCTTGTGCGGCTCGTTGGCCGAAGGCCTGGGCCTGGCTCGCAGCCTGGCACGTCAGGGGGCACCGTTTACCGGCCTGTACTGCGCGCTGGTCGAGGCCGGCGAGCGGTCCGGCCGCCTGGCCCAGGTGCTGACCCGCCTCGCCGACCATCTGGAGCAGGTTCAACGACAGCAGCACAAGGCACGTACCGCGCTGATTTACCCCGCCGTGTTGATGGGGGTGTCGCTTGCCGTGGTGGTAGGCCTGATGACCTTCGTCGTACCCAAGCTCACCGAACAGTTCGCCCATGCCGGGCAAAGCCTGCCGCTCATTACCTCGTTACTGATCGGCCTGAGCCAAGGGTTGGTGCAGGCCGGGCCCTGGCTTTTGGCGCTGGCCCTGTTGCTTGGAGCGCTCGGCGGCTGGTTGCTGCGCAAGCCGCACTGGTGCCTGCGCCGTGACCAGCTGCTGCTACGCCTGCCACATATAGGCAACCTGCTGCAGGTGCTGGAAAGCGCGCGCCTGGCACGCAGCCTGGCAATCCTCAGCGGCAGTGGCGTGGCCCTGCTCGAAGCCCTGCAAGTGGCCACCGAAACCGTCGGCAACCGCCGTATCCGCCTGGCCATGGAGCAGGTGCGCCAGCAAGTTCAGGGCGGCACCAGCCTGCATCGCGCGCTGGATGCCAGCCAGCAGTTCCCGCCGTTGCTGGTGAACATGGTCGGCAGCGGCGAGGCCAGCGGCACCCTGGCCGACATGCTCGAGCGCGTGGCCGATGACCAGGAGCGCGGCTTCGCCCGCCAGGTCGATACCGCCATGGCGCTGTTCGAACCCCTGATGATCCTGGTGATGGGCGCCGTGGTGCTGTTCATCGTGCTGGCGGTGCTGTTGCCGATCATGCAACTCAACCAGGGCCTGCAACTGTGACGACAAGGAGTACTGCCATGCAGCATCGACGTAACCGCCAGCGCGGTTTCACCCTCATGGAAATCATGGTGGTGATTTTCATCATCGGCCTGCTCATCGCCGTGGTCGCGCCCAGCGTGCTGGGCAACCAGGACAAGGCCATGAAGCAGAAGGTGATGGCCGACCTGGCCACCCTGGAGCAAGCGCTGGACATGTACCGCCTGGACAACCTGCGCTTCCCCAGTAGCGAGCAGGGCCTGGCCGCGCTGGTGAAAAAGCCGGCCCAGGAGCCGCTGCCACGGGCCTGGCGCAGCGACGGCTACGTGCGCCGCCTGCCGGAAGACCCGTGGGGCACCCCTTACCAGTACCGCATGCCCGGCGAACATGGCCGGGTCGACGTGTACTCGCTGGGTGCCGACGGGCTGCCGGGCGGCGAAGGCCAGGATGCCGACCTGGGTAACTGGGAACTGTAACGGGTGCGTCGTCAGCGGGGCTTCAGCCTGATCGAATTGCTGGTGGTGCTGGCCATCGCCGGGCTGATGACCGGATTGGTGGTGGCCGGGTTCGGCAACAGCCAGGCCAGTGTCGACCAGGCGCTGCAACGGCTGGCGAGCGAGGCCCGGTCGCAGGCTGCGCTGGCCCGGCATGCCGGGCAGCTGCGCGGGCTGCGCTGGAATGGCCAGCGTCCGGAGTTCGTCCGGCGCGAGGGTAATGGCTGGGTGGTCGAGGCAGTCGCCCTTGGTGACTGGCCCAAGGGGCTGCGCCCGGACTGGCCGGCCAGCCCGCAGCCGCGCCTGTTGTTCACTCCGCATGGCTGGGCGCAACCAGGCAAGGTGTGCTGGCGTTGGGCCGATGGCAGCCAGCAGTGGGCCTGGAGCCGCGATGGCCGCTTGCAGGTGGTGGTCGCCCCATGAAGCGACATCAGCGTGGCTTCACCCTGCTGGAGGTGACCGTGGCCCTGGCGATTGCCGCGGTGCTGGCGGTGATCACCAGCCAGGTTTTGCGCCAGCGCCTGGCGGTGCAGGACAACCTGCAGCAACACCGCCTTGGCCTGCTATGCGCGCGAGAACTGCAAACCCGCTTTGCCGTCGAGCAGTACTGGCCGGCGGAAAACCAGGTTGGCGGTGAACTGAGCCAAGGCGGCCAGCGCTGCCACTGGCAACTGCAACTGCGCCGCACCGGCGTACGCGACCTGCGTCGTGGCGAGCTGCTGTTGTTCGCCGACCGCGACCAGCGCCTGCCGCTAGGCCAGTACACCGTGTTCCTGGAGCGGCCATGAGTTACAGAAACCGTGAAGCTTGTGCGGTCCCTGTAGGAGCGGGTTTACCCGCGAAGCAGGCAACGCGGTGGATGGCACCGGCTTCGCCGGTGTTCGCGGGTGAACCCGCTCCCACAGAGGCCCGGTACCACCCCGCGCAGATGCCTGCCCCTGGAGCGGCCATGAGTTACAGAGACCGTGAAGCTTGTGCGGTCCCTGTAGGAGCGGGTTTACCCGCGAAGCAGGCACCGCGGTGCATGGCACCGGCTTCGCCGGTGTTCGCGGGTGAACCCGCTCCTACAGATGCCCAGTTCCACCCCGCGCAGATGCCTGCCCCTGGAGCAGCCGTGAGTTGCAGAGATCGTGAAGCTTGTGCGGTCCCTGTAGGAGCGGGTTTACCCGCGAAGCAGGCACCGC
>NZ_JALLKV010000035.1:28404-61628 GCF_023093815.1 Pseudomonas sp. PNPG3
GTGTTCGCGGGTGAACCCGCTCCCACAGAGGCCCGGTACCACCCCGCGCAGATGCGTGCCCCTGGAGCAGCCATGAGTTACAGAGATCGTGAAGCTTGCGCGGTCCCTGTAGGAGCGGGTTTGCCCGCGAAGCAGGCACCGCGGTGTATGGCACCGGCTTCGCCGGTGTTCGCGGGTGAACCCGCTCCCACAGAGGCCCGGTACCACCCCGCGCAGATGCCTGCCCCTGGAGCGGCCATGAGTTACAGAGACCGTGAAGCTTGTGCGGTCCCTGTAGGAGCGGGTTTACCCGCGAAGCAGGCACCGCGGTGCATGGCACCGGCTTCGCCGGTGTTCGCGGGTGAACCCGCTCCCACAGAGGCCCAGTTCCACCCCGCGCAGATGCCTGCCCCTGTAGGAGCGGGTTTACCCGCGAAGCAGGCACCGCGGTGGATGGCACCGGCTGCGCCGGTGTTCGCGGGCGCGCCCGCTCCCACAGAGACCCAGTTTCACCCCCCGCGCAGATGTCTACCCACGAGGCACCGCCAGGCCGGCCTTACCCTGATCGAGCTGATGGTCGCCCTGGCACTTACCGCCGTACTCGGCATCATGCTCGCCGCCCTGGTCAACGGCTGGCTCAAGGTTCGCGAACGCCTGCAGGTCACCACGCAGGAAACCTCGGTGCTGGACTTCTGCCTGGCCTTGGAGCGTCGCTTCGATAGCCCGGTAATGCGCCGGGTCTACGACCAGCGCCTGCCCTTGGCCAGCCGCCGGCTGGACTGGCAACCGGCAAGCAACCAATTGCTCTGGGTCGCCAGCACCGGCATGCCGGAAGCCGAGGGCGGCTCGCGCCTGCAGCGCCAGCGCCTGCGCTTCGAGGCGCGTGAGCAGCGCCTGCTGCTGGAAAGCTCGGCCGACCTCTATGCCGCCGCCGCCCCACGCTGGGTCCAGCGCGAGCGGCTCGACCGGGTCAGCGCCATGAATGTTCTCTATTACGAGGGAGGCCGCTGGCTGGCCTGGCCTTCCGACCAACCTGCGCACCCCGGCCGTGGCGTGCGTCTGGAACTGCAGCGTGACGGAGCACCCTATGTCTGCACCTTCGCCCTCCCGTGGGGGCGCTCATGAAGTTTGAATGGCGGCGGCGCAGCCCGGCTCAGTCGTGGCTGTTGCTGCGACCGGGCGTTGTCTGGCACTGGGCGCTGGCCGAGGGTGGCCTTGTGCAACGCCATGGGCAGGGCGAGCCCCCGGCGAACCTGCAAGCCCGTGTGGCGTTGATCCTGCCTGCCGAGACCTGCAGCTACTTCCGCGTGCCGGCACCGCCCGGGCTCAAGCGTGAAGAATGGCCGCTGTTGCTCGAAGACCGTTTGCTGCAGGCAGTCGACGAGGTGGCATGCGCCTGCCTGGCCCGCGAGCCTGGCCATCTTCGGTTACTGGTAGTGGCCCGTCAGCAACTGGACGACTGGCGCGGGCAGTGCGCCGAATGGGGCTTGCAGGTGGCACGTTGCTGGGCAGAACTACAGTTGCTGCCGCCCCCCGAGGCGGGACATGCCTGGCAATGGCAGCGCACACCCGGCATGTATTTGTACAAAGGGCTGGCCGAAGGCGGGCAGGAGCACTGGCTGGCCTGGCCGGATGCACTGGGCGAGGTGCCACGGCAACCGTGGGCGGAGCTGCAAAAGGTTTCGCTGAGCGGCGACTGGCCCAGTACGCTGGCACCGCTCGATTCATTGCCCGGCCTGTTCGAGCGTACCCGCAAGGTGCGTTCGCTGCCGGTGGTGTCCCGGCTGCAGCAACGGTTGCTTGCGGCCTGCCTGGTACTGGCTGCCGTCTGGGGCGGGCTGTGGTTGAGCAAGCAGTGGGCCCAGGCGCAACTCTGGCGCAGCCAGGTCATCGCCGTGACCGGTGAGCAGGCCAGCCCCCGGCACGCCGCGCAGGCCCTCAAACGCCTGCGCGAAAGTGAATTGCAACAGCAGCTGCGCACGCGCCAGCTCGAAGACCTGCAGGCTGCGTTGCAGGCCTGGCTGCGTGACCACCCCGGCTGGCGCCTGCAAGCGGTGCGCTTCGATGGCCAGCGCTGGCACTTGCGGCTGGAAGGCGAGGGCGGTGCGCCGCCATGGAGCGACATGGCGACAGCCGCCGGGGCCTCTGTCCAGGTGCAGGACGGCCAAGTGGTGTTCGACCTGGGAGCAGCCTCATGAACCGGGACTGGATACAGCGTCACCGTTTGAAGTTCGCCTGGCTACTGATTGCTGTTTTGCTGGCCTTCCTGTCCCTGCGCGCAGGCCTTGCGCAATGGCGCGAGCTCAGCCAGTGGCGCGGGCTGGCCGAACAGGCGGCCAGCCTTCAAGGCGGCCCGGGGTTGAGCCTGGAGCGGCTACGCCAGTCGGCCCAGGCGCGGCAGATCGAACTGGCCGAGGTCGATGCGCAGGGCAAGACCTGGCAACTGCGTGGGCAGGTGGCCGACGAGCGAGTGCTGCAGGGCTGGTTGCAGACCCTGCGTGCAGAAGGCGTACAGCCATTGCAGTGGGGGCTGGAACAGCATGAAAAGAGATTGCGCTTCGACCTGGTGGTGCGGCCATGAGCCGAAGAAGTGTGGCGTGGGTGCTGTTGGTATTCACCGTGACATTGCTGGTGGAACTACCGGCTAGCTGGGTGGTGCGCGGGATAGGCCTGCCTGCGCGTGAGGTCAGCGGCAGCCTGTGGCAAGGCCAGGCGCAGCAACTGGGGCCGGTCGGGCCATTGCGTTGGGTGGTGCAGCCCTGGCGCATGCAGGCGAACGCGCAGCTCGGCTTCCAGAGCCAGGCCTGGCAGTTGCGCGCCGAAGGCTGGCCATGGCGTTGGCGGCTGGAGGCGACGGCCATGGGGGCCCAGGCGACGGTGGCGACGGATTACCGTTTGGCCGGCCAGTGGCAGGGCACGTTGCGGGTGCAGGGGGCAGGGCGGCAATGCCGTGCCAGCGAAGGCCGCATGACGGTAACCGACCTTGCCCTGAGCGAGCCTTGGTCACTGGGCTTGGGGCAGGGCTGGCTGGAAATGGACTGCCGCAGCGGCTGGCACCTGCGCGGGCAGTTGGCGCAGCAGGGGCAGCATCAGTTGGCAGTGGATGCTGACCTGCCCGCGCGCCGGGCACAGGTGGTGGTCGAGTTGCAGCCGGAGGCGGCGCTGACGCCTTTGCTGCGTGGGGTGCAGTGGCTTGGACCGCAGGCGCTGGCAGGGCAGCGGGATTTGCGCTGGTAGACAGGTGTTATCGCCGGCAAGCTGGCTTGCCGCTCCTACAACCAATCAACTGTCTGGCCCAAATGCTAAAAGAGGGCACGAAGCCCGTGCCCTCCAGCGCGGCGCCTGCCTCAGATTTTCTTGCCCTGCACACTCGAAGCCCACTGCTCACTGCGATTGTGCCCACTGGTCCTCAACAACCCCAGGTCCAGTGCATTTTCCCCATCCGCCGCACCCTTGCCCTTGGCCATTTCGGCCACCGCGGTGCCCAGGTCCACTGGCGAGTTGGACGCATCGATCGACACATCCCGGCGATAGTCGTTACCGCTCAGTGTTTCCCGGCTAACCGAGTTGGCGTCGAGTACCACATCTCCTTTGGCCGACTGCAAGCGTGCCCCCACCAGCTGAGCTTTGCCACCAACCTGCAGGTCGATGCCGTCGCTACCTTTGAGCGTGGCCTGCTGGCCTACGCTGTCGCGCTGCACGTGCGACACGTCGAGGCTGAAAGTGGGCGACAGCCCCGGGTCTGCCTTGCTCAGGGCGGAGCCAGCTTTTTCATTCACCTTGCTCCCCAGCGGCCCTGCCACCGAAGTGGCCGCGTTGACGTAGCCCCGCGGGTTTTTCTCCTGGCTCAGGCGGGCATCGCCTTTCACGCTCAGGGTATCGACGCTGTCCTTGCGGCTGGCGATACGCAGGTCGCCATCGATCATTCCCTTGATATGCCCAGCTTCCACGGTGGTGCCTTCGAGGCGGGTATCGCCGCGGCTTTGCAAGTCGATGCGCTCGGCGCGCAGGTCGCTGGCATTCCAGGTGAGGTTGTCGCGCTTGTCGAGCTCCACTTTGACGCGGCCATGCAGGCCGCGAGTATCGAGCGCGCCCTTGGCCATGTCGAAGCCGGCCCCGGCGGTGATGTCGAGGTTGTCACGTCGCTCCTGGCTGGATGACGCTTCCACCAGCATGCCCCCATTCGATGCGTCGAGGGTTATTTGTTCGGCCGAAGCCTGCAGGCCCTCAAGGTGCAGGGCGACATTCTCGCGGGCGCTGCTGCCCAGGGTCACTGTGCCGTTGCTGGCGAACAGGGCATTCACCGCCTGGCGTGCCTCTTCATCCTGCTTGCCGTGGCTGAAGTGGCCTCCGATGGCACCGCCCTTGGTGTCGCCAGCCTTGACCGCCAGCTCCACGCCGCCGCCCATCTTGGCGCCGGTAGCGTTCTGGGTATCGCTGGCCGCCTTGACCTGCAGCCGACCGCCGCTTTGCAGTTGAATGTCGCCGGTCTTGGCCTCACGGCTGCCAATGCGTGTGCCTTCGAGCAACAGGTCGCCGCCACTGCTCAGCTGTACCTGGCCCTTGGCGTCGATCTGCGCCACCTGGGCCTTGAGCTGCGTGCTCTGGCTCTGGCCGTGGTCGAGGTAGCCCCGGCCATCGACGCCGGTGCTGCCCGGGCGGTTGCCGACCTTGGCCCAGGCATTGCCATCGAGCTGGCGTGACTGCTGTTCGACCTGATCGGTTGCCTGGGGCAATGTCAGCGAACCGGCACTGCTCATGACCACGCTGCCTTCACCGCCATCGATGCGCGTCCCTTCATAGTGGCCTGAGCTGCCCAATTGCACCTGGATGCCCTGTTGCCCATACAGGCTGCCGGGTACGGCGCTGCTGGTGCTGTCCTTTTTGTCCAGCGAGCCGCCTTTGCCGGCGGCGCGTACATTGAGGTCTTCGCCGGTGCTGGTGTCCAGGCGAACATCGCCGCCGTAGGCCAGGCGTTGCACGGTATTTTCCTGGGTGTTCTCGGCCGCCTGCATCTGGTGTTGTCGGGCCTCGATCTGCAGCTTGCCGGCGTTGGCGCGCCAGGCGGTGCCTTGGTCGGTGATGTTGTCGGCCTTGACTTCGACCTTGGCTCCGGACAACTCGCTCACCTGGGCAAAGCCGCGGCGCTGGTTTTCCAGGCGCTTGAGGTGGTCCACGGTCATGTCGGCGCCGACACTGGGCGGCGCCATGGCGTCTTCGGGGGAGGCTTGCTGGAAGCGTGCGGCTTCTTCGCCCAGCACCAGGCGTTCGATGGGGCGGGTAAGGTCGCGATACTCGACACTGGCGCCGAGGCTGCCCGACCAGTCGTCACGGCTTTGTTCACGTTCCTCGGTATCCTGCACCGCGCGGTTGTCGATACGTTTGGCCGTTACCTGCAGAGTGTTGCCAGCCTTGACGCGTGCGGCCTCGGTGACCAGTTCATCGCCTTTGAGCTTCAGGTCGCCGCTGGCCTGCAATGTGCTGCGTTGCGCCTTGCTGTCGCGTTCAGTCTGCACCTGGCGGTTGTGATGGCCTTCGAACAAGCTGCCCAGCCGGTCGATGCCGCCGGTCACCGTCAAGCCGCCGCCACTCTGGGTGGTGCTGGTGGTGGTGTCGTGGTCATTGCGGGTTGCCCCCAGGGTCACCTTTTGGGCCTGCACATCGAGGTCGCCTGCGGCGGCTTTCACCGTGGAACCGTTGACTTGCAGGTGAGCCCTGCTGCCAAGGCTCACCGAGGCGCCCTCGAGCTCACTGGCGACCTGGCTGCTGGTGCGCTACCTGCTGCTGGTGGTGGCGACGTCATAGGCAATGCCGGCCGAATACTGGCGGGACTCGGGCTTGCCATCCTCGGCCTCCTGGGTCTGCTTGGCGCTGGCAGTGAAACCACGTTGCTGGTTACGGGTTTCGCGCTCGTCAACCCCTTGTGCGCTGGTAATCAGCAGGTCGCCCTTGGCCTCTACCTGCAGGTGCTCGCCCGCTACGACCTTGGCCCCCTGGATGCGCATTTCCTCGGCGCTGGCCAGGCGCAAATTGGTGGCCGAGCTGACGTCGCTGGTAAGCACCTGTTGCGTACGTTCGGTGTTCTCGCGGTCGCTGCCAATCAGGCCGAACAGCTTGCTGTCGCTGGTACGGTCGGTAGAGGTGGTGCGACCATGGTCGGCTTCGATGGCCAGTGAACCTTTTGTGCTGTAGAGCACCGAGTCCTCCTTGCCGAACACGGTACTGCCCTTGATGGCTACCTGGTCAGCTGTCACGGTAAGCTTGCCATCCGCCGTGACACTGCTGCCGGCAACGGCCTGGCCTTCGCTGTCGTTACCCTTGCGGTCGCCAAAGAAGGTGCCGGATACCAGGTCACCGCGATAGTTGCGCCGGGTACCGCGCTGCTGCAGGGCGGTGGTAGCGATGTTTGCCTCCTTGGCTTCGATCGCCATGTCGCCGCGGCTGTGCAGGCTGCTCCCCTTCACATCGACAGTATTCTTGGCCTTGAGCGTCATGCGCTGGGCCTGGAGCGCACTGCCTTGTGCGGTTTCCTTGTACTGGTCGGTATCACTGTCACCGCGCCACAAGTCCTTGCGGTGGCGAACCTGCTCTTCGGTGTGCTGGCTGTCGATGCCGGCAGCGATGGCCAGGTTGGCGCCGCTGTCGAGGGTCAGCTCATTGCCAGCATCCACTTTGGCAGCCACCAGGCGCATGTCGTCAGCGGATTGCAGCAGCACGCTGTCCTTGCCTTGCAAGCGGCTGCCCTGTTGCTGCTGCTGGGTGGTGGTAGTTTCGCGGTTGTAGGTTTCGCGGGTGACGAACAGGAACTTCTTGTTCCAGCTGTCGCTGTCGCGCTCGATGTTCTCGCGGGTTGTGGCATCCAGCGTGAGCTTCTTGCCCGCCTTGGCCTCGATTCGCCGAGCTTGCCCGTCGACGGTTTCGAGTGTCAGGTCATCGGCAGCGGTCAGCCGCAGATCGCCCTGTTCGCTATGCAGTTCGACGGGGCTGTCGGCCTTGCCGCTGACCTGCAGGGCGCCGGCCGACTGGATGTCGACCCCGTCGATGCCAAGCAGCTGCGATGCCCCCACACGCACACCAGCACCTTCTGCAGTGCTCACCACGCGAATGCGCCCGGCGCGCATGGCACCGAACAGGCTGGCATCGATGCTGGAAGGGGTGCCGGGCAGGTGCTCGACAATTTCGCCGCTGCTGCTGTCGATACGGTTGCGACCCACTGTGATATCGATGGAGTTGCGCGCCATCAGCAGCCCTTTGCTGTCCACGCGCGGGGCAATCAGCTCGAGGGCGCCGTTGGGGTTTCGCTGGCCGCCCTCGAGCACTTGCAGGGTACCGCTGGCGTTGAGCGTGTCGAGGTACTTCAGTTGCTGGCCCTCGAACTCGGGGGTACCCACCACGAAGCCGGCGCGTGTGGTGTTGATGAAACTGCCGCCGTTGAGGGTGATGCCATTGGGGTTGGCCAGTATGTAGTCGGCCGGGCGGCCGAAGATTTCCTGTGGCCCTTCGATCAGCGAGGCGTTGCGGCTGACCACCTCGTTGAGGATGGTCGAGGCGGCCTGGCCCTGGAATTGCGGGTTGGCCGCCAGGGCACCGGCCAGTTCCGACTGCCCGGCCTGGGTGGCATTGTTCAGCACCAATCCTGAACGGTCGACGTTGTAGTCGAGGAACTGGTTGTGCGACAGCCCGTTGGCGTTTGGCGCGACAATATCGATGACCGGGACGCCGTGGCCGTCGTTGATGACCGGTGTACCACCGGGGCCGCTGGTTGCTGCCAGGCCGCCCTGGGCCAGTGCGGCGCCGGGCCCGAGCAGGCCGAGGAAGATGGCCCAGCGCAAGATATCCGGGCGGGAATACGGTGACTGCGAGAGTGTTTGCATGTTCTCGTTCTCTTTGTTGTGGGTGAATCAGATGGTCAGGGCCAGTTCCACTACCCAGAAACCGGGTTCCAGCAGCGGGCGGGGCGAGTCGCTGGCGTACAGTGCCCGTTGGTAGCCCAGGCGCAGGTGGCTGCCGGGCAGGCTCAGTTCGGCACCGGCAGTGGCCCCGGCGAGGCGTTGTGAAGGCTTGCCTTCGGCAGTGCGGGTCCAGCCCAGGTCCAGGCCGATGTAGGGGCGTACCTGCAGGGGAGCCGTCCAGCGCTCCGGCAGCGGCTGACTGACGGTGTTGCGCCAGACGGCGCTGCTGGCGCCGGAGTAGGTACGCAGGCGAAACCCGCGCACGGCCGAATCGTCGCTGGCCAGCAACTGCTCGACGGCGGGTAGCGGGTCACTGCTGTATTGCAGAGCCAGTTCGCTCTGCCAGCGCCATGGATGGCTGGCCGGGCCCTGGCGCAGGTGCAGCAGGTTGGCGCGGTACTTGCGAAAATCCGGGCGCAGGCGTTCCGCTCCCAGCGGTGAGCGGTCGGCGCCGAAGGCATCGACGCCCTGGGCGACACCGAGGTAGCCATTCCACAGGCCGCCCTGGAGCCACAGCAGGTTGATACCCGCTTCCAAGGAGACCAGGGTGGGGCTCTGCTGGACGATCACCGCGCCCGCGCTGCGGTTGACCATCTGCTTGCGGTCCAGCCGGGCGCTGGCGCTGAGCATGCCTTGCTGGTTGCGCCACAGCACCCGCTCGACGCTCAGGCCCTGGTAGCTGCTGCTGCTGCTGCCGTCGGCTACCTGGCGGCTGTGGGGGAGCGGCGCCTCGTAGCGCAGCTCGCTGGCGCTGAGCGCGAAGGTCCAGGCGCCGTAGGGGATGCTGTAGTACAGCGAGATGCCTTGGCTTTGCCCGGGCGCATCAAGCACCGTGCCGTACAGCGACAGGCGCAGGTCATCATTGAGGCCCAGCGGGCTGTCCAGGCCGAAGCCTAAGTTCAGGCGATGACGCCCGGTCAGGTCGCTGCCGCGGTTGTCGAAGCGGCTGTCCAAGTGCCCGCGCGAGGCCACCTTGCGCGGCTGCACGACAACCCGGGTGCCGCCCTGCAGTTCGCCGGGCAGCAACTCTGCGGACAGGTCATAAGCGCGCAGCCGGTTGAGCTGGTCGAGGCCTTGCTCCAGGGCTGGCAGGAACAGTGGCTGCCCGAGCAGGCCGGGAAACGCGCCGGGGAGCGACAGGGGCAACTCGGGGCCGGCCATTTCGATGGACTCGACGAACCCCTCGACGATGACCAGATTCAGCGGTGCGCCGTTTTGTGGAGGTTGCTGCAGGTAGGGCCGGCTGGTCGGGTATCCGGCTTGCACATAGCGCTGGGTGATGGCTTTCAGCAGCCCGTTGATTTCCGCGATACCCATGCACGGGGTAATGAACCTGCGGAGGGTTGGCGTTAGCGCCGAGTCGGAAAGCTCGCGGTTGCCGGCCACGCGTACGCCGGTGATGGCCCAGCAGCGCTGGTCGTGCGGGAGGGGGGCGGTGGTGTCGTGGCTTTCAGCCGGGGCGGGCTGGCGCTGCCAGCGTTCCAGCCGCTGTTGCTGTTCCAGCTGTTGCAGCCCACGCTGCTGATCGCGCAGTTGCTGGCTGGCCGGGTCGTCGGCCAACGCCTGTGGTGCGGCCAGCAAACCTGACAGGCAGCAGGTGAGCGCCCAGCAGGTGGCGCGATGAATGTGGAACGGCATTGAAGCACCCCGCAAATGATGTACGGATTTCGTACTCGTCTGCGTGGATGCTAAAAATTAAGGGGTTCGCCTGGATGCAGTACCCGGCCTAAGCGCTTGTAGGGCGCGTTCTTGCCTGATGGTGGGAAGCTTCCTACAGCATCAGTTGAAAGGCCCGCTATCAGGGCCGAATTTCGATCAACGTGCCATCCCGCACCAGGTCCCAAACTTCCTGCATGTCGCGGTTACGCATGGCAATACACCCATCCGTCCAGTCCAGGGTGTGGAAGTACCACTCCGGATACTCGTCGTTGATCGGCGTGCCATGGATCATGATCATGCTGCCGGCACTCACCCCTTCACGAGTGGCACGGGCCGCGTCGTTGATGTTCGGGTAGTTGATGTGTATGGCCAGGTTGAAACGGTCGCTTTGCTTACGCCAGTCCAGCCAGTAAAGGCCCTCGGGGGTTTTCTTGTCGCCTTCGCGCTCCTTGGCACCCTTTGGCTGCTTGCCCAGCGAGATGCGGTAGGTCTTCAGCGGTTCGCCACGGCTGATCAGTTGCAGACGGCGCTCGGACTTGATCACCAGCACCTTGTCGATCAGCGGTTGCATGGCCTGCTGCGAAGGCGACGGGGTTTGCACTGCCGGCTGGGGCTTGCGGATGATGGTCTCGGTGAAGGCCGCCTGGGACACCGAGGTAACGCAAAGGCAGAAAAGGGCAAGCAACCAGCGCATGTAACGGTATCCCTAAAGGCTTCTAGGTGGTGGGCGAGACGTTCATCGGCGGCAGGTATTCATGGCCTATGGGGTAGTGCTGCCCGATGCGATCGCGATAGTAGCATTCTAGTGTGCGAGTGACGGTGCGGAAAGCCAGCTCGCCCCACGGAATCTCATGTTCCTCGAACAGCCGCACCTCCAGGCTTTCGACACCGACAGCGAAATCAAGGTCCGCAAGCTCGGCGCGGAAGAACACGTGCACCTGGTTGATGTGTGGCAGGTCGAACAGCTGGTACAGGCTCATGCTGCCGACCCGGGCGCAGGCCTCCTCGACGGTTTCGCGACGGGCGGCCTGGTCCAGGGTTTCGCCGTTTTCCATGAAACCGGCGGGCAGGGTCCAGAAGCCGCGGCGTGGCTCGATGGCGCGCCGGCACAGCAACACCTGGCTGCCCCAGGTCGGCAACACGCCGGCGACGATGTTGGGGTTCTGGTAGTGGATGGTCTGGCAAACCCCGCAGACATACCGCAGGCGGCTGTCGCCCTCGGGGATCCGCTGAGTGACCGGCTGGCCGCACGCGCTGCAGAATTTCATGTGTCGTTCCTTTTGCTTCGGGCTATCTTGGCGCGCCGGCCGTGCCGTCGCAAGCGCACGGGGCTTGGGTGCTTCGCGCCTTTGGTGCATCATGCAAGGCAGGCCTTGGATATGAGCGTGCGCAATGCTGGACGAGCTACTTCGCCGAATGAGCAACCACCAACCCGCATCACTGGAAACCGACCGGCGGTTCCCCGAAGCGGCGGTCCTCTTGCCCATTACCCGCAGCGAAGCGCCCGAGCTGGTCCTGACCCTGCGCGCCAAGGGCCTGTCCACCCACGGCGGCGAAGTGGCCTTTCCCGGTGGCCGCCGCGACCCGGAAGACCCGGACCTGGTGTTCACCGCGCTACGTGAAGCCGAAGAAGAAATCGGCCTGCCACCAGGCCTGGTGGAAGTGATCGGCCCGCTCAGCCCGCTGATTTCGCTGCACGGCCTGAAAGTGACGCCATTCGTCGGGCTCATCCCCGATTTTGTCGAATACCGTGCCAATGATGCCGAGATCGCGGCAGTATTCACCGTGCCGCTGGAATTCTTCCGCCAGGACCCGCGCGACCATACCCACCGTATCGATTACCAGGGGCGCAGCTGGTATGTGCCCAGCTATCGCTATGGCGAATACAAGATCTGGGGGTTGTCGGCGATCATGATCGTCGAACTGGTCAACCTGCTGTTCGATGCCGGCATCAGCCTGCACCAGCCCCCTGAGCGTTACATCGAAAACTGAGCGGGGCCAACCCCGTCGTCTGCGTTGCAGCCTGAGGAGCAAGCATGAAATACCGCCTGGGCGACCTGCGGGTCGAGAGCCACCCCACCAGTTGGGCCGCACCCAACGCCACGCTGATCGGCAAGGTGCGCCTGCAGGCCGATGCCAGCGTGTGGTTTGGCGCGGTGCTGCGCGGGGACAACGAGCTGATCGACATTGGCGAAGGCAGCAACGTGCAGGATGGCACGGTGATGCACACTGACATGGGCTCGCCGCTGACCCTGGGCAAGGGCGTGACCGTTGGCCACAACGCCATGCTGCATGGTTGCACGGTGGGCGACTACAGCCTGGTTGGTATCAATGCGGTGATCCTTAATGGCGCGCGCATCGGCAAGCATTGCATCATTGGCGCCAATGCGCTGATTGCAGAAGGCAAGGAGATCCCCGACGGTTCGCTGGTGGTGGGTTCGCCGGGCAAGGTGGTGCGCGAGCTGACCGAACAGCAGAAACGCATGCTCGAAGCCAGTGCCGCGCATTACGTGCACAATGCCCAGCGTTATGCACGGGAGTTGGTGGTTGATGATGAGTGATGTAGTGGAGCGCCCGGTAGCCTCGCCGTGCGTGAGTATCTGTGCGTTGGACGAGCAGGATATCTGCACAGGTTGCCAGCGAACCGTGGCCGAGATCGGCCGCTGGGGGCGGATGGACAACGACGAACGCCGGGCGGTGCTCAAACTTTGCCATGAAAGGGCAGTAGAGGCCGGCCTCATCCTGTAGGGCTGACTCGCCCCCCCTGTGGGAGCGGGTTCACCCGCGAACACCGGCGCAGCCGGTGCCATCCACCGTGTTGGATTCTTCGCGGGTGAATCCGCTCCCACAGGTACTGCGCAGCCCTCGAACCTGAAGCTGTACCTTTGAGAGCGGGTTTACCCGCGAACCAGCCAGCGGTAATCTGTGCGGCTTGCCCACAGACTACCCGCCATGTTCTATCTGATTGCCTACATCAGCAGCGTAGTGCTGATCAACTACGCCTTCTCCAGCGCGCCACACCTGGACATCATCTGGTCCGCCTGGGGCGGCCTGGTGTTCATCCTGCGCGACATGGTGCAAACCCGCTTCGGCCATGGCGCTCTGGTCGCCATGCTGGCGGCGCTGGTGCTGTCCTACGTCACCTCGGAACCGGCCATAGCCCTGGCCAGCGCCACCGCCTTCTTCATTTCCGAACTTATCGACTGGCTGGTGTTCAGCATCACCCGCCGACCGCTGCGCGACCGCCTGTGGCTGAGCTCGGCGCTGAGCATCCCGGTCGACACCTTCATCTTCTTCGGCATGATCGGTGCCCTGACCCCAGCCGTGATCGGCACCGCCATGGCCTCGAAATTCGCTGGTGTCACCGCCGTGTGGCTGGCCATGGCATTTCGCGCCCGGCGGGCCGCCGTGGCGGGTTGATGGTGTAGAATAGCGGTCCTTTTTCAGCGGGCGGCGCCAAGCCTGGTGCGGCCCCGGACGCCTTCGAGGACCTGAAATGACCCGTATCGGAACCCCCTTGTCGCCCACCGCGACCCGTGTACTGCTCTGCGGCTGTGGCGAGCTGGGCAAGGAAGTGGTGATCGAGCTGCAGCGCCTGGGCGTCGAAGTGATCGCCGTCGACCGCTACGCCAATGCCCCGGCAATGCAGGTGGCGCACCGCAGCCACGTGGTCAACATGCTCGATGGCGTGGCCCTGCGCGCGGTGATCGAGGCCGAGAAGCCGCACTACATCGTCCCTGAAATCGAAGCCATCGCCACCGCCACCTTGGTCGAGCTGGAAAACGAAGGTTTCAACGTGGTGCCGACCGCCCGCGCCACCCAGCTCACCATGAACCGTGAAGGCATCCGCCGCCTGGCCGCCGAAGAGCTGGACCTGCCAACCTCGCCGTACCACTTCGCCGACACCTACGAAGACTACGCCAAGGCCGTGGCCGATGTCGGGTACCCGTGCGTGGTCAAACCGGTGATGAGCTCGTCGGGCAAGGGCCAGAGCCTGCTGCGCAGCGATGCCGACTTGCAGAAGTCGTGGGCCTACGCCCAGGAAGGCGGCCGCGCCGGCAAAGGCCGGGTCATCGTCGAGGGCTTCATCGACTTCGAATACGAAATCACCCTGCTGACCGTGCGCCACGTCGGTGGCACCACCTTCCTCGAGCCAGTCGGCCACCGCCAGGAGAAGGGTGACTACCAGGAATCGTGGCAGCCGCAGGCCATGAGCCCGAAGGCGCTGGCCGAATCGCAGCGGGTGGCCAAGGCGGTCACCGATGCCCTGGGCGGTCGTGGCCTGTTTGGCGTGGAACTGTTCGTGAAGGGCGACCAGGTGTGGTTCAGCGAAGTCTCGCCACGCCCGCATGACACCGGCCTGGTGACCCTGATTTCCCAGGACCTGTCGCAGTTTGCCCTGCATGCCCGTGCCATTCTTGGCCTGCCGATTCCGGTAGTGCGCCAGTTCGGCCCTTCTGCTTCGGCGGTGATCTTGCCCGAGGGGCAGTCGCAGCAGACCAGCTTTGCCAACCTGGGTGCGGCGCTGAGCGAGCCGGATACCGCCATTCGCCTGTTCGGCAAGCCGGAAATCAACGGTACCCGCCGCATGGGCGTGTGCCTGGCGCGTGATGAGTCGGTCGAAGCGGCGCGTGCCAAGGCGACCCGTGCTTCGCAGGCGGTCAAGGTCGAGTTCTGATCCGATTGGGGCTGCGTTGCAGCCCTTCGCGGGCACGCCCGCTCCCACAGGTTTCGGCGCTACCCCTGTGGGAGCGGGCGTGCCCGCGAAGGGCCGCAACGCGGCCCCAATTACTTACAGCTGCGTATTGCGGGTCTCTTTCAGGCACAGCACGGCAATCAAGCTGATCAACGCCGCCACCGACACATAACCCCCCACCCAGCTCAACCCACCCATGCTCACCAGCTTCTGGGCAAAGAACGGTGCCGCCGATGCGCCGACGATGCCGCCCAGGTTATAGGCCGCCGAAGCGCCGGTATAACGCACGTGGGTCGGGAACAGTTCAGGCAGCAGTGCCCCCATCGGCGCAAAAGTCACGCCCATCAGGAACAATTCGATGGCCAGGAACAGCGCCACACCTGCGGTCGACCCCGAAGTCAGCAGCGGCTCCATGGTAAAGCCCGAGGCCACTGCCAGCAGGCCGCCGACGATCAGCACCGGTTTGCGCCCGTAGCGGTCGCTGAGCCAGGCCGACAGTGGTGTGGCCAGGGCCATGAACACCACCGCGAAGCACAGCAGGCCAAGGAACGTTTCGCGGCTGTAGCCCAGCGTGGTCACGCCATAGCTCAGCGAGAACACCGTGGAGATGTAGAACAGCGCGTAGCACACCACCATCGCCGCTGCGCCCAGCAGGGTCGGCAGCCAGTATCTGGAAAACAGGTCGACCACCGGCATTTTCACCCGCTCGTGGCGGGCGACGGCCTTGGCGAACACCGGGCTTTCTTCCAGCTTCAGGCGCACATACAGGCCCACCAGGACCAGCGCGGCGCTGAGCAGGAACGGAATGCGCCAGCCCCACTCGCGGAACTGCTCGTCGCTGAGCACCAGGGCCAGGGTCAGGAACAGGCCGTTGGCGGCCAAAAAGCCGATCGACGGGCCCAGCTGCGGGAACATGCCGAACCAGGCGCGCTTGCCTTCGGGCGCGTTCTCGGTGGCCAGTAAGGCCGCGCCACCCCATTCGCCACCCAGCCCCAGGCCTTGGCCAAAGCGCAGCAGGCAGAGGATGATCGGCGCCCATACACCAATGCTTTCATATCCTGGCAGCACACCGATGGCCGTGGTGGACACGCCCATCAGCAGCAGC
Organism: Pseudomonas sp. PNPG3; assembly: GCF_023093815.1. Classification (NCBI taxonomy): domain Bacteria; kingdom Pseudomonadati; phylum Pseudomonadota; class Gammaproteobacteria; order Pseudomonadales; family Pseudomonadaceae; genus Pseudomonas; species Pseudomonas sp. PNPG3. Next base: position 43,796 of record NZ_JALLKV010000035.1, read on the forward strand.
GAGGCGACCAGGGTCGACTTGCGGCCGATACGGTCGCCAAAGTGGCCGAACAGTGCCGAGCCTAGCGGGCGCGCCAGGAAGGCGATACCGAAGGTGAGGAAGGCCGCCAGCATCTGCGCGGTGCCTGACCCGGACGGGAAGAACACCGGGCCGATCACCAGGGCGGCGGCAGTGGCGTAGACGTAGAAATCGTAGAACTCGATGGCGGTGCCGATGAAGCTGGCGGTGGCTACCCGCGCGGGCGAGTTGACCGGCGCGGCAGGCGCTTCGGCATAGGTGCTGCTGGTTGTCATTGAATAGGTCCCTGACAGTCTGGTCCGGCTCCATTGGGATAAGCCCCGCGGCGTGCAATGCAAAAGGGCAGGCACGGTGGCGCGGGCGCCGGAGCGTTTTGTTGTTGTGTGCGCCCGACTGACGATAGCCCAAGGGGGATAGGGGCGGGGGCGGGCACTGTTCGGGGTGTTGAAGCAGGACCGCGGGGCGTGTCAGTGGAGCGGACTGGCCGTGGAGCGCCGGGTGCGGGTAGCAGGCGGGACGGCGGGGCTGGGTAAGCGTGACCCGAGTATAGCTATCGGGTCACGGTCCACACCAGTACCTTGCTGGCACAATTGTCCTCTGTTTCGAGGATTTCCAGGCGATAGCGGCCGATCTTCAGGCAAACGGCGCTTTCCGGGATACTTTCCAGCGCTTCGGTGACCAGCCCGTTGAGGGTTTTCGGCCCGCCGTCGCAGGGCAGGTGCCAGCCCAGACTGCGGTTGATTTCACGCAGCGAAGCGGTGCCGTCAATGACGAAAGTGCCATCGGGCTGTGGGTGCACGTGGGGGTTGTCCAGGCTGTGTTCATCCTCGAACTCGCCAACGATCTCTTCGAGGATGTCTTCCAGGGTGACGATGCCCAGCACCTCGCCGTATTCGTCCACCACCACGCCCAGGCGGCGCTGCTGCTTGTGGAAGTTCAGCAGCTGCATTTGCAGGGGCGTGCTCTCGGGTACGAAATAGGGCTCGTAGCAGGCGCCGAGCAGCATCTCCAGGGTCAGCTCGGCCTTGGGCAGCAGGTGGCTGATCAGCTTGGTATTGAGGATTGCTTCAACCTGGTTGATGTCGCTGTGGTACACCGGCAGGCGGGTGTGGCGGCTGACGATCAGTTGCTCGATGATGCGCTCGATCGGCTCGTCGAGGCTGATGCCGTCCACTTCGTTGCGCGGTACCAGGATGTCGTTGACGGTCATCTTGTCCAGTGACTGCAGGCCGTCGAGCAGGCCGTGGCGCGGTGCTTCGTGTTCCTCATCCTCGTCGAATTCGTCGGCTTCCTGCGGGTGCAGGGCCACGGCCGTGGGTTGCACGCGGAACGGACGCAGGATCAGCTTGGCCATGCCATCCAGCAGGCAGGCCAGCGGTTGCAGCAGGGCGAGGGGTACTTTCAGCAGGCTGGTGCCGAGGCTGACGAACGCTTGCGGGTTGCGCCGGGCCAGGCGCCGCGGCAGGTATTCGGCAAACACCAGCAGGACGAGGGTGGCGGCCAACCCGGCCAGCCAGAAGCCGTGCTCGCCGCTATGGCGCTGGCCGAGCAGGCAGGCCAGGCCCAGCACCAGCAGCTTGCCCAGGCTGGCGCACAGCACCAGGGCCTGGGCCGGCAGCACGGGCTGGCCGTCCTCGCCGGTGCGCAGCGTGCCATTGAGTTGCAGGCGGGCGGCGTCCACCGCGGTGAACAGCGCCGACCACAACAGGGCCAGTGCCAGGGTGCCGAATAGCGGTGCGTACGGCAGGGTATCCATGGGCGGCCGTCAGATATGCAGGATGAATTCGCGAACCAGCTTGCTGCCGAAATAGGCCAGCATCAGCAGGCAGAAACCGGCCAGCGTCCAGCGGATGGCCTTGTGGCCACGCCAGCCCAGGCGGGTGCGGCCCCACAGCAGCACGCTGAACACCACCCAGGCGATACAGGCCAGCAGGGTCTTGTGTACCAGATGCTGGGCGAACAGGTTGTCGAGGAACAGCCAGCCGGAGATCAGCGACAGCGACAGCAGGCACCAGCCAGCCCAGAGGAAGCCGAACAGCAGGCTTTCCATGGTTTGCAGCGGCGGGAAGTTGCGGATCAGCCCGGACGGGTGCTTGTTCTTCAGTTGGCGGTCCTGCAGCAGCAACAGCAGGGCCTGGAACACCGCAATGGTGAACAGCCCATAGGCCAGGATCGACAGCAGGATATGCGCGAGGATACCCGGCTCTTCGTTGACCAGCGGCACCGTGCCGGGGGGCGCGAACTGGGCCAGCAGCGCGGTCACCGCGCCCAGCGGGAACAGCAGCACCAACAGGTTTTCCACGGGTATGCGCAAGCAGGCCAGCAGGGTCAGGGCGATGACCGCCACGGCGATCAGGCTGGCGGCACTGAAGAAGTCCAGGCTCAGGCCCAGCGGGGTGATCAGCTGGAAGAACAGCGCACCGGCCTGGGCGAGTACCGCGAAGGCACCCAGCAGGGCAAGCAGGCGCTTGTCGGCCTTGCGGTTCTGGGCAAGGTAAGAGCCCTGGTAGATGGCCGCAGCTATATATAGGCCGGCGGCGATCAGGTTGGGGATGAGGCTGGGTGAGGAGAACATAAGTCCTGGTTGGCGAGCCTTAAAGAGACGGAGTTTGGCATAGATCGCGCTGGTCTAGGAAGACTGGCGGACCGCGGTACGGCATTCGCGGGTGAACCCGCTCCCACAGGTACGGCGCCGGTTTCGAATGTGGTGCAGGCCCTGTGGGAGCGGGTTCACCCGCGAAGAGGCCGGCACAGCCACCGAATATCTACCAGGCCGCCAGCAAGGTGTGCGCCGCCGCCGCACTTCGCTATAATCGCCGCCTTGCTGTGCCCGGCGGGTATGCATTCCCCCCTGGGCGCCTGACAAACCTCGGCTTTTACTGGGCCTGAAAGGATCACCATGTTCGAAAACCTGACCGACCGCCTGTCACAGACGCTGCGCCATGTCACCGGCAAGGCCAAGCTGACCGAAGACAACATCAAGGACACGCTGCGCGAAGTGCGCATGGCCCTGCTCGAGGCCGACGTTGCCCTGCCGGTGGTCAAGGATTTCGTCAACAGCGTCAAGGATCGTGCAGTCGGCACCGAGGTGTCGCGCAGCCTGACCCCGGGCCAGGCGTTCGTGAAGATCGTCCAGGCCGAGCTGGAAAGCCTGATGGGCGCGGCCAACGAAGACCTCGCACTGAACGCCGCTCCGCCAGCCGTGGTGCTGATGGCCGGCCTGCAGGGTGCCGGTAAGACCACCACCGCCGGCAAGCTGGCGCGCTTCCTCAAGGAGCGCAAGAAAAAGAGCGTGATGGTGGTGTCCGCCGACGTCTACCGCCCGGCGGCGATCAAGCAGCTGGAAACCCTGGCCAACGACATCGGCGTCACCTTCTTCCCGTCCGACATCAGCCAGAAGCCGGTGGCCATCGCTGAAGCGGCCATCCGCGAAGCCAAGCTGAAGTTCATCGACGTGGTCATCGTCGACACCGCCGGCCGTCTGCACATCGACGCCGACATGATGGACGAGATCAAGGCACTGCATGCCGCGGTCAAGCCGATCGAGACCCTGTTCGTGGTCGACGCCATGACCGGCCAGGACGCCGCCAACACCGCCAAGGCCTTTGGCGAGGCGCTGCCGCTGACCGGCGTGGTGCTGACCAAGGTCGACGGTGACGCCCGTGGCGGTGCCGCGCTGTCGGTGCGTGCCATCACCGGCAAGCCGATCAAGTTCATCGGTATGGGCGAGAAGACCGAAGCCCTCGAACCGTTCCACCCCGACCGCGTCGCCTCGCGCATCCTCGGCATGGGTGACGTGCTCAGCCTGATCGAGCAGGCCGAGCAGAACATCGACAAGGCCAAGGCCGACAAGCTGGCCAAGAAGCTGAAGAAGGGCAAGGGCTTCGACCTCGAAGACTTCCGTGACCAGCTGCAGCAGATGAAGAACATGGGCGGCCTCGGCGGCCTGATGGACAAGCTGCCGAGCATCGGCGGGGTCAACCTGTCGCAGATGGGCAACGCCCAGGGCGCCGCCGAGAAGCAGTTCAAGCAGATGGAAGCGATCATCAACTCCATGACCCCGGCCGAGCGCCGTGATCCGGAGCTGATCAGCGGCTCGCGCAAGCGCCGCATTGCCATCGGTTCCGGCACCCAGGTGCAGGACGTCGGCCGCCTGATCAAGCAGCACAAGCAAATGCAGAAGATGATGAAGAAATTCTCCGCCAAGGGCGGCATGGCCAAGATGATGCGCGGCCTTGGCGGGATGCTGCCGGGCGGCGGCATGCCGAAGCTGTAACCCCTATTCCGGGGGCCTGCCGTTTGTCCGGCAGGCGTCCAGAACCCCCGCCGTGGCGGGGCAATGGCCGCGGATTTCGCGGCTCAACCGGCAGATCTGGACGGCAGGGCAGGGCCTTGCCGAAAAAGTCATTTGCAAATGTCCGTGTATTCCCCGAGAATATGCGGCCTTTTGGGCACCCGTGTGCCTATTTGGCATTCAGATTTGCAGTACCAGCTGCTGTATCAACTGCAGCACCGACTATAGGAACGATGTTCACATGGTAACCATTCGTCTGGCCCGTGGCGGCTCGAAAAAGCGCCCATTCTACCACCTGACCGTGACCAACTCGCGTAACGCCCGTGACGGCCGTTTCGTTGAGCGCGTAGGTTTCTTCAACCCGATCGCTGCTGGCGCCGAAGTCAAGCTGTCGGTCAACCAAGAGCGCGTCAACTACTGGCTGAGCCAGGGTGCACAGCCGTCTGAGCGCGTTGCTCAGCTGCTGAAGGACGCTGCCAAGGCTGCTGCCTGAGTAGTATGAACGCGACGCCAGAAAAGGCTGACGACCTCATCGTCGTTGGCAAGATTTTTTCGGTTCACGGCGTTCGCGGCGAGGTGAAGGTGTATTCCTTTACCGATCCGATTGAAAACCTGTTGGATTATCCGCGCTGGACGCTTCGGCACGAAGGCAAGGTAAAGCAGGTCGAGCTGGTCAACGGTCGTGGCTCCCAGAAGGGCCTGGTCGTGAAGCTGAAAGGCCTCGATGATCGCGATGAAGCCCGTCTTCTGAGCGGTTACGAAATCTGCATTCCGCGGAGCCTTTTGCCCAACCTGGCTGCTGACGAGTACTACTGGTACCAGTTGGTCGGCCTGAAGGTCATCAACCAGGACGAACAACTGTTCGGCAAGGTCGATCACCTGTTGGAGACCGGTGCGAACGATGTAATGGTGGTCAAGCCCTGCGCAGGCAGCCTGGATGATCGCGAGCGTCTGTTGCCCTATACGGCGCAATGCGTGCTCGACGTCGACCTGGAAGCAGGCGTGATGCGGGTTGAATGGGACGCGGACTTCTAAACGATGGGTAACCTTCGCGTAGACGTCATCACGTTGTTCCCCGAGATGTTCTCGGCCATCACGGAGTACGGCATTACCAGCCGCGCGGTGAAACAGGGGTTGCTTCAGGTGACTTGCTGGAACCCGCGGGACTACACCACAGATCGTCACCACACGGTGGATGATCGGCCGTTTGGCGGTGGTCCGGGCATGGTAATGAAAATCAAGCCTCTGGAAGACGCCCTGGTTAGCGCCAGGCAAGCGACCGGAGCAGCGGCGAAGGTGATCTACCTTTCGCCACAAGGCCGCAAGCTGACTCAGCAGGCGGTCAAAGGCCTGGCCGAACAGGAATCGTTGATCCTGATCGCCGGTCGTTATGAAGGCATCGACGAGCGCTTTATCGAGGCTCATGTCGATGAGGAGTGGTCGATTGGCGACTATGTGCTTTCCGGTGGCGAGCTGCCGGCCATGGTACTGATCGATGCGGTTACACGGCTGCTGCCCGGAGCTTTAGGGCATGTGGACTCGGCGGAAGAAGATTCCTTCACCGACGGTCTGCTCGATTGCCCGCACTACACCCGACCTGAGGTGTATGCGGATCAGCGTGTTCCCGACGTGTTGCTAAGTGGCAACCATGCACACATCCGGCGTTGGAGAATGAAGCAGTCCCTTGGTAGGACCTTCGAACGACGCGCCGATCTTCTGGAAAGTCGCTCGCTTTCTGGAGAAGAGAAGAAGCTGCTCGAGGAATATCTCCGCGAGCGGGACGATAGTTAAACGTATCGATGGTGGATCACGTATCCATCTTAGGAGCACAGCATGACCAACAAGATCATCCAGCAGCTCGAAGCCGAGCAGATGAGCAAGGAAATCCCGACCTTCGCACCAGGCGACACCGTTGTCGTTCAGGTTAAAGTGAAGGAAGGTGAGCGTTCCCGTCTGCAGGCGTTCGAAGGCGTCGTTATCGCCAAGCGTAACCGCGGTCTGAACAGCGCCTTCACCGTGCGCAAGATCTCCAGCGGCGTTGGCGTAGAGCGTACCTTCCAGACCTACAGCCCGCAAATCGACAGCCTGGCCGTGAAACGTCGTGGTGACGTGCGTAAAGCCAAGCTGTACTACCTGCGCGACCTGTCCGGCAAAGCCGCTCGCATCAAGGAAAAGCTGTCCTGAGTGCAGTTTGCCCGGTGGCCGAGGCCGCCTAGCGAGAAAAAAGCAGCCTTCGGGCTGCTTTTTTGCGTTTTGACCCCCCGAAGATGTGATTGCCATGACTACCCGAGACCAGGAAATCCTGCGCCGCACCGAGCTGTCGGTGACCCGCGTGACCAAGGCGGTGTTCCCCAACACCACCAACCACCACAACACCCTGTTCGGCGGCACCGCCCTGGCCTGGATGGACGAAGTGTCGTTCATTGCTGCCACGCGCTTCTGCCGCCTGCCACTGGTGACCGTGTCCACTGACCGCATCGACTTCAAGCACCCGATACCGGCGGGCTCGATCGTCGAGTTGGTGGGGACGGTCATCAAGGTGGGTAATACCAGTTTGCAGGTGCAGGTGGATGTGTTCGTCGAGAACATGTACCTGGATGGGCGCGAGCGAGCGATTCACGGGGTGTTCAGCTTCGTCGCCATCGACGAGGACAAGCGGCCGGTGCCGGTTTTGCCCCAGGCCTGAGTTCTCCTGCACTGGCCCTTTCGCGGCTAAAGCCGCTCCCACAGGGATCGCACATACCTCAAGGGCGGTGATATCTCTGTGGGAGCGGCTTTAGCCGCGAAGAGGCCAGTACAGACAACAATTATGCTGCTGTGAAACACTAAGCCACCTCCAACACCCAGCAGCCCCGAATGCCCGCCCTAGACCACCCCCTGATCGACCAGTTCCTCGACGCCCTGTGGCTTGAAAAGGGCCTGTCCGACAACACCCGCATGTCCTACCGCAGCGACCTGGCCCTGTTCAACGGTTGGCTGCAGGAACACGGCGTCAGCTTGCCCGACGCCGGCCGCGACCTGATTATCGACCACCTGGCCTGGCGCCTCGACCAAGGCTACAAGCCGCGCTCCACGGCACGCTTCCTGTCCGGCCTGCGCGGTTTTTTCCGCTACCTGCTGCGGGAAAAGCTGGTGGCCATCGACCCGACCCTGCAAGTCGACATGCCGCAACTGGGCAAGCCGCTGCCCAAGTCGTTGTCCGAAGCCGACGTCGAAGCCTTGCTGCAGGCCCCGGACCTGGGCGAAGCCATTGGCCAGCGTGACCGCGCCATGCTCGAAGTGCTTTACGCCTGCGGCCTGCGGGTCACCGAACTGGTCAGCCTGGCCCTCGACCAGGTCAACCTGCGCCAAGGCGTGCTGCGGGTGATGGGCAAGGGCAGCAAGGAGCGCCTGGTGCCCATGGGCGAAGAGGCGGTGCTTTGGTTGCAGCGCTACCTGCGCGATGGCCGCGCCGAACTGCTCAATGGCCGCCCCAGCGATGTCTTGTTCCCCAGCCAGCGTGGCGAGCAGATGACCCGCCAGACCTTCTGGCATCGCATCAAGCACCATGCCCGGGTCGCCGGTATCGACAAACCGCTGTCGCCGCATACCCTGCGCCATGCCTTCGCTACTCATCTGCTCAACCATGGTGCCGACCTGCGCGTGGTGCAGATGCTGCTGGGCCACAGTGACCTTTCGACCACGCAGATCTACACCCATGTCGCCAAGGCCCGCCTGCAGCAATTGCATGCCCAGCACCACCCGCGTGGATGAATGTTTTTCATGTTCCGCCGACCGGTCCTTGCAAGGCCCTTCACCGGCGGTGTGATGTGGTAGGCTTGAGCGGTTTGCACCAAGGGCCGCACGGTCACCGCGTATTTTCCGCAGGTGGCGCCCTCCGGCCCCTGTCCGCCTTCAGGAGTTCCCATGCGCGTGACCCAGTTTTTCGCCGCCGCCGCGTTGGCGCTGGCCAGTACCTTTGCCGCTGCCGCGGCAACCGATAGCAATGCTGCTGCCGAGCAGGCCATCCGTAAGTCATTGCAGAACCTTGAGCTGGAAGTGCCCGTCGAAAGCGTGGCCAGCAGCCCGGTCAGCGGCCTCTATGAAGTCAAGCTGCAGGGCGGCCGCGTGCTGTATGCCAGCGGCGACGGCCAGTTCGTGATGCAGGGCTACCTGTTCCAGATCCAGGACGGCAAGCCGGTCAACCTCACCGAGAAGACCGAGCGCCTGGGCATTGCCAAGCTCATCAACGGCATTCCAGCCGCCGAGATGGTGGTTTATCCTGCCAAAGGCGAGACCAAGTCGCACATCACCGTGTTCACCGACACCACCTGCCCGTACTGCCACAAGCTGCACGCCGAGGTGCCCGAGCTCAACCGCCGCGGTATCGAAGTGCGCTATGTCGCCTTCCCGCGCCAGGGCCTCGGTTCGTCGGGTGACCAGCAGTTGCAGGCTGTCTGGTGTTCCAGCGACCGCCGTGCGGCGATGGACAAGATGGTCGAGGGTGAGGAAATCAAGGCCGCCAAGTGCGCCAACCCGGTCAGCAAGCAGTTCCAGCTGGGCCAGTCGATCGGCGTCAATGGCACGCCGGCGATTGTCCTTGAAAGCGGCCAGGTCATTCCGGGCTACCAGCCGGCACCGCAGGTCGCCAAGCTGGCACTGGCCAAGTAATCCAATTCAGTACGCCGTCGTCATGGGGTGACGGCATGTTTCACGGTCGGCATAGGTGCCGGCCGTTCAATGGGGAGTTCACAGTGAAACCGGTCAAAGTAGGCATCTGTGGGTTGGGGACCGTCGGTGGCGGAACCTTCAATGTACTTCAGCGCAACGCCGAGGAGATCGCCCGCCGTGCCGGGCGCGGTATTGAAGTGGCACAGATTGCCATGCGCTCGCAGAACCCGAACTGCCAGATTACCGGTACCCCCATTACCGCTGATGTGTTCGAAGTTGCGAGCAACCCGGAGATCGACATTGTCATCGAGCTGATCGGTGGCTACACCGTGGCCCGCGAACTGGTGCTCAAGGCCATCGAAAACGGCAAGCACGTGGTCACCGCCAACAAGGCGCTGATTGCCGTGCACGGCAACGAAATCTTCGCCAAGGCCCGCGAGAAGGGCGTGATCGTCGCCTTCGAAGCGGCCGTGGCCGGTGGCATCCCGGTGATCAAGGCCATCCGCGAAGGCCTGTCGGCCAACCACATCAACTGGCTGGCCGGCATCATCAACGGCACCGGCAACTTCATCCTCACCGAAATGCGTGAGAAGGGCCGCGCCTTCCCGGACGTGCTGGCCGAAGCCCAGGCGCTGGGTTACGCCGAAGCCGACCCGACCTTCGACGTTGAAGGCATCGATGCCGCGCACAAGTTGACCATCCTGGCCTCGATCGCTTTCGGCATCCCGCTGCAATTCGACAAGGCCTACACCGAAGGCATCACCCAGCTGACCACTGCTGACGTGAACTATGCCGAGGCCCTGGGCTACCGCATCAAGCACCTGGGTGTGGCCCGCCGCACTGCCGAAGGTATCGAGCTTCGCGTACACCCGACGCTGATCCCGGCCGACCGCCTGATCGCCAACGTCAACGGCGTGATGAACGCCGTCATGGTCAACGGCGACGCCGCTGGCTCCACCCTGTACTACGGCGCCGGTGCCGGCATGGAGCCTACCGCTTCGTCGGTGGTCGGTGATCTGGTGGATGTGGTCCGTGCCATGACCTCCGACCCGGAAAACCGCGTGCCGCACCTGGCCTTCCAGCCGGATTCGCTGTCGGCCCACCCGATCCTGCCGATCGAAGCCTGCGAAAGTGCCTACTACCTGCGCATCCAGGCCAAGGATCACCCTGGCGTACTGGCCCAGGTGGCCAGCATCCTCTCGGAGCGTGGCATCAACATCGAGTCGATCATGCAGAAGGAAGCCGAGGAACAGGACGGCCTGGTGCCGATGATCCTGCTGACCCATCGCGTGGTCGAGCAGCGCATCAACGACGCCATCGTCGCCCTGGAAGCCCTGCAGGACGTCATCGGCAAGGTCGTGCGCATTCGCGTCGAGCAGCTCAACTAACAATAGTGCCGTGGGGCCGCCAGCGCGGCCCCGGCCCCAGTATCGAAGGTTTGCACCCATGCGCTATATCAGTACCCGCGGCCAGGCTCCGGCCCTCAATTTCGAAGACGTCCTGCTGGCTGGCCTGGCCAGCGACGGCGGCCTGTACGTCCCGGAAAACCTGCCACGCTTCACCCAGGAAGAAATCGCCTCGTGGGCTGGCCTGCCGTACCACGAACTTGCTTTCCGGGTGATGCGCCCGTTCGTCGAAGGTAGCATCGCCGACGCCGACTTCAAGAAGATCCTCGAGGAAACCTACGGCGAGTTCGCCCACGCCGCGGTTGCCCCGCTGCGTCAATTGAACAGCAACGAGTGGGTGCTGGAGCTGTTCCACGGCCCGACCCTGGCGTTCAAGGACTTCGCCCTGCAACTGCTCGGCCGCCTGCTGGACCACGTGCTGGCCAAGCGCAACGAGCGCGTGGTGATCATCGGCGCCACCAGCGGTGACACCGGTTCCGCCGCCATCGAAGGTTGCCGCCGTTGCGACAACGTCGACATCTTCATCCTGCACCCGCACCAGCGCGTGTCGGAAGTGCAGCGCCGGCAGATGACCACCATCTTCGGCGACAACATCCACAACATCGCCATCGAAGGCAACTTCGACGACTGCCAGGAAATGGTCAAGGCCAGCTTCGCCGACCAGTCGTTCCTCAAGGGCACCCGCCTGGTTGCGGTCAACTCGATCAACTGGGCGCGGATCATGGCCCAGATCGTCTACTACTTCCACGCTGCCCTGCAGCTGGGTGGCCCGGCGCGTTCCGTGGCGTTCTCGGTGCCGACCGGCAACTTCGGCGACATCTTCGCCGGTTACCTGGCACGTAACATGGGGCTGCCGGTCAGCCAGCTGATCGTCGCCACCAACCGCAACGACATCCTGCACCGCTTCATGAGCGGCAACCAGTATGTCAAGGAAACCCTGCACGCGACCCTGTCGCCGTCGATGGACATCATGGTCTCGTCCAACTTCGAGCGCCTGCTGTTCGACCTGCACGGCCGCAACGGCGGCGCCATTGCCGAGCTGATGGCCAACTTCAAGCAAGGTGGCGGTTTCAGCGTCGAGCAAGACCGCTGGACCGAAGCGCGCAAGCTGTTCGACTCGCTGGCAGTGAGCGACGAGCAGACCTGCGAAACCATCGCCGAAGTGTTCGCCGCTACCGGCGAAGTGCTCGACCCGCACACCGCTATCGGCGTCAAGGCCGCCCGCGAGTGCCGCCGCAGCCTGGACACGCCGATGGTGGTGCTGGGTACCGCGCACCCGGTCAAGTTCCCGGAAGCGGTGGAGAAGGCCGGTGTTGGCAAGGCGCTGGAGCTGCCAGCGCACCTCAGCGACCTGTTCAGCCGTGAAGAGCGTTGCACGGTGCTGGCCAATGACCTGAAGGCCGTGCAGGGCTTTGTCAGCCAGCATGGTAACCGCGGCAAGCCTTTGTAAGCATCGGGGCCGCACTGCGGCCCATCGCCGGAAAGCCAGCTCCCACCCCGACCACATAGACCCAAGGTCATGTGCAATCTCTGTGGGAGCTGGCTTGCCGGCGATGGGCTGCGGAGCAGGTCTAATTATCCGAATCTTCCCACTGCTCCATCAGAAACATCCTATTCAGGTCGCCCAGCGCAACGCCTAAATTAGCCGGTCCTCCCATCAGGAGCGGCTCATGCACCAGCCCTACGTGTTGATCCACCAGGCTCGCCCATCCCATCAGATCCTCCTGCACCAGGCCCTCAACGCTCAGGGCATGTTCCATGTGCGCATCAGCGAAACCAGTGCAGACCTCGACGCCTGCCTGAACGCCGATCACCGCCCCGATCTGCTGATCCTTGACCACGCCATGCCAACCCGGGCCGGCCTTGCCTTGCTCGAACAGCAGCACCGAACTCGTGCTTTGCTGTTCGTCGGCCAGGCTACCCCCGAGCGCCGCAACCTTGCCCAAGAGGCCAGAAACCGGGGCCTGTGGGTGCTCGCCGAACTGCCCTGGCCGCTGTCGATGCCAAGCCTGCAGCGCGCTCTGCAGGCACTGCAGGTGCGCCCGTGGCGGCGTATTCAAACTGTCACGTCCGCCCCGCATGCTCACTGAAGCAGCCGCGGTGTAACGAACTTTCCGCTGCGTCTGTTGGTCAGTTCCTCTATATCCCACCACGCAGCGAGTGATCCGGATGGAAAGAATCTGCAGACTGCTCAACGAAGCCCTGACCCCTTATCAGACCCACCTCGGCATAGCCGATGCCCAGGGTAATCGCCAACTGACCGTTCATGACCGCCTCGCCGGCATTACCTTGCGACGCACGGTGAGCGAACGCCAGTTGCAGGAACAACGCCTGTTGGTCGACCTGGTGGATGGCCTTCACCGTGACCTGCAGATCGCCGAAGGGCGTTTGCAGCCCTGTGTGATCGCGGCATTGCAGCAGCGCCAGCAACCCCATGGAACCTTTGCCTGAGTGGTTTATCAGACACTGTAGGGGCAGCCGGGCCAGTGCTTTGCTCCGGCGCTGGCAAGGCTGCACGGGAAGCCCCCAAGGGCTTTCGCTTGGCCCCGGGCGTGTTTCCCCAGCGTCCGGGGTTTCTTTTTGAGTTGCCTGCACCGGCCCTATCGCCTGCAATCCATCTCCCACAGTTACTGCACATGGCTTGAGGTTGATGCGGTCGAGGTGGGAGCTGGCTTGCCGGCGATAGGGCCGGTGCAGGCAATCAGCGGTCTTCGAAGAAGCGCTTGCTCTCTTCCAGATAGTCTTCCTGCAACGCCGGGTCCAGCCAGCGTGCATACAACTCCGGCAACACATCCCGACGCAGGGCAGGCAGCAGCTGGTCGATGTGCGCAATGGCTTCATGCCCCAGCTCGCTGTTTGAACAGCCCATATGCAGAAACTGGTAGCGGTTTACCCCTTTCACAGGGTGAAACTGGTAGTCAGCCAGTGCCCCGCCTTGCAGGTCGACCAGGTAGCGCACCTCGGGCCAGTAGCCGAGCACCATGCGCAGGCGCCCGAGCTGTTGCATCTGCAGCAGGTTGGCGGTGGCGTCGTTGCCGTAGTGGCGGCTGAACGCGGTGTCGGGCAACTGGCGCAGGATGGCGTCGATCTGTGTGCCATAGCTGCGCTCGGCGACAACACCCAGCTTCAGTGGGGTCTTGCTCAGCAGGTTGAGCAGGTCTACCTCCTGGCCGTCGAGGTAAGGCGCCACCAGCGCCTCGCTTTCCTTGCGCAGCACCAGGCCGCCACTGAGCACGCCCAGGGAAGGCACGGAAAACCTCACATATTCGGCGCGTTCCGGCGTCCACAGCAGGGTCGGGTCGCAGGTGAAACTTTTCGGGTCCTGCAGCATCTGGATGCCGCGGGCGCGGTTGACCCGCAGGATGCTGTGGTCGTACTCGGGCATCTGCCTGATCAGCAGGGGCAGCAACTGGTCGATCACCCCTTGGCCTTTTTCCGGCCCTTCCAGAATGGTGAACGGCGGCAGGTCGCGCACCAGCCAGAAGAGGCGCTCCTTGGCGCTGGCAGGCTGCAACAGCAATGCGGGCAGCAGCCCGCACAGCAGGGCCAGGTGGCGTAGGCAACGGGCAGCGCGCATGGACCAGGGCCGCGCCAGGGTCAGACCGTGCCTGCTTCGCGCAGGCTGGCGATGGCCGCCGCGTCGTAGCCCAGGTTGCCGAGCAGTGCCTCGGTGTGTTCGCCCAGCGCCGGGCCTACCCACTCGGTGGAGCCGGGGGTGTCCGACAGCTTGGGCACGATGCCCGGCATGCGGAATGGCTTGCCGTCCGGCAGCTTGGCCTGCAGGAACATTTCGCGTGCCAGGTACTGCGGGTCGTTGAACATGTCCTCGGCCGAATAGATGCGGCTGGCCGGCACTTCGGCGGTGTTCAGCACCTGTATCAGTTGCTCCAGCGGCAGGCTGTTGGCCCAGCGGTCGATTACCCCGTACAGCTCGTCACGGCGCAGGTCCCGGCCATCGTTGGTGGCCAAGGTCGGGTCGTCGGCCAGGTCGGTGCGGCCAATGGCTTGCATGAAGCGCTTGAAGATCGCATCGCCGTTGGCGCCGATCTGCACATGCTTGCCGTCGGCGCTGGTGTGAATGGAGGAGGGCGTGATGCCTGGCATGATGTTGCCGGTACGTTCGCGGATAAAGCCGAACACATCGAACTCCGGGACCATGCTTTCCATCATGGCGAATATCGCTTCGTACAGGGCCACGTCCACCACCTGGCCCTGGCCGCCGTTGACTTCCCGGTGTCGCAGCGCCATCAGTGCACCGATCACACCCCACAGGGCAGCAATCGAGTCACCGATGGAAATGCCCGTGCGCACCGGTGGGCGGTCGTCGAAGCCGGTGATGTAGCGCAGGCCGCCCATCGACTCGCCCACGGCGCCGAAGCCCGGCTGGTCCTTCATCGGCCCGGTCTGGCCGAAGCCCGACAGGCGCACCATTACCAGGCGCGGGTTGAGCGCGTGCAGCACGTCCCAGCCCAGGCCGAGTTTTTCCAGCACGCCTGGGCGGAAGTTCTCGATCAGGATGTCGGCGTCGGCCAGCAGGCGTTTTAGAATCTCGCGCCCCTCTGGGTGCTTGAGGTTGAGGGTGAGCGACTGCTTGTTGCGGGCCTGCACGAACCACCACAGCGAGGTGCCCTCGTACAGCTTGCGCCATTTGCGCAACGGGTCGCCGCCATCGGGCGATTCGACCTTGATCACCTCGGCGCCGAATTCGGCACAGATACGCGAGGCGAACGGGCCAGCGATGAGGGTGCCGAGTTCGACAACCTTGAGACCGGCGAGGGGTTTGCTGGGCGTAGTCATGGGGCATCCGTGGCAGCTGGGCAGATGCGTGGTTTTATCATAGGTCCGAAGCGGCAGATACTGCTGCGGGGCAACGAAGGGCAGTATCGGTTAGACTGTGTCACTTTTTCTCTGCGCAAGAAGCCCGTCGACCATGGCCCAGCCGTCCACCACCTACAAATTCGAACTGAACCTGACCGACCTCGACCGCGGCGTGTACGAAAACGTCCGTCAGACCATTGCCCGCCACCCTTCGGAAACCGAAGAGCGCATGGCCGTACGCTTGCTGGCCTACGCCCTCTGGTACAACGAAAACCTGTCGTTCGGCCGTGGCCTGTCCGACGTGGACGAGGCGGCGCTGTGGGAAAAGAGCCTGGACGATCGCATCCTGCACTGGATCGAGGTAGGCCAGCCGGACGCCGACCGACTGACCTGGTGCTCGCGCCGCACCGAGCGTACCAGCCTGCTGGCCTACGGCAGCCTGCGCGTATGGCAGAACAAGGTGGTAGACGCGGTCAAGGGGCTGAAGAACCTGAGCATCGCCGCCGTGCCGCAGGAGGTGCTGGAAACCCTCGCCACCGACATGCCCCGCACCATCAAGTGGGACGTGATGATCAGTGAAGGCACGTTGTTCGTCACCGACGACCGTGGCCAGCACGAAGTGCAGCTGGAGTGGCTGCTTGGTGAGCGTGGCTGAAGCCCCTCATGCGTATCGAACCTCGCCCGCTGCCGCCCACCCTGCCATTCCTGGGTAACCTGCCACCCTTGCTGACCCGCCTGTACGCCGCGCGCGGCGTGCAGAGCGAGGCCGAGCTGGACAAAAGCCTCGCGCGCCTGCTGCCGTACCAGCAGCTCAAGGGCATCGAGGCCGGCGTGGATCTGCTGGTCGAGGCTATCGACCAGCGCCAGCGCATCCTCATCGTCGGCGACTTCGATGCCGACGGCGCCACTGCCAGTACTGTCGGCGTGCTGGGCCTGCGCCTGCTGGGCGCGGCCCACGTCGACTACCTTGTGCCCAACCGCTTCGAGTACGGCTACGGCCTGACCCCGGAGATCGTCGAGGTGGCGCTGCAACGCCAGCCGCAGCTGCTGATCACCGTGGACAATGGGATTTCCAGCGTCGACGGTGTGGCAGCCGCCAAAGCCGCCGGGCTCAAGGTGCTGGTCACCGACCACCACCTGCCGGGCGCGGAGTTGCCCGACGCCGACGCCATCATCAACCCCAACCAGCCGGGCTGTAGTTTCCCGAGCAAGGCGCTGGCTGGGGTAGGGGTGATCTTCTACGTGCTGATGGCCCTGCGTGCGCGTCTGCGCAGCCTGGGCCGCTATGAAACGCAGCCGCAGCCGAACATCGGCGAATTGCTCGACCTGGTGGCCCTGGGCAGCGTCGCGGACGTGGTGCCATTGGATGCCAACAACCGCATCCTGGTGCACCAGGGCCTCGAACGCATTCGTGCCGGCCGCGCCCGACCGGGGCTGAAGGCCATTCTTGAAGTGGCCCGTCGCGATCATCGGCGCATCACCTCGACTGACCTCGGCTTCATCCTTGGCCCGCGGCTGAATGCTGCCGGGCGCCTGGACGACATGAGCCTGGGCATCGAATGCCTGCTGTGTGAAGACGCGGCCCTGGCCCAGGACATGGCCCAGCAGCTGGACGACCTGAACCAGGACCGCAAGTCCATCGAACAGGGCATGCAGCGCGAGGCCCTGGCCCAGCTCAAGGACCTGCCTGTCGAGTCGATGCCATATGGCCTGTGCCTGTTCGATGCCGACTGGCACCAGGGGGTAATCGGTATTCTGGCTTCGCGCCTGAAGGAGCGTTACCACCGGCCGACCATCGCTTTTGCCGACGCTGGCGAGGGCATGCTCAAAGGGTCGGCGCGTTCGGTGCCGGGGTTCCATATTCGCGATGCGCTGGATGCGGTGGCGGCGCGCCACCCGCACCTGATCAGCAAATTCGGCGGCCACGCGATGGCGGCGGGGTTGTCGTTGCCCGAGGCCAATTTCCCGGCATTTGCCGAGGCGTTCGATGAAGAAGTACGACGCCAGCTGCGCGAAGAGGACCTGACCGGTCGGCTGTTGTCCGACGGCAGCCTGGCGGTGGAGGAGTTCCACCTCGACCTGGCCAAGGCCCTGCGCCATGCCGGGCCCTGGGGGCAGCACTTCCCCGAGCCGCTGTTCCATGGCGTGTTCCAGCTGGTGGAGCAACGCGTGGTGGGCGAGCGGCACCTGAAGGTGGTGCTCAAGAGCGAGTGCGGCTCGGTGCGGTTGGACGGCATTGCCTTTGGCATTGACCGCGAAGTGTGGCCGAACCCGACGGTGCGTTGGGTCGAGCTGGCGTACAAGCTGGATGTGAACGAGTTTCGTGGTAATGAAAGTGTGCAGTTGATGATTGCCCACATGGAGCCCCGTTGAGGGTAGATACCGCCGCTGCTGACGGCCTGGCGCTGGCCCGTTGTGGGAGCGGGTTCACCCGCGAACACCGGCGAACCCGGTGCCATCCACTGCGTCGCCTGCTTCGCGGGTAAACCCGCTCCCACAGGGCCTGCGGCGGGCTTGAAACTTGCGCTGTACCTGAGGGAGCTGGCTTGCCGGCGATCACCGGCGAAGACGGTGCCATCCACCGCGTCGCTGCTTCGCGGGCATGCCCGCTTGTATGGTTAGACTTGAAGGGGTGGTGGGACTAAAT
>NZ_JALLKV010000359.1:0-225 GCF_023093815.1 Pseudomonas sp. PNPG3
CAGCCGCGGCATGAGGTAGTCGCGCAGCGAGAGGCCGGTGCGCGCGGCGATCGCGCGGCCGACGAGGAAGGTACTGCCGTTGGAGTACTCGTACCGCGCCCCGGGCTCGGCGACGAGGTCGGTGCGCAGGAAGCGGCCGGCGAGGTCGGGGTCCTCGCGCTCGTCGTCGGCGAAGCCGGTGACCGGGGAGCCGGAGGTCATCGTCAGCAGGTGGCGCAGGGTGAT
>NZ_JALLKV010000360.1:0-225 GCF_023093815.1 Pseudomonas sp. PNPG3
GATCCTTACAACTTCTTGAAATTCATGCTGACGGGCCAGAGCTACAACTTCGGCAAGTGGTCAAGCAAGGCTTATGACCAAGCCGTTAACAAGTCACAAACCGCGACTGGCGCAAAGCGGCTCAGCTACCTCGTGCAAGCAGAGGAAGTTTTGACCAACCAGCAAGCTTTGACTCCGCTTTACCACATGGGCCAGGCCTGGCTTGTCCGGCCAACGGTTCACGGC
>NZ_JALLKV010000361.1:0-224 GCF_023093815.1 Pseudomonas sp. PNPG3
GGCCATCCTGGCGCGGCAGGCGAACGTCTCGCCTCGCACGTTCTCGCGCCGGTTCATCGACGACACGGGGATCACGCCGATGCAGTGGGTGCTCCGCGCCCGCATCGACCGGGCGCGCGAGCTGCTGGAACGGACCGATCTGACGGTCACGCAGATCGCCGGGGCGAGCGGCCTGCGCTCGGACACGAACCTGCGCCGGCACTTCGGGGCGATCGTCGGCGTCT
>NZ_JALLKV010000362.1:0-224 GCF_023093815.1 Pseudomonas sp. PNPG3
CTGGACGGCATGGGCGGCGCCGGCATCTTCCGCGTCAAGAGCGATGGGCTGAACCTGGGCTCGATCATCGAGACGCTCACCGGCAATGGCCGCCACACCATCATGGCGCAGAAATTCATTCCCGCCATCGAAAAGGGCGACAAGCGCGTGCTGGTCATCGGCGGCAAGCCGGTGCCATTCGTGCTGGCGCGTATCCCGCAGGGCGGCGAAGTGCGCGGCAACCT
>NZ_JALLKV010000363.1:0-223 GCF_023093815.1 Pseudomonas sp. PNPG3
TGTTCCGCTCGGAGGTCTCCGATGCGATCCGCGAGCGCCGCGACCTCACGATCCTCCACGAGCTCGCCCACATGTGGTTCGGCGATCTGGTGACCATGCGCTGGTGGGACGACCTGTGGCTGAACGAGTCCTTCGCCGAGTACGCCTCCACGCTCGCGAGCGCCGAGGCGACCCGCTGGAGCGACGCCTGGACCACCTTCGCCGCCTCCGAGAAGGCCTGGGC
>NZ_JALLKV010000364.1:0-221 GCF_023093815.1 Pseudomonas sp. PNPG3
TAGGCGTCTGCACGCAGAACATCTCCTGTGCAGTGGAATTTGGAGGGTGTGCCGCAGCCCTTGTGGGAGCGGCCTTGTGTCGCGATAGGGCCGCAAAGCGGCCCCGGCAATATCTGCGGCGAAGCTGAAAATGTGGGGCCGCGTTGCGGCCCTATCGCGACACAAGGCCGCTCCCACAAAAACCGCGCTAGCCGATCAGGCTAGCGCGGTCCGTTAGCAGC
>NZ_JALLKV010000365.1:0-221 GCF_023093815.1 Pseudomonas sp. PNPG3
GCCCTTCAGCCCGAACATGCTGGTGCCCCAGTCGCCGCTTTCCGCGCTCCAGCGCGACTTGCTGCCGTTCGGTGTCGCGATGTGGTTCAGGTATTCGATACCGCCGTCGATCCGGCCGTACAGCGTGACGCTCGTCTGTGCAAACGCGGCCGCCGGCGTGGCGGCCGCAATCAGCCATGCGAAGTATTTGAGTCGCAAAATGATGCCCCCTCGAAGTCTCG
>NZ_JALLKV010000366.1:0-220 GCF_023093815.1 Pseudomonas sp. PNPG3
CATGGAATGAAGCAGTGGAAGTGGCGGGTTTCCCCAGTAGCCAACCTGGCGCCGCACCGTTGTGGGAGCGGCCTTGTGTCGCGAAAGGGCCGCAAAGCGGCCCCGGCAATCTCTGCATGGATGCTGATACCCTGGGGCCGCTGCGCGGCCCTTTAGCGACACAAGGCCGCTCCCACAAGAGCCGCGTCAGGCGCTGAGGCGGGAGGTGACTTCACCCAGC
>NZ_JALLKV010000367.1:0-220 GCF_023093815.1 Pseudomonas sp. PNPG3
GGGTTGCCATGGTCGAGCCCTCGGCGAACTCCGAGGCGTCGACGCTGGCGACCTCGGGCTCGTCGTCGCTCTCGCCTCCGCAGGCGGGGAGGGCGAGGGCGGCGACGGATCCGGCGGTGCCGGTGAGGAAGAGGCGGCGGTTCAGGGACATGGTGAACTCCTTCGTCGGAAGCTGTCGGTGGGAAGCTGTCGGTCGGTCGATGGAGCGGTCGGGACGGTC
>NZ_JALLKV010000368.1:0-220 GCF_023093815.1 Pseudomonas sp. PNPG3
GAAGTAGATGAAGAACGAGATGTAGTTGCGGTAGACGAAGTCGCGGCGCTGGATGGCGAAACCGGTCATCGCGATGATGAACAGGCCGATGGCCGTTCCGGCGACCGTCATGATGATCGTGACGGCGTAGGAGCCGAGGATCGCCCGCGGGTAGCGGAAGATGTATTCGTAGGCCTCGAGCGAGAATCCTCGCGGAAGGAGCCCGAAGCCATCCTTCATG
>NZ_JALLKV010000036.1:0-47884 GCF_023093815.1 Pseudomonas sp. PNPG3
ATTTAGTCCCACCACCCCTTCAAGTCTAACCATACAAGCGGGCATGCCCGCGAAGAGGCCGCCGCCGTTACATCAGGTTTACTTCACTTCGACTGCCAGGCTCTGGGCAATCTTGCTCTGCCACAGGGCAGGGCCAGTGATGTGTACCGACTCACCGTTGCTGTCCACGGCGACGGTCACCGGCATGTCCTTGACCTCGAACTCGTAGATCGCTTCCATGCCCAGCTCGGCGAAGGCCAGGACCTTCGACTTGCGGATGGCCTGGGCCACCAGGTAGGCAGCACCGCCGACGGCCATCAGGTACACGGCCTTGTTGTCCTTGATCGCTTCGATGGCGGCAGGGCCGCGCTCGGACTTGCCGATCATGCCGAGCAGGCCGGTCTGCTCGAGGATCTGGCGGGTGAACTTGTCCATGCGGGTAGCGGTGGTCGGGCCGGCTGGGCCTACCACTTCGTCACCGACCGGGTCGACCGGGCCAACGTAGTAGATGAAGCGGCCTTTCAGGTCCACCGGCAGTTCTTCGCCACGGTTGAGCATTTCGACCATGCGCTTGTGCGCGGCATCGCGGCCGGTCAGCATCTTGCCGTTGAGCAGGATGGTTTCGCCCGGCTTCCAGCTCGCGACTTCTTCCGGGGTGATGGCGTCGAGGTTGACGCGACGGGCGCTCGGGCCGGCTTCCCAGACGATTTCCGGGTAGGCGTCCAGCGACGGCGCTTCCAGCTCGGCCGGGCCGGAGCCATCGAGCACGAAGTGGGCGTGGCGGGTGGCGGCGCAGTTGGGGATCATGCACACCGGCAGCGAAGCGGCGTGGGTCGGGTAGTCCATGATCTTGACGTCGAGCACGGTGGTCAGGCCACCCAGGCCCTGGGCGCCGATGCCCAGCTGGTTGACCTTCTCGAACAGTTCCAGGCGGATTTCTTCCAGACGGTTCTGCGGCCCACGGGCTTTCAGTTCGTGGATGTCGATGGACTCCATCAACACTTCCTTGGCCATGACGGCGGCCTTCTCGGCGGTACCGCCGATGCCGATGCCGAGCATGCCAGGCGGGCACCAGCCAGCGCCCATGGTCGGGACAGTCTTCAGTACCCAGTCGACGATCGAGTCGGACGGGTTGAGCATGGCCATCTTCGACTTGTTCTCCGAGCCGCCGCCTTTGGCTGCGACATCGACCTCGACCTTGTCGCCGGGGACGATGGAGTAGTGGATCACTGCCGGGGTGTTGTCCTTGGTGTTCTTGCGGGCACCGGCCGGGTCGGCCAGGATCGAAGCGCGCAGGACGTTTTCAGGCAGATTGTAGGCGCGACGCACACCTTCGTTGATCATGTCGTCGACGCTCATGGTGGCGCCGTCCCAGCGCACGTCCATGCCCACGCGGATGAACACGGTGACGATACCGGTGTCTTGGCAGATCGGGCGATGGCCAGTGGCGCACATGCGCGAGTTGATCAGGATCTGGGCGATGGAATCGCGCGCAGCAGGCGATTCTTCACGCAGATAGGCCTCGTGCATGGCCTGGATGAAATCGACGGGGTGGTAGTACGAGATGAATTGCAGGGCGTCGGCGACGCTCTGAATCAGGTCGTCTTGCTTGATCACGGTCATGCAGCGCGCTCCTCTTAAAGACGGGAACATTCATTACGGCGCTCGACGGTGCCGACCAGCGTGTCGAAGCGCCTTGCAAGGCGCCGGCAGGTCAGGCCGACGGAAAAAGGCGCGGCAGTATAGCGCGCATCCGTGCCGGGCACACCTGCGGTCGGTCTGGACCATGGTCGGCAGTGGTTGGGCATCCTTTTTGCTGCCGTTGCGTGCTTGGCTTAAAGTGCACTGTGATATGTGGAGAAAGACCGACCATGCCCGAACTTTGCGTGGGCGAGCGCCGCTGGGCGGTGCCGACCGGCAGCAACCTGCTCGATGCCTTGAACGAGGCCGGGCTGAACGTACCCTACAGTTGCCGCGCCGGCAGTTGCCATGCCTGCCTGGTGCACTGCCTGGGCGGGCAACCGCTGGATGCCATGCCCGAGGCCCTGGCGCCGGACAAGCATGCCCAGGGCTGGCGGCTGGCCTGTCAGTGTCGGGTAGTCGAAGATCTGCGCGTGGCGCTGTTCGACCCGCAGCAAGATGGCCTGCCGGCGCAGGTCTGTGCCCTGGACTGGTTCGGCGATGTGCTGCGCGTGCGGCTGCGGCCCGAACGGGCAATGCGTTACCAGGCGGGGCAGCATGTGGTGCTGTGGAATGGCGCGGTGGCGCGGCCTTACTCCTTGGCCAGCCTGCCGGGCGAAGATGATTTCCTCGAGTTTCATATCGACTGCCAGCACCCCGGCGCCTTTTGTGACAAGGCCCGTGGCTTGCAGCTGGGTGATGTGCTGCGCCTGGGCGAGCTCAGGGGTGGGGCCTTGCACTACGACCCGGACTGGCAGCAGCGGCCGCTGTGGTTGCTGGCGGCGGGGACCGGGCTGGCGCCGTTGTGGGGCATCTTGCGCGAGGCTCTGCGGCAGGGGCACCAAGGGGAAATCAGGGTCATGCATGTGGCGCGCGAGGGCGTTGGGCATTATCTGGTCGAGCCGTTGCGCCAGATGGCGGATGTGAATGTCGAGTTGGTACTGGCAGAGCGGCTGGATGAAGCGTTGGCCGGGTTGCGGCCGTCATCGCGGCAGACGGTGGCGCTGGTGTGCGGGGCGCCGGGGAGTGTCGAGCGGTTTGCCCGGCGGCTGTTCATTGCCGGGGTGCCACGGGGGCAGGTGTTGGCCGATGTGTTTGTCGAGCATGCCTGAGGCATTTGTGTTGATCGTGCCGGCCCATTCGCGGGCACGCCCGCGAACGGGGCCATGGCGCGGCCCCTTGGCGGGATCAACCGACCAGCGGATCACCGACATGCAGGATCTTCATGCCATTGGTGCCACCGATGGTGTGGTAGCTGTCACCCTTGGTCAGGATTACCCAGTCACCTTGCTCCACCAGGCCACGCTTGAGCAGTTCGTCGACCGCTGCCTGACTCACCTTGTCGGCCGGCAGCGAGGCCGGATCGAAGGCGATCGGGTACACGCCGCGGAACATGTTGGCACGGGCCTGGGTAGCGCGGTGCGGCGACAGGGCGAAGATCGGCACGTGCGAACGCAGGCGCGACATGATCAGCGGGGTGTAGCCACTCTCGGTCAGGGCGATGATCGCCTTCACGCCTGGGAAGTGGTTGGCGGTGTACATGGCCGCCAGGGCGATGCTCTCGTCGCAGCGCTCGAAGGTAGTGTGCAGGCGGTGGCTGGACTTCTGGCTGGTCGGGTGCTTTTCGGCACCCAGGCAGATGCGGGCCATGGCCTGGACAGCTTCGATCGGGTAGGCACCGGCGGCGCTCTCGGCCGACAGCATCACCGCGTCGGTGTTGTCCAGCACGGCGTTGGCTACGTCGGACACTTCGGCACGGGTCGGCATCGGGTTCTGGATCATCGACTCCATCATCTGGGTCGCCACGATCACCGCCTTGTTGTTGCGGCGGGCGTGCTGGATGATCTTCTTCTGGATAGCGATCAGCTCGGCGTCGCCGATTTCCACGCCCAGGTCGCCACGGGCGACCATGACGGCGTCGGATGCGAGGATCAGCTTGTCGAGGGTCTCGTCGTCGGCCACCGCTTCGGCGCGTTCGATCTTGGCCACCAGCCAGGCGCTGCCGCCAGCTTCGTCACGCAGCTTGCGTGCGTATTCCATGTCGCTGGCGTCACGCGGGAAGGACACGGCCAGGTAGTCCAGGTCCATTTCCGCGGCCAGCTTGATGTCGGCCTTGTCTTTCTCGGTCAGGGCCGGTGCGGTGAGGCCGCCACCTTTACGGTTGATGCCTTTGTGGTCGGACAGCGGGCCACCGATGATCACCACGCAGTGCAGGGCATCTGCGGTGGCGGTCTCGACGCGCATCACCACGCGGCCATCGTCGAGCAGCAGTTCGTCACCAACGCCGCAGTCCTTGACCAGGTCGGGGTAGTCGATACCGACGATGTCCTGGTTGCCTTCGGTCAGCGGGTGGGCGGTGGAGAAGGTGAACTTGTCACCGATCTTCAATTCGATACGCTTGTTGGCGAACTTGGCGATGCGGATCTTCGGACCCTGCAGGTCGCCCAGCAGTGCAACATGGCGGCCGTTCTTGGCGGCGATGTCACGGATCAGGCGCGCGCGGGCCTTGTGCTCGTCCGGAGTGCCGTGGGAGAAGTTCAGGCGTGCCACGTCCAGGCCGGCGAGGATCAGCTGTTCGATCACTTCCGGCGAGTTGCTGGCGGGGCCAAGGGTGGCGACGATTTTGGTACGGCGGATGCTCATGCACAGACTCCTATAGTGAAGCGCAGCGAAAGGCTACTCCTGAATCTCGCTGTAGTCATTGTTCCGTTGCACTACCTGCGACCGAGGCAGGGTGGCATTTGAACGGGCAGGGCATCCTTGCAAAAGGATGTGAAGATTTGCCGGCAAAGGCCGATACACTGGCATCAAAGGAGACCCCCATGCGAGCCCTGATCGTTTTAGCCCTGGCGGCCAGCGCCGTCGGCTGCACCCGCTGGTCCATGGACCACCACCTGAACAATGCCTACCGTGCCTACGACCGTGGCGATTGCGCGCGGGTCATGCTCGAGCTGTCGCAGGTCGACCGCACCAGCCGTGCACGACCGTTCATCCACCCCGAGGTGTCGCTGCTGCGCGGCCAGTGCCTGGAGCGCCAGGCCTTGTACGTGGATGCGGCGCAGACCTACCAGTACCTGATCCAGCAGTACCCGGGCAATGAATACGCGTATCGTGCCCAGGCACGCCTGCAGACCCTGGAGAAACTCGGCCATTTGCGCGGCACCGAAGCCGCCGTGGCGAACCCGGTGACCGCCGCACCTTGGCGTTAACACCAAGGTGTGATTTATTTCACGGGATTTGCCGCGCGCGCTGCGCTAATCTGTAACTCAGTTGTTACAACAACCGCCAGTTCCACGTATTCCTGGCATCGGATACGGACTGCACTTGCGATCATGTTCAACAAGCGCCACATCGAACGCCATCAGCTGCCTTGTGTTCTCAAGGTGTTCAATCGCATTACCGGCCAGGCCATCGGCCAGCTGGGTAACGCCTCTGAAGACGGGCTGATGCTTATAAGCCAGCTACCTGTGCTGGTCGGGCCCGACTACGATTTGCAATTACGCCTGCCGCTGCTTGGTGGCGGGCATCAATTCGTCAACCTTACCGCCAGCTGCCTGTGGTGTCGTGAAGACCAGACGCCCGGGCACTACGATTCCGGCTTCATGCTGCTGCAGGCCCCCCGCGAGTACGATGAATTCGTCCGTTCGTTGCGCGACTATTTCAGTTTCCGCCCCGCCAACGCATCTGCCTGAACCTGCTGAGCCCCGGGCCCAGCTACTGGAATCGCGCTAGAATCGGGTCGACCTCGATACAGGACGACCCCGTGACCTCCAGCATTTTCTGGCACGACTACGAAACCACCGGCATCAACCCGCGTTGCGACCGGCCGCTGCAGGTGGCCGGCGTGCGCACCGACTTCGACCTCAACGAAATCGACGAGCCGATAAGCCTTTATTGTCGGCCCTCCGACGATATCCTGCCGCACCCGGCGGCTTGCCTGGTGACCGGCATCACCCCGCACCTGCTGGCCGAGCAGGGTTTGTGCGAAGCGGAGTTCATGACCCGGGTGCATGCGCAACTCGCGCACCCTGGTACCTGCGGTGCCGGCTACAACACCCTGCGCTTCGACGACGAAGTGACCCGTTACAGCCTGTACCGCAACTTTTTCGACCCTTATGCCCGAGAGTGGCAGGGCGGCAACAGCCGCTGGGACCTGATCGACATCGTGCGCACGGCCTATGCACTGCGCCCGGACGGCATCGAGTGGCCGCAACAGGACGGGCGCACCAGCCTGCGTCTTGAACTGCTGAGCAAGGCCAATGGCATCGACCACGGGCATGCCCACGAAGCGCTTTCCGACGTGCGGGCAACCATCGCCCTGGCCCGCCTGATCCGACAGAAACAGCCCAAGTTGTATGACTGGCTGTTTCAGTTGCGCAGCAAGCATAAAGTGATGGAGCAGATCAGTTTGTTGCAGCCACTGGTGCATATATCCGGGCGCTTCTCGGCGGCACGCAATTACCTTGGTGTCGTATTGCCACTGGCCTGGCACCCGCGTAATCGCAATGCACTGATTGTGTGCGACCTGCATCAGGAAACCCTACCGTTACTACGGGAAAGTGCTGAAGTTCTACGCCAGCGTTTGTATACCCGCCATGAAGAACTGGCCGAAGGCGAATTACCCGTGCCGCTCAAATTGGTGCAGATCAATCGCTGCCCGGTACTGGCGCCACTTTCGGTATTGCGCCCGGCCGATCAACAACGGTTGGGCCTGGACTTGACGTTGTTACAATTGCGCGGCGAAGAATTGGCCGAGCAACAGGCGCAATGGCAAGACAAGCTGGAACACATCTACGGCAAGGAAGACTTTGCCCCGAGTGAAGACCCGGAACAACAATTGTATGACGGTTTTCTGGGGGACCGTGACCGCCGCTTATGCGAGCAAGTTCGTGCACTGGAGCCGGCGCAGTTGAGCCGTGGGCAGTGGATGTTCGATGACCCGCGCCTGCCTGAACTGTTGTTCCGCTATCGGGCGCGCAACTTCCCCGAGACCCTGAGCGGCGAAGAGCGGCAACGCTGGTTCAGCTTCTGCCAGCAACGCCTGAGCGACCCGCAGTGGGGCGCGCCGAATACGCTGGGCGACTTCGAACAGGCGCGGCAGCAAGCCTGGGAGGGCGCTGACGATGCCGGGCGGCGTGTGCTGGATGCCTGGCAGGTACATGCCCGGCAATTGCAGGCACAGTATGCAGTTGGCTGAGCGCTGGCACAAAACGCGGACAAACAAAAACGCCGGCAATATGCCGGCGTTCTTGTTGCGATAAGCAGCAGGCGTGTGCGGACAATCAGTCCAGCAGGGTCGCCCAGCTTTCAACCACATCGCCACCCCACTTGGCTTTCCATTCTTTCAGGGTCTTGTGGTTGCCGCCTTTGGTTTCGATCACTTCATTGTTGTGCGGGTTCTTGTATTGCTTGACCTTGCGTGCACGCTTGGTGGCGGTAGTCTTGACCGCACCACGAGGTGCCTTGCTCAGTTTCGACTCTGGGTCGAGCAGGGCAATCACGTCGCGCAGCGACTTGGAGTATTCGCCCATCAGTGTGCGCAGTTTGCCTTCGAACTCCAGTTCTTTCTTCAGCTTGTCATCCTGCGACAGGTTGGCCAAGCGGGCCTGAAGTTCCTTGATGGCTTCTTCGGTAGCGCGGTACTCGTTGATCAGGGACATGGAGTGTTCCTTAATGCGTGTTCAGAAATGTGTGGGGCAATAATAGACAGGCAATACTCGCAAGTAAACATATTGTTGGGCAATTAACTGTTAACTAAGCTGTGACAACCATTTCTCTAGGTGAACAAAAATTTACAATTAACCCTGCATTTCGTCACGTCTGTCATAGAATCTCGGCTGTGCATCTGGTCAGGAACACAGGCCACGGCCGCTACGATCATTACTGCGTTTTTCCTGGCGGGCCGCTAGAATGAGCGCCTTTGCGAAGTTCTGGAGTCTCATTCATGCGCACCTATCGTCTGGTGATCGCCTGCCCCGACCGTGTTGGCATCGTGGCGAAAGTCAGTAATTTCCTGGCCTTGTACAATGGCTGGATCAACGAAGCCAGCCACCACTCTGATGAGCAGAGCGGTTGGTTCTTCATGCGCCATGAAATCCGCGCCGAATCGCTGCCGTTCGGTATCGAAGCCTTCCGTGAAGCGTTCGCGCCGATCGCCGAAGAGTTCTCCATGACCTGGCGCATTACCGACTCGGCGCAGAAAAAGCGCGTGGTGCTGATGGCCAGCCGCGAGTCGCACTGCCTGGCCGACCTGCTGCACCGCTGGCACACCGATGAACTGGACTGCGAGATCCCTTGCGTGATCTCCAACCACAACGACCTGCGCAGCATGGTCGAGTGGCACGGTATTCCGTTCTTCCATGTACCGGTCGACCCCAAAGACAAGGCACCGGCCTTTGCCGAAGTTTCGCGCCTGGTGCAGGAGCACGCCGCCGACGTGGTGGTGCTGGCCCGCTACATGCAGATCCTGCCGCCGCAGCTGTGCCAGGACTATGCTGAAAAGGTGATCAACATCCACCACAGCTTCCTGCCGTCGTTCGTCGGCGCCAAGCCGTATCACCAGGCCGCCCTTCGTGGTGTGAAACTGATCGGAGCGACTTGCCACTACGTAACCGAAGAGCTGGACGCCGGCCCGATCATCGAGCAGGACGTGGTGCGTGTCAGCCATGCCGACAGCATCGACGACATGGTCCGCTTTGGCCGTGATGTGGAGAAGATGGTGCTGGCCCGTGGCCTGCGTTATCACCTGGAAGACCGGGTGCTGGTGCATGGCAACAAGACTGTGGTGTTTGACTGACAGAGTCGGGTTGGCGGTGAGATCTTGGGGCTGCTGCGCAGCCCTTTCGCGACGCAAGGCCGCTCCCACAAGGGTATGGTGTACCCCGTTCCATGTGGGAGCGGCCTTGTGTCGCGAAAGGGGCGCAAGGCGCCCCCGGCAATCCTGAGGCATACGCAATGGCCAAGACCCGCAATAACCCCACCGCCTCACCCCCACCCACCCTCGGTGAAGGCTGCCTGGCCCGCTACGACCCCGAAGCCCTGGCCGACACCGATGGCACCGATTTCCCCGGCGCCGCCGAACTCTGGCAGCAGCTCAACCCGCCTGACGCCGCCAACGCTCCAGCAGCGGGCGCGCCAGCAGGCACACAAACACCGGCCCACCCGCCAGCAGATAAAAGTAGTAAGTGACCGCCCGCCATATCAGGATCGCCGCAGCAGCGGTCGAACTGCCTACCAGTGGCGTCAGCAGGCTGGCCGAAGTCAGCTCGGCGGCGCCGGCACCACCCGGCAACAGGCTGAACTGGCCAGCACTGAGCGACAGCATCTGCACCAGGAAGCTGGGGATCCACGCCAGGTCTACCCCCAACCCCCTCAATACCAGATACAACACGCTGTAGCGCAGGCCCCAGTGGGCGCAGGTCAGGGTGAACACCAAGGTCAGCGTACGCTTGGGCAGGCGCCAGGTCTGCGCCAGTGCATCGATGAAGCGTAGCAGTTTGCGTGCCCAGCGCCGCTTGCGCTGGCGGCTCATGCCCAGGCGGCGCAGCAACCTGCCGTTCACGCGCATCACCGTGCGCCGGTAGCGCAGCAGGCCGATCACCCCGGCCAGTGCCGTGCACAGCAGCAACGCGCTGCCCAGCAACATGCTTTCCTGGCTGCGGCCCAGGCTATGGAACAGTGCATAGCCGGCAATCGCCAGCATCGCGCAGAAAAAGAACACCAGATCGTTCAGCTGATCCATGGCAAACACCGCGCCGCTGCGCGCTGGGCCGATCCGGTCGCGTGCCAGCAGGGCCATCAGGGTCAAGGGGCCGCCGCTGCCGCCGGGGGTGGTACAGATGGCGAACTCGGTAGCCATCACCACACCCAGGCTGCGCAGGCGCCCAAGCCTTGCTCCTTGCTGGCCGAGCAGCAGGCGCAGGCGAATGGCGTTGATGACCCAGCACAGCAGGATCATGCCCAGTAGAGTCAGCATCAGGCTGGGGGCGAAGCGCTGCAGCCTCGGTAACAGCTCGCTGCCACCGAGCAGGGCTGGCACCAGCACGGCACTCAGCAGTGCCAGGGCCAGCCAGGCCAGGCGGTTCATACGCTGGCCTGGCGGTCGAGCCAGGTGGACTTGGTCAGCGGCTCGCGGCCCTGTGCCAGTAGCGTGTGCAAGGTGTTCAGCCAATAGTCGCGGGACACGCGATGGCGCATGTCCACCGGGTGCAGGCCCAGGCGCAGGGTCTGGGCGTCGCGCCAGCGCCGGCATTGCCAGTCGCACAGCACCCGTGACAGGCCACGGCGCCAGGCGCTGCGTGCACTCCAGACAAGCCCTGGGGCCTTGATCGCGGTGAAGTCCGGTAAACGATACAGGTGCTGTGGCGTGCTGGTGTAGCGCAGCGGCAGACGGCGCAGTGCCTGGCGGGTGCCTTCGCTCATCAGCCAGGCAGGCGCGACGAAGCCTGCCACTGGCCAGCCCTGCCGGGCGAACAGTGCCAGGCCGTGCTCCAGTCGTTGCAGGGCCTGCTGCTGGTCAAGGGCGTAGAATTCCCCTTCGTGGGTATAGATGCGGCGCATGAAGTATTCGCCGGGTGTGCGCGGTGGTGGCCCGCTGTCGGCATGGTAGAAGCCGTGCAGGGCAAGCTCGTCGCCCTGGGCCAGGCGCCGTTCGAGCAAGCGGCAGAAGGTAGGCGAGCGTTGCAGCGGGTTGCGGTGGTGAAAGTCCGGCACCACCAGCCAGGTCATTGGGATGCCGCCGATGGCGTCGACGGCCTGGACGAAAGGCTGGTAGTCGGGCCAGGTCTCGGGCGCGACATCGTGCAGCACCAGCATCAGGCTGCGCGATGCCGGTAGCGGCTCAGCCATGGGCACGTACCTGTGGCTGGTGACCGAGCACAGCCTGGTAGTGCTGCAGCAGGCCGGTGACCACGTTGTCCCACGAATAGTGCTGCTCGGCATGGCGACGGGCCTGTACCCCAAGCGTGCACACACCGGCTTCGAACGCCTCTTGTACGGCCGTCGCCATGGCTTGGCTATCGTTGGGGCGGCACAAGCGCCCGCACTGTTCGTTGACGATTTCGCCGAAAGCACCTGCGCGCACGGCCACTACCGGCGTGGCGCTGGCCATCGCTTCGAGAATGACCAGGCCGAAGGTTTCCTGGTCACCGGCATGCACCAGCAGGTCGGCGCTGGCCATCAGCCGGGCGACTTCCGGTGCCGGGCAGAAGTGATCGATCACACTGACGTTCCGCGGTACGTTGGCCGGCATGTTCGAACCCACCAACAGCAAGTGGTAGGGGTGGCCCAGGTGCTGCATGCAGTCGAGCAGCACCGGCAGGTTCTTTTCTCGCGAGCCACGGCCGGCGTAGATCAGCAGGCGACTGGTTTCGGCAATACCCAGTTCGGCACGCAGCTGCGGGTCGCGCTGGTTGGGGTGGAAGGTGGCCAGGTCGACGCCCAGGCGCTGCACGTGCACATCGCGCACGCCCAGGCGGCGCAACTTGTCGGCCATGACCTGGCTGGGGGCCAGGACCCGGTCGAAATTGCCGTACAGCTTGCTGACATAGGCCTCTACATTGGGGGTGAACCAGTTGCCCATGCGGTTACTGACCAGCAGCGGCAGGTCGGAATGGTAGAAGCCGATTACCGGCACATCGAGCTTGCGCCGCGCTTCCAGCGCAGCCCAGGCGGTCAGGTAGGGGTCGCCGACTTCGATCAGGTCGGGCTTGAGCCTGCGCAGCACATTGCACCAAGGGGCCAGGCGTACCGGGAAGCGGTAGCCATTGCCGAACGGCAGCGGCGGTGCGGGCACCTGGTATATGCCATCGGCGTGCTGGGCGCTGGCACCGGGTATCAGCAAGCTGTGGCGGACGCCCTGGATGGCGTCGAGGCGGTGGTGTTTGGCATCAAGATAGGTACGTACGCCACCACTGGCGGGAGCGTAGAACATGGTGATGTCGGCGATGTGCACGATCAGCATCCCTCCGGGATCGTCTTCGGGTCTGTCATCCGGCGTTAACGGGCCGGCGATGACGCGCCTAAAGGTTGACCTATCAGAAGGATAGTTTGTTCGATCGGGGTTGGGTGGGGCGGGGGATCGGTGTGGGCTTCTTCGCGGGCTTGCCCGTTCCCACAGGGATTACACAGGCTTCAGGGTCTGTGCAGTTCCTGTGGTAACGGGCAAGCCTGCGAAGCAGGCGACGCGGATTGAGATCAGATGCGGAAGCTGCCCACCAGGTGCTTCAGGCGGCCGGCCTGCTGCTCCAGGTCGGAGCAGGCGCGCAGGGTGGCCTGCAGGTTTTCCACGCCCTCCTGGTTGAGCATGTTGATTTCGTTGATGTCCATGTTGATCGCTTCGACCACGGCGGTCTGCTCTTCGGTGGCGGTGGCTACCGACTGGTTCATGCCGTCGATCTCTCCGATGCGCACGGTAACGCTGTCCAGCCGTTCACCGGCCTGGTTGGCAATCTGCATGCTGTCCTGGCTGTGGCGCTGGCTCTGGTCCATGGTCTCGACCGATTCGCGCGCGCCGACCTGCAGTTCCTCGATCATGGTCTGCACCTGTTGCGCCGACTCCTGGGTGCGGTGCGCCAGGTTGCGTACTTCATCGGCGACAACCGCAAAACCACGCCCGGCTTCACCGGCGCGTGCCGCCTCGATGGCCGCGTTCAGCGCCAGCAGGTTGGTCTGCTGGGAAATGCTGGTGATCACCTCAAGGATCTGACCGATGTTGACGGTCTTGCTGTTCAGCGTCTCGATGTGCGCGCTGGAAGTGACGATCAGGTCGGACAGGCGGTTCATTGCTGCAATGTTGCGTTCCACCACCTGCTGTCCTTCTTCGGCCAGCAACCGCGCCGAACTGGCGTGCTGCGAGGCCTGGGCGGCGTTGCCGGCAATTTCCTGGGCGGCGGCGCCCAGTTCGTTGATGGCGGCGGCCACGCTGTTGGTGCGGTTGGACTGTTCGTCGGAGTTGGTCATCGACGAGTTCGAGGCACTGATGACCCGCAGGGCTACTTCGTTGACCTGCTCGGTGGCCGAGGACACTTCGCGGATTGAGCTGTGAATACGCTCGACGAAACGGTTGAAGGCGCTGCCCAAAATGCCGAATTCGTCATGGTTGTGGATACGCAGGCGCTTGGTCAGGTCGCCTTCACCTTCGGCGATGTCTTCCATGGCGCGGGTCATGGTGTGCAGCGGCTGCATCAGCACACGGATCAGCAGGCCGAGCAGGCCGATGATGATCACCACCGCCACCAGAGTGGCGATTACCGCCGAGGTGCGGAAGGTGCTCAGCATCGAGAAGGCTTTGTCCTTGTCCACCGACAGGCCGATGTACCAGTTGGCCGACGGCAGGCCGGTGATCGGGGTGAAGGTCAGCAGGCGGGCCTGGCCGTCGCTCTGCACTTCGGTCAACTCACCGCTCAGTTTCGGCGTGTGCTGCGGGAACAGGTCCGACAGCGACTTCATCACCAGGTCTTTGTCCGGGTGCACCAGGATCTTGCCTTGATCGTTGACCAGGAAGGCATAGCCCATGCCGCCGAAGTTCAGCGAGTTGATGATCTGCACCAGGCCGTCCAGGGCCAGGTCGCCACCGACGACACCGACACTGCCGGACACTTTGTTGATGATGCCGATGACCATCCTGTTGGTGGCCATGTCGATGTATGGCTCGGTCAGGATCGGGCCTGCGGCGTTCATGCCGTCCTTGTACCAGGGGCGGATGCGTGGGTCGTAGCCGTCTGGCATCTTCGTGTCAGGACGCACGCTGAAGCCACCGTCGACCTTGCCCACGTAAACTGTGAGAAAGCTCGAGATCAGTGCATTCTGGCTCATCAGGGTTTCTGCGCTGGCCGGGTTCTGGGCAATATTCTGCGCCAGGTTTTCCACCAGCTTGATACGGCCTTCGAACAGGTTGCGGATATTGGTCGAAGTGGAAGCGCCCATCTCAGCCAGATAGTTCTCGAGGTCCTCGCGGATCGCATTACGTTGGAGGTAATCGTTGTAGAGCGTG
This sequence comes from Pseudomonas sp. PNPG3, assembly GCF_023093815.1. NCBI lineage: Bacteria > Pseudomonadati > Pseudomonadota > Gammaproteobacteria > Pseudomonadales > Pseudomonadaceae > Pseudomonas > Pseudomonas sp. PNPG3. Next base: position 13,652 of record NZ_JALLKV010000036.1, read on the forward strand.
AAAAGGCTGAAGGCGAGTATCACGATCAGTGATGCTGCCAAAAGAATCTTGTGGCTGAAACGAAGGCTTTTGTTCATGGCGTAATCGGTTCCGCTAAGGTTTCATATCAGGCGTTTGCACGCGTGGGGTCGCAAAGCAGTGCAATATCCCGAAAAAGTCCCTTTTCGGTTGTTCCTCTCTATTAAGGCGAATATCACCCACAGGTATCGGCCGAATTACGGTAAAGCTTGAGCAGAGGATTTAAGAGATGTCGGAATTTTCGACCATCGTTGTAGGTGCTGGTCCGGATGGCCAGCCGGTTGGGCAAGCCATGAGGTTGGCCAACCGCCATGGCCTGGTTGCGGGCGCTACGGGTACTGGCAAGACCGTCACCCTGCAGCATCTGGCGGAAGCGTTCAGTGACGCCGGGGTTGCGGTGTTCGCCGCCGATGTCAAAGGCGACCTGTGCGGCCTGGGCGCTGCTGGTGCGCCGCAGGGGAAGGTGGCCGAGCGTATCGCCGGCATGCCCTGGCTGGGGCACAGGCCCCAGGCTTACCCGGTGAGCCTGTGGGACATTGCCGGGCAGTCCGGCCACCCGCTGCGTACCACCCTCAGTGAAATGGGGCCGCTGCTACTGGGCAACCTGCTGGAACTGACCGACAGCCAACAGGCGGCGCTTTACGCGGCGTTCAAGGTGGCCGACCGTGAAGGCCTGCTGCTGCTCGACCTCAAGGACCTCAAGGCGCTGCTCGCGCACCTGAAGGACAACCCGCAACTGCTGGGCGAAGACAGCGCGCTGATGACCACGGCCTCCACTCAGGCGCTGTTGCGCCGGTTGGCGACCCTGGAGCAGCAGGGCGCCGAGGCGTTGTTCGGTGAACCGGGGTTGCAGCTTGAGGACCTCCTGCGGCCAGACCCGGATGGCCGTGGGCGTATCCACCTGCTGGACGCCAGCCGGTTGGTTCACGATGCCCCCAAGGTGTACGCGACCTTCCTGTTGTGGCTACTGGCCGAGTTGTTCGAACAGTTGCCCGAGCGTGGTGATGCCGACAAGCCGGTGCTGGCGTTGTTCTTCGATGAAGCGCACTTGTTGTTCAACGATACACCCAAGGCATTGCAGGATCGTCTGGAGCAGGTGGTGCGGCTGATTCGTTCCAAGGGCGTGGGTGTGTACTTCGTCACCCAGTCGCCGGGAGACTTGCCAGATGCGGTGCTGGCCCAGTTGGGCTTGCGCATTCAGCATGGCTTGCGGGCGTTCACTGCCAAGGAGCAGAAGTCGCTGCGGGCGGTGGCTGATGGCTTCCGCCCCAACCCGGCGTTCGACACCTTGGCGGTGCTGACCGAACTGGGTATTGGCGAGGCGCTGGTGGGGACACTGGAAGAGAAGGGCACGCCAGCGATGGTGCAGCGTGTGCTGATTGCACCGCCGCAGTCGCGTATCGGGCCGTTGAGCGCGGCTGAGCGCAGTGTGCTGATTGCCAATTCGCCGCTGGCAGGGCGTTACGACAAGCCGGTGGACCGTGAGTCGGCGTATGAGATGCTGACCCAGCGCAAGGGCGAGCCGGTGGAGCCCGCGCCGCAACCCAAGGCGGATGAAGAAAGCTTTGCCGACAAGGCTGGTGAGTTCTTGCAAAGTGCGGCAGGGCAGGCCATCAAGTCGGCGGTGCGCCAGGCGGCCAACCAGTTGGGGCGGCAGTTGGTGCGAGGGTTGATGGGGTCGTTGCTGGGGGGCAAGAAAAGGTAGGTTGCCTGTACCGGCCCCTTCGCGGGTAAACCCGCTCCCACAGGTTCATCACAGATATCAAGAGCTGTGCATTACCTGTGGGAGCGGGTTTACCCGCGAAGAGGCCGGTACAGAAAAAAGGCGACCCGAAGGCCGCCTCTTTCAGAACCGTATCACTCAGCCAATGGCTTTGGACGCCAGCCAGAACAGGCCGGCCGCCAGGCCCATCGACGCAGGCAGGGTCAGTACCCAGGCCAGCAGGATGGTCTTCACGGTGCCGCCTTGCAGGCCGCTCTTGTTGGCGACCATGGTGCCGGCCACACCGGACGACAGCACGTGGGTGGTCGATACCGGCAGGGCGAAGATGTTGGCCATGCCGATGGCACAAGCCGCGGTGATCTGTGCCGACATGCCCTGGGCATAGGTCATACCCTGCTTGCCGATCTTCTCGCCAACGGTCAGTACCACGCGCTTCCAGCCGACCATGGTACCCAGGCCCAGGGCCAGGGCGACGGCCACGATCACCCAGAACGGGGCGTACTCGGTAGTGGCAGTCAGGTCTTTGCGCAGTTTTTCCAGATCGGCCTTTTCACGGGCTTCCAGACCCGGCAGCTTGCCGACCTTCTTCGCCGTGTCGTCCAGGCACAGCAGGTAGCGGCGCACTTCGACACGCTTGTCGGCACTCAGGCTGTGGTAGTCGGTCACGCCCTGCAGCGAGGACTGCAGCGCGGCAATGGTCGGCTCGGTCTGCTGCGGGTTGCAGCTGAACTGCTCCGGCAGGTCGCTGGACTTGGCCTTGCCCAGGGCCAGGAACTCGCCCAGGGTGGCGGCGTTGCGCTGGTAGAACTGGCTCATGTGCAAGGTGGCGTCGCGGGTACGCTCGATCTGGTAGGTGGTGCTGTTCAGGTCGAGGACGAATTTGGCCGGGACGATACCGATCAGCACCAGCATGATCAGGCCGATGCCTTTCTGGCCGTCGTTGGAACCATGCACGAAGCTCACGCCCATGGCCGAAACCACCAGTACCAGGCGGTTCCAGAACGGTGGGTGCTTTTTGTCGTCGAGCTTGCGGCGCTGCTCGGGGGTCTTGTGCATCTTCGACAGCGGACGCCACCACTTGAGGCCGATCAGCACCATAGCGGCAACGGCGAAGCCGGCCATCGGCGAGACCACCAGCGACATGGCGATGTCGATTGCCTTCTGCCAGTTGACACCGTCGCCCAGCGGGATGTCGTTGATCAGGGCGTTGGCCAGGCCGACGCCGAGGATGGAGCCGATCAGCGTGTGCGAGCTGGAGGCGGGGATACCGAAGTACCAGGTGCCCAGGTTCCAGGTGATGGCCGCAGCCAGCAGCGAGAAGACCATGGCCAGGCCGTGTCCGGTGTTCACATTGATCAGCAACTCTACTGGCAGCAGGTGCACGATGGCATAGGCCACCCCGACACCGCCGAGCAGAACGCCAAGGAAGTTGAACACGCCGGAGAAGAACACGGCGAGGTGCGGCGGCATGGCTTTGGTATAGATGACGGTAGCTACCGCGTTGGCGGTGTCATGAAAGCCATTGATGAACTCGAAGGCGAGCACGAAGGTCAAGGCGAGCAGCAGGCTCACCAACACCCAGGCATCCAGTCCGCTGAATAATTCGATCATGAAGGTTGTCTGGCGATCTTAGGGGGGCGGGATTATGCCAGAAAACGTTGGCAATCGATGCATTTGCGACAGACCGACGGCAATCTTCCTTACGCGAGCGTGATGTGCACGGTGCAACGTGCCGGCAGGGAAATATCCGCTAAAGCGCGTAAAAGCTGGCGAAAACCGGCAAAAAGCTGGATAAAAAGCCGCTTCGCTTCTTTTCAAACGGGCGTATGAAATTTGTGTAATTCCATTTCACCTTCGGCCGGACAGTAAAGATCGACCGCGCCCGGGCTGGCCGGGCGACGACGCGCTGGCGTGGTCCCGGGTCAGGGAGTGTCGCTGCGCAGTTCCTTTTCCATACGTTCCAGTTCCTGGCTGAAGGCCTGGTCGCGCACGCTGGCGCGCTTGCGCCAAGGTTTGCGTTCCGGATCCGGTTGTGCGGCGTAAGTGGTGACTTCGCCACCATAAACATCCTTGTAACGTTCAGCCTGGCGCTCGAGTTCCGCGCGCAGTTCATCTTTCGTCACAGTAGTACCTGAATTAAGTTTGATGACAGTTGTTATGCGTTGTGCAGCGTGCACATGCCTTGCTGGCAGCAACGGTTTGATACAGCGGAAGGTTCCATTGCCACGGCATCGTCGAGGCCTGCGCAATCGATTATAGCAATCGATATTCGCCGAACATCGTAATTTACCCAACCCTGACATCACAAGACGCAAGTAATGGAATGCATTCGATGACAGTTTGGGCCTTTCGTACAAGTTTGAAAGGCAATACGGACAAAAGTTCGTTGCAGTGCAGCAGCGGGACCGTCGAGCGGGAGGGTAATGAAAAACGGCCTCGCCAAAAGGCGAGGCCGTTGCCTGGGGACTTCTACGGTGGGTACCTGACCAGTCTCTCCAAAGAAGCCACAAGTGGCATGAGAAAGGTATAAGTAAAAGTGTCAGCGGTCAATTGCGATTATCGGCCGTTTGTTCGATAATCGCACGAGTGGGCGTTTTTTTTGAGGTGTGCGATGAGTGACGAAACCTTGGCCAGCGATTCCGTCAATCCAGAGTCGGTCAACCTGGAGCAGGGGCGACCTGCCTCGGCAGCCCTGGCACCGCCGATCGTGGCGTCACCGGCCAAGCGCATCCAGGCCTTTACCGGCGACCCGGACTTCATGACCTCCCTGGCGCGAGGCCTGGCAGTCATCCAGGCCTTTCAGGAACGCAAGCGTCACCTGACCATCGCCCAGATCAGCCACCGCACCGAAATCCCCCGTGCTGCGGTACGCCGTTGCCTGCACACGTTGATCAAGCTGGGTTACGCCACCACCGACGGGCGCACCTATTCGCTGTTGCCCAAAGTGCTGACGCTGGGGCATGCGTACCTGTCGTCGACGCCGCTGGCGATTTCCGCCCAGCCTTACCTGGACCGCATCAGCGACCAGCTGCACGAGGCGGCCAACATGGCCACGCTCGAAGGTGACGACATCCTTTATATAGCCCGTTCGGCGACCGTGGAGCGGTTGATTTCGGTCGACCTGTCGGTGGGCGGGCGCCTGCCGGCCTATTGCACATCGATGGGGCGCATCCTGTTGGCGGCCATGGACGACACCAGCCTGCGTGAATACCTGGAGCGTGCCGACCTGAAGGCGCGTACCAGCCGTACCTTGCACGACCCCGAGTCGCTGTTCGCCTGTATCCAGCAGGTGCGTGCCCAGGGCTGGTGCGTGGTAGACCAGGAGCTGGAGCAGGGGCTGCGCTCGATTGCGGTGCCGGTGTATGACGCCTCGGGGCAGGTGCTGGCGGCATTGAATGTGAGTACCCATGTCGGGCGGGTGACGCGCAGTGAGCTGGAGCAGCGGTTCTTGCCGATCCTGCTCGCAGCCAGCCGGGACCTTTGCCATCAGTTGTTTGGCTGAGCCCCGCAGGGCGCACAGCGCGCCACTTTCAAATTTAGAACAGGAAAAACCCTTTCCTGTGCGATAAACGCACAGTGTCGTTCGCGGTGAATTGCGCCGCCTCCGCCCGCTGATTAATGTCTCTCGCAACGGTCGGCTGTGCCGACCGAACAAGAAAAACATAAGAGGCACTTAACATGAATACTGTCCCCTCGCTGCCGCGGCCGCACCCGCGCGCAGTACCGTTATATCCAGGCTGACGCCGGCCGCATTCCCCCAAATCATCGTCCTCTGTACCGTTTGATCGCGTGCAGTGGGCTGGCTGTGCCCCTCATTCTGGAAAACAATAATGAATCAAGCGCAAACCAACGTCGGCAATAGCCTCGACGTCCAGTCGTTCATCAATCAGCAGCCGCTGTCCCGCTACCAATGGCGGGTGGTGTTGCTGTGCTTCCTGATCGTCTTCCTCGATGGCCTGGACACCGCCGCCATGGGCTTCATCGCCCCGGCCCTTTCGCAGGAGTGGGGGATAGACCGCGCCAGCCTCGGCCCGGTCATGAGTGCTGCATTGATCGGTATGGTTTTCGGTGCCCTCGGCTCCGGCCCGCTGGCGGACCGTTTTGGCCGCAAGGGCGTGCTGGTGGGCGCAGTGCTGGTATTCGGTGGCTTCAGCCTGGCCTCGGCCTACGCCACCAACGTCGATCAGTTGCTGGTGTTGCGCTTCCTGACTGGCCTGGGCCTTGGTGCAGGCATGCCCAACGCCACCACGCTATTGTCTGAATATACCCCCGAGCGCCTCAAGTCGCTGTTGGTGACCAGCATGTTCTGCGGCTTCAACCTGGGCATGGCCGGCGGTGGTTTCATTTCCGCCAAGATGATCCCGGCCTACGGCTGGCACAGTCTGCTGGTGATCGGTGGCGTGCTGCCGTTGCTGCTGGCGCTGGTGCTGATGGTGTGGCTGCCGGAGTCAGCGCGGTTCCTGGTGGTGCGCAACCGGGGGACTGACAAGGTGCGCAAGACCTTGTCGCCCATCGCGCCACAGGTGGTGGCCGAGGCGGGCAGCTTCAGCGTGCCGGAGCAAAAGGCAGTGGCTGCGCGCAACGTGTTTGCGCTGATCTTCTCCGGTACCTACGGCATGGGCACCATGCTGTTGTGGCTGACCTATTTCATGGGCCTTGTGATCGTCTATCTGCTGACCAGCTGGTTGCCAACCTTGATGCGCGCCAGCGGCGCGAGCATGGAACAGGCTGCCTTCATCGGCGCACTGTTCCAGTTCGGTGGCGTGCTGAGCGCCGTCGGTGTGGGTTGGGCCATGGACCGCTTCAATCCGCACAAGGTGATCGGCATTTTCTACCTGCTGGCCGGGGTGTTCGCCTACGCCGTGGGGCAGAGCCTGGGCAACATCACCGTATTGGCCACGCTGGTGCTGGTTGCCGGCATGTGCGTGAACGGCGCCCAATCGGCGATGCCTTCGCTGGCGGCGCGCTTCTATCCGACACAGGGCCGCGCCACAGGGGTATCGTGGATGCTGGGTATCGGCCGCTTCGGTGCGATTCTCGGGGCCTGGAGTGGTGCGACGCTGCTGGGGCTGGGCTGGAACTTCGAACAGGTGCTGACGGCGTTGCTGGTGCCGGCGGGGCTGGCGACCGTGGGTGTGATCGTGAAAGGGCTGGTGAGCCACGCTGACGCTACCTGACGCAATGAGGCCAGTACAGGCAGTGAGGGGAGATAGGTAGGGATGCAATAATTGGTTCGATAATCGCACAAATAGTCGATTATCGGATTGTAAGCCACCCACCAGTCTCCTTAATCTGAGCTCACCGAAGCACCCTGACCAGGAGTCTCCAAATGGCTGCAATTCTCCCGCTTCACGAAGCCGTGAAGCAGTTCATCCAGGATGGCGATACCGTCGCCCTCGAAGGTTTCACCCACCTGATCCCGACTGCCGCCGGCCACGAGATCATCCGTCAGGGCAAGCGCGACCTGACCCTGGTGCGCATGACTCCGGACCTGATCTACGACCAGCTGATCGGCGCCGGCTGCGCCAGCAAGCTGATCTTCTCCTGGGGTGGTAACCCAGGTGTCGGTTCGCTGCACCGCCTGCGTGATGCTGTCGAGAAGCAGTGGCCACACGCCATCGAAATCGAAGAACACAGCCATGCTGACCTGGCAAACGCCTATGTCGCCGGTGCTTCTGGCCTGCCGTTCGCCGTGCTGCGTGCCTACGCCGGCTCCGACCTGCCGAAGGTCAACCCGCTGATCAAGAGCGTCACCTGCCCGTTCACCGGGGAAGTGCTGGCAGCTGTGCCGTCGGTGCGCCCGGATGTGACCGTGATCCACGCGCAAAAGGCCGACCGCAAAGGCAATGTGCTGCTGTGGGGCATCCTCGGCGTGCAGAAGGAAGCCGCCCTGGCCGCCAAGCGCTGCATCGTCACCGTCGAGGAAATCGTCGACGACCTGCAGGCCCCGATGAACGCCTGTGTGCTGCCGACCTGGGCCCTGAGCGCGGTATGCCTGGTACCTGGCGGTGCGCACCCGTCCTATGCCCACGGCTACTACGAGCGTGACAACCGCTTCTACCAGGCCTGGGACCCGATCGCGCGTAGCCGCGAATCGTTCACCGCCTGGATCGACACCTACATCCGTGGCACTGCCGATTTCAACGAATTCAAGGCCAAGCTGGCCAGCACTGCGGAGGCCGCACAATGAGCTACTCCACTTCCGAAATGATGACCGTCGCTGCAGCCCGTCGCCTGCGCAACGGTGCTGTGTGCTTCGTCGGCATCGGCCTGCCGTCCAAGGCTGCCAACCTGGCGCGCCTGACATCTTCGCCAGACGTGGTGCTGATCTACGAATCCGGCCCGATCGGCGCCAAGCCAAGCGTGCTGCCGCTGTCTATCGGCGACGGCGAGCTGGCCGAAACCGCTGACACCGTGGTGCCGACCGGCGAGATCTTCCGCTACTGGCTGCAAGGTGGGCGCATCGACGTCGGCTTCCTCGGCGCCGCCCAGGTCGACCGCTTCGGCAACATCAACACTACCGTCGTCGGTGATTACCACGCCCCGAAAACCCGCCTGCCAGGTGCTGGTGGCGCACCGGAAATCGCTGGTTCCGCCAAGCAGGTACTGATCATCCTTAAGCAGTCGCCGCGTGCCTTTGTCGACAAGCTGGACTTCATCACCTCGGTTGGCCACGGTGAAGGCGGCGACTCGCGCAAACGCCTGGGCCTGCCAGGCGACGGCCCGGTCGGCATTATCACCGACCTGTGCATCATGGAGCCGGAAGCCGGGACCCACGAATTCGTCGTCACTGCGATCCACCCGGGTGTGACCCGCGAACAGATCATCGCCGCCACTGGCTGGGCGATCCGCTTTGCCGACGATGTGCAGACCACCGCCGAACCGACCGAAGTCGAGCTGTCCGCCCTGCGTGACCTCGAAGCCCGTACCGCCGCGGCCCATGGCCAGGTCGCAGGAGAAGCCTGATGCGCGACGTATTCATCTGTGACGCCATTCGCACCCCGATCGGCCGCTTCGGTGGCGCCCTGGCCGGCGTGCGGGCCGACGACCTGGCCGCCGTGCCACTGAAGGCGCTGATCGAGCGCAACCCGACCGTGCAGTGGGATCAGGTTGACGAAGTGTTCTTCGGCTGCGCCAACCAGGCTGGTGAAGACAACCGCAACGTGGCACGCATGGCGCTGCTGCTGGCCGGCCTGCCGGAGAGCATTCCGGGTGTCACCTTGAACCGCCTGTGCGCGTCGGGCATGGATGCCATTGGCACTGCCTTCCGCGCCATTGCCAGCGGCGAAATGGAGCTGGCGATTGCCGGCGGCGTCGAGTCGATGTCGCGTGCCCCGTTCGTCATGGGCAAGGCCGAAAGCGGCTATTCGCGCAACATGAAGCTCGAAGACACCACCATCGGCTGGCGTTTCATCAACCCGCTGATGAAGAGCCAGTACGGTGTGGACTCCATGCCGGAAACCGCCGACAACGTGGCTGACGATTACCAGGTTTCGCGTGCCGACCAGGACGCCTTCGCCCTGCGCAGCCAGCAGAAGGCAGCTGCGGCCCAGGCCGCCGGCTTCTTCGCCGAAGAGATCGTGCCGGTGCGAATCGCGCACAAGAAGGGCGAGACCATCGTCGAGCGTGATGAACACCTGCGCCCGGAAACCACGCTGGAAGCCTTGACCAAGCTCAAGCCGGTCAACGGCCCGGACAAGACCGTCACCGCCGGCAATGCCTCGGGCGTGAACGACGGTGCCGCGGCGTTGATCCTGGCTTCGGCCGAGGCTGTGAAGAAACACGGCCTGACCCCACGTGCCCGCGTACTGGGCATGGCCAGCGCCGGTGTTGCACCGCGAGTGATGGGCATTGGTCCGGTGCCGGCAGTGCGCAAGCTGACCGAGCGCCTGGGTGTGGCGGTGAATGATTTCGATGTGATCGAGCTCAACGAAGCCTTTGCCAGCCAAGGTCTGGCGGTGCTGCGTGAGCTGGGTGTGGCCGACGATGCACCGCAGGTGAACCCCAACGGCGGTGCCATCGCCCTGGGCCACCCGCTGGGCATGAGCGGTGCGCGGCTGGTGCTGACTGCGCTTCACCAGCTGGAGAAGAGCGGTGGGCGTAAAGGCCTGGCGACCATGTGTGTGGGCGTAGGCCAAGGTTTGGCGCTGGCCATCGAGCGGGTTTGACTTGTACCGGCCTCTTCGCGGGTGAACCCGCTCCCACAGGGAACCACGCATCCCCTGTGGGAGCGGGTTTACCCGCGAAGAGGCCGGCACATGCGACTCAAGGCCAGTTGCCAGCCAGATAGCGGAACGAGTGTGTTACCAGGTGTGTCTAGAATTACCTGCGACCCTCCAGGAGTAAACTCACCATGACCTCAACCTATTACACCGGCGAAGAACGCAGCAAACGCATCTTCGCTATCGTTGGTGCCTCTTCGGGCAACCTGGTGGAATGGTTCGACTTCTACGTCTATGCCTTCTGCGCGATCTACTTTGCCCCGGCTTTCTTCCCCTCCGACGACCCCACCGTGCAGTTGTTGAACACGGCAGGCGTGTTCGCCGCGGGCTTTCTGATGCGCCCCATCGGTGGCTGGATCTTCGGCCGCCTCGCTGACCGCCATGGTCGCAAGAATTCCCTGATGATCTCGGTGCTGATGATGTGCTTCGGCTCGCTGATGATCGCCTGCCTGCCCACCTATGCCAGCATCGGCACCTGGGCCCCGGCGCTGCTATTGCTGGCCCGGTTGATCCAGGGCCTGTCGGTAGGCGGCGAGTACGGCACCACTGCCACTTACATGAGTGAAGTAGCCCTGCGCGGCCAGCGCGGTTTCTTCGCCTCGTTCCAGTACGTGACCCTGATCGGCGGCCAGTTGCTGGCGGTGCTGGTGGTGGTGATCCTGCAGCAGCTGCTCACCGAAGAAGAGCTGCGCGCCTGGGGCTGGCGCATTCCGTTCGTGGTCGGTGCCATTGCCGCACTGATCTCGCTGATGCTGCGCCGCTCGCTGCATGAGACCAGCAGCGCCGAAACCCGCCAGGACAAGGACGCCGGCACCATCAAGGGCCTGTTCCGCGACCACGCGGCGGCCTTCATCACCGTGCTTGGCTATACCGCGGGCGGTTCGCTGATCTTCTACACCTTCACCACCTACATGCAGAAGTACCTGGTCAACACCGCTGGCATGACCGCGAAAAATGCCAGCTACGTGATGACCGGCGCGCTGTTCCTGTTCATGGTGCTGCAGCCGTTCTTCGGCATGCTCTCCGACCGCATCGGCCGGCGTAACTCGATGATGCTGTTCGGTGCCCTGGGTACGCTGTTCACCGTGCCGTTGCTGATGGCGCTGAAGACCGTGAGCAGCCCTTTCATGGCCTTCGTGCTGATTTCCCTGGCGTTGTGTATCGTCAGTTTCTACACCTCGATCAGCGGCCTGGTGAAGGCCGAGATGTTCCCGCCGCAGGTGCGCGCACTGGGTGTGGGCCTGGCCTATGCAGTGGCAAACGCGGCGTTCGGCGGTTCGGCCGAGTACGTGGCCCTGGGCCTGAAGACCTTGGGCATGGAAAACACTTTCTACTGGTACGTGACGGCGATGATGGCGATTGCCTTCCTGTTCAGCCTGCGCCTGCCGAAGCAGGCCGCGTACCTGCACCACGATAATTAAGGACGTGGCATGACCAACCTACTGTTCGACGCCTACTTCACCGCACCGGCCATGCGCGAGATCTTCTCCGACCGTGGCCGCCTGCAGGGCATGCTCGATTTCGAAGCGGCGCTGGCGCGGGCCGAGGCGGCTGCCGGGCTGGTCCCGCATAGCGCGGTAGCGGCCATCGAGGCGGCGTGCCACGCCGAGCGCTATGACGTTGGCGCGCTGGCCAATGCCATCGCCACTGCTGGCAACTCGGCGATCCCGCTGGTGAAGGCGTTGGGCAAGGTGATTGCCAGTGGCGTGCCCGAAGCCGAGCGCTATGTGCACCTGGGCGCCACCAGCCAGGACGCGATGGACACTGGCCTGGTCCTGCAGCTGCGTGCTGCCCTCGACCTGATCGAAGCCGACCTCGGCAAGCTGGCCGATACCCTGTCGCGTCAGGCCTTGCAGCACGCCGACACGCCGCTGGTGGGGCGCACCTGGCTGCAGCACGCCACCCCCGTGACCCTGGGCATGAAACTGGCCGGTGTGCTGGGCGCCTTGACCCGTCATCGCCAGCGCTTGCAGGAGCTGCGCCCACGCTTGCTGGTGCTGCAGTTCGGCGGCGCCTCGGGTAGCCTGGCGGCGTTGGGCAGCAAGGCGATGCCGGTGGCCGAAGCCCTGGCCGAGCAGCTCAAGCTGACCCTGCCCGAGCAGCCCTGGCACACCCAGCGCGACCGCCTGGTGGAGTTTGCCTCGGTACTAGGCCTGGTCGCTGGTAGCCTGGGCAAGTTCGGCCGCGATGTCAGCTTGCTGATGCAGACCGAGGCGGGGGAACTGTTCGAGCCTTCCGCGCCGGGCAAGGGTGGGTCTTCGACCATGCCGCACAAGCGCAACCCTGTCGGCGCCGCGGTGCTGATCGGCGCCGCGACCCGCGTGCCGGGGCTGGTTTCGACGCTGTTCGCCGCCATGCCCCAGGAGCATGAGCGCAGCCTCGGCCTGTGGCATGCCGAATGGGAAACCCTACCGGACATCTGCTGCCTGGTCTCTGGTGCGCTGCGCCAGGCCCAGGTGATTGCCGAGGGCATGGAAGTGGATGCCGCGCGCATGCGCCGTAACCTCGACCTGACCCAGGGCCTGGTGCTGGCCGAAGCGGTGAGCATCGTCCTCGCCCAGCGCCTGGGCCGCGACCACGCCCATCACCTGCTGGAACAGTGCTGCCAGCGCGCTGTGGCCGAACAGCGCCACCTGCGCACCGTGCTGGGTGAAGAGCCGCAGGTCAGTGCCGAACTGTCCGCCGAAGAACTCGATCGCTTGCTCGACCCTGCCCATTACCTGGGCCAGGCCCGCGTCTGGGTGGCGCGCGCCGTGTCCGAACATCAACGTTTCACTGCCTGAAGGAGACCGCTGTGGCGCACTTGCAACTGGCCGATGGCGTTTTGAATTACCAGATCGATGGCCCGGAAAACGCCCCGGTGCTGGTCCTGTCCAACTCGCTGGGCACCGACCTGGGCATGTGGGACACACAGATACCACTGTGGAGCCAGCACTTGCGCGTGCTGCGCTACGACACCCGTGGCCACGGTGGGTCGCTGGTCACTGAAGGCCCCTACAGCATCGATCAGCTGGGCCGTGACGTGCTGGCCCTGCTCGATGGCCTGGATATCGCCAAGGCGCACTTCGTCGGCCTGTCGATGGGCGGCTTGATCGGCCAGTGGCTGGGCATCAACGCAGGCGAGCGCCTGCACAGCCTGACCCTGTGCAATACCGCCGCCAAGATCGCCAACGACGAGGTGTGGAACACACGTATCGACACCGTGCTCAAGGGCGGCCAGCAGGCCATGGTCGACCTGCGCGATGCCTCCATCGCCCGCTGGTTCACCCCGGGCTTCGCCCAGGCCCAGCCAGCGCAGGCCCAGCGCATCTGCCAGATGCTGGCGCAAACCAGCCCGCAAGGTTATGCCGGCAACTGCGCGGCGGTGCGTGATGCCGATTACCGCGAGCAACTGGGCCGTATCCAGGTGCCGGCGCTGATCGTTGCTGGTACCGAGGACGTGGTGACCACTCCGGAGCACGGCCGCTTCATGCAGGCCGGTATCGCGGGTGCCGAGTACGTCGACTTCCCGGCGGCGCACCTGTCCAACGTCGAGATCGGCGAGGCGTTCAGCCGCCGAGTGCTCGCCTTCCTGCAGGCTCACTGAGGATACCGCCATGGACGAGAAACAACGTTACGACGCCGGCATGCAAGTACGCCGCGCAGTGCTTGGCGATGCCCACGTGGACCGCAGCCTGGAGAAGCTCAACGACTTCAACGGCGAGTTCCAGGAGATGATCACCCGCCACGCCTGGGGTGACATCTGGACTCGCCCTGGCCTGCCGCGCCATACCCGTAGCCTGATCACCATCGCCATGCTGATTGGCATGAACCGCAACGACGAGCTGAAGCTGCACCTGCGCGCGGCGGCCAACAACGGCGTGACCCGCGACGAAATCAAGGAAGTGCTGATGCAGAGCGCGATCTATTGCGGCATTCCGGCGGCCAATGCCACCTTCCACATGGCTGAGTCGGTGTGGGATGAGCTGGGTGTGGAGTCGCGTACCTGACCACTACGCGGTCCCTTGTAGGAGCGGCCTTGCGTCGCGATGGGCCGCGCAGCGGCCCCTAGGCTTCAGCTTCGCAGCCAATATTGCCGGGGCCGCTTCGCAGCCCTATCGCGACACAAGGCCGCTCCTACATAGAGCGCGCCACCACGGGCCCGGCGTTGGCCTCGACGGCGCGTTTCAGGGCCGGGCACAGGCCGAGCATGAATGCCGCTTCTGCCACCACGAACAACGGCCCGATGATCAACCCGCTGACATCGTCGACAAACGCCGGCTTGCGGCCTTCGTAGTAATGGCCGACGAACTGGATGATCCAGCCCACCACGAACGCCCCCAGCCCGGTGCCGAGCCACAGCGCTGTCGTCTGCATCGCCAGCACCTGGCCGACCCACAGGCATAGCCCAAGCAACAACCCCATCACCAGGCCGAAGCGCAGATCCAGGCGCAGGTAGAACCAGACCGAGGCCGCCGCCACCGGCAGGGCAGGGGACAGCCACATGCCGGCTACCTCCCAGCCAGGGCGCGACAGCAGGATAGTGACCGCCAGCACGATCATCGGGATGCCGACGAAGTGGGTGGCGATGTTGCGTGGGTCGCGGTGGTAGCTGGCGTATTGGCTCAGGTGGTCGACGAGGGTTTTCATTGTTTTGCCTCCCTGGTTGCCTGATCGAGGTGTATTGCCTGTTCCGGCCTCTTCGCGGGTAAACCCGCTCCCACAGGGTCACCACAACTCCTGAGGGCTGCGCTGGACCTGTGGGAGCGGGTTTACCCGCGAAAGGGCCGGTACAGGCGACCGATATAGCTCAGGATAGCCCGCCCCCGCCACCATCATCAGCTCAGCGAATGGCAGCAGCCCGCACTGGTATATCCAGGCGCCGGGCATGTTGCAGCACCACCAGGCCTTCTGGGGTGGGCGGCAGGGCTTTGCTGGCGCGGTCGACCAGGGGGCAGCCGCGAAGAATTCAAAGCAGATTCAGCGGGTAACTCACGATCAACCGGTTCTCATCGAACGAGTTGGTGCTGAAGTCCCGGCGCATGGTGGAGTTGCGCCACTTCACCGACAGGTCCTTGAAGCTGCCCGACTGCACCACATAGGCCAATTCGGTTTCCCGCGCCCATTCCTTGCCATCGTCCACGCCGCCTGCGGTGACGTTGTCACCCTTGATGTAGCGGTTCATCAGGGTCAGGCCTGGCACGCCGACGGTGGCGAAGTTGAAGTCATGGCGCACCTGCCAGGAGCGCTCCTTGGCGTTGTCGAAGCTGGAGTTGTAGCTGTCGTTTGCCAGGGTGCCGCCACTGGTGCCGTTCACCCGCATCCAGGCGTCGTCGCCGCTGACTTTCTGCAGGCCGACGTAGAAGGTGTGGCCCTGGTAGCGCGCGGAGAGCATGGCCGAGGCCGTGCGGTTGTCCAGTTCGCCGGCGCGTTCGGCGCCGTC
Source organism: Pseudomonas sp. PNPG3 (assembly GCF_023093815.1). Classification (NCBI taxonomy): domain Bacteria; kingdom Pseudomonadati; phylum Pseudomonadota; class Gammaproteobacteria; order Pseudomonadales; family Pseudomonadaceae; genus Pseudomonas; species Pseudomonas sp. PNPG3. The sequence continues at coordinate 29,037 of NZ_JALLKV010000036.1, forward strand.
TTCCTTGCCGATGAAGTAGCCCAGGTTGGCGCCCAGGGTCCAGTCGCCCAAGGGTTGGCTGTGCACCAGGTTGAGGTACTGCTGGCGGTAGATATCCTTGAGCTGGGCATTCCACAGGCCGATCATGGTGCGCTTGTCGTTGAAGGTGTATTCGCCGCCGCCAAAGTTGAAACGGTCGGAGGTGAACGCTGCCTTGCCGTTCATCGACATGTCTTCCATGCTGGCGTCGTTGCGCGGGCTGTTGCCGCGGAACTGGCCGGCGTACAGGGTCAGGCCGGCGATTTCCTTCGAGGTCAGCTGGCCGCCGCGGAAGGTCTGCGGCAGCGAGCGGCCATCGTCCGAGCGCAGGATCGGCAGTACCGGCATCCACTCGCCCACTTTCAGCTCGGTTTCGGACAGCTTGGCTTTCAGTGCCACGCCCAGGCGGCCGAAGTCATCGGCGGGGCGGCCATCGTCGTGCACCGGCAGCAGGTGGGTATTGGTGGTGCCTTTGCCGCCATCGAGCTTGACCGAATATAGGCCCAGTACGTCCACGCCGAAACCGACGGTGCCCTGGGTAAAGCCGGAGCGGGCGTCGAGGATGAAGCTCTGCGTCCACTCTTCGGCCTTGGCCTGCGGATGGGCCGGGTCGACGAAGTTGCGGTTGATGTAGAAGTTTCGCAGGTTGAGGGTGGCCTTCGCGTCCTCCAGGAAACCACCTTGGTCGGCGGCGAACACTGGGAGTGCGCAGGACATGGCCAACAGGCCGGGCAGCAGCTGGCGTGCGGGTTGCAAAGTGCTCATCTGTCGTGGATCTCTTGTTTTTATGGGCGAGCCGGTACGCTGCAGGATGCGGCCTGCAGGTGCGGGTCTTTTGGGATGAACCGGGGCAACGTTGCGTGGGAGGATGTTGCGGGGTGTGGCGGGGGTGAGGCAATTCGCCACAAGCGGAAGCGGGCGATAATCGAACGGAATGTTCTGGTTGGTTAATTGTTCTCCTGCACTGGCCTCTTCGCGGGTAAACCCGCACCCACAGGTACTGCACAGCCTTCAGCATTTATGCAAAACATTGTGGGAGCGGGTTTACCCGCGAAGAGGCCTGTACAGGCAACCGACAAACAAAAAGCCCACCGTTAAAGGTGGGCTCTTTGCTGTAACAGGGCTGATCAGCTCTTCGGTGCTTCCACAGCTGCCTGCTGGTTGTTGGCCTGCCCGGTCTGCTCGTACCAGCCACCGCCAAGCGCCTTGTACAGGTTGACCTCGCTGGTCAGCTGCGACAAGCGGTCGCCGATCAGTGCCTGCTGGGCGCTGAACAGGTTGCGCTGGGCGTCGAGGAAGGTCAGGTTGCTGTCGATACCGATGCGATAGCGGCGTTCGGCCAGGCGGTAGTAGTCCTGGTTCGCCTGCACCAGGTCGCGTTGCGCCTGCAGCTGCTCTTCGAAGGTCTTGCGCGCCGCCAGGCCATCGGAGACTTCCTGGAAAGCGGTCTGGATGGTCTTTTCGTACTTGGCGACGTTGATGTCCTTCTGAATCTTCGAGTAGTCCAGGCTGGCCTTCAGGCTGCCGGCGTTGAAGATCGGCAGGTTTATCTGCGGCTGGAACAGCCAGGTGCCCTGGCCGCCCGAGAACAGGTGGCCCATGTCGGGGCTCAGACTGCCGGCATTGGCGGTCAGGCTGATGCTCGGGAAGAACGCTGCGCGGGCCGCGCCAATGTTGGCATTGGCGGCCTTGAGCAGATGCTCGGCTTCCTGGATGTCCGGGCGACGCTGGAGGATGTCCGACGGCAGGCCGGCCGGTACTTCGGCCAGTTGGTCGGCATTGAGCTCCAGCGGCTTGGCCAGGTCGGCGGGAATGCCGGTGCCCAGCAGCACGGTCAGGCTGTTGACGTCCTGGGCGACCAGGCGCTGGTACTGCGAGTACTTGACCCGGGCGCCTTCCACGGCGGTACGCGCCTGGCTGACGTCCAGCGCCGAGGCTACGCCGACTTCGTTGCTGCGGCGGGTGAGGTTGTAGCTTTCCTCGTAGGTCTTCAGCGTTTCTTCGGTCAGCTTGAACAGCGCCTGGTCGGCCTGCCAGGTGTAGTAGGCGTTGGCCACGCTGGCCACCAGGCTGATCTGCGTGGAGCGACGCGCCTGCTCGCTGGACAAGTAGGTTTCCAGGGCCTGCTCGGTCAGGCTGCGCACGCGGCCGAACAGGTCCAGCTCATAGGCGCTGACGCCCAGGGTGGCCGAGTACTGGCTGGTGATGCCCGCTTCGCCCGTCTGCGACATGTTCGCCGGTACGCGCTGGCGGCTGCCGCTACCGTTGGCCGAAACCGCAGGGAACAGGTCGGCACGCTGGATGCGGTACTGCGCACGGTAGGCGTCGATGTTCAACGCGGCAACGCGCAGGTCGCGGTTGTTCACCAGCGCGGTCTGGATCAGCTGCTGCAGGGCCGGGTCGTGGAAGAACTGACGCCAGCCCTGTTCGGCGGCGGCAACCTCCGCCGACTGCGTCGGCGAGTAAGCCGGGCCTTGCGGCCACTGCGCAGCCACCGGCGATTCCGGGGTCTGGTAGTCAGGGATCAGCGAGCAGCCGCCAAGAATGAAAGCGGTTACTGCCAGGGACAACAAAGACTTGGTCATTGCCCAGCCTCATAACGTGGAGTTTCAGGGGTGACGTCTTTTTCCGGCTCTTTGCTGCCGAACAGTGACGACACTGCGACGAAGAACAGTGGTACCCAGAAGATAGCCAGCACGGTCGCACTGATCATGCCGCCGATCACACCAGTACCGATGGCGTGCTGGCTGCCGGCGCCGGCGCCGCTGGCGATAGTCAACGGTACCACGCCGAGGATGAACGCCAGCGAGGTCATGATGATCGGGCGCAGACGCATGCGGCACGCCTCGATCGCCGCGTCGTACAGGCTGCGGCCTTGTTCGTGCAGTTCCTTGGCGAACTCGACGATCAGAATGGCGTTTTTCGCCGCCAGGCCGATGGTGGTCAACAGGCCGACCAGGAAGTATACGTCGTTGGACAACCCGCGCATGCTGGTGGCGATCAGGGCACCGATGATACCCAGCGGTACTACCAGTACCACGGCGATCGGGATCGACCAGCTTTCGTACAGGGCTGCCAGGCACAGGAACACGAACAGTACCGAGAGGGCGAACAGTGCCGGCATCTGCGAACCGGAGAGTTTTTCCTCGTAGGACATGCCGGTCCAGGAGAAGCCGATGCCGCTTGGCAATTCGCCAGCAATGCGCTCGACCTCGGCCATGGCTTCACCGGTACTGTAGCCCGGGGCCGGAGCACCGAGGATTTCCATTGCCTCGACGCCGTTGTAACGCGACAGCTTCGGCGAACCGTAGGTCCATTCGCCCTTGGCGAAGGAGGAGAACGGCACCATTTCGCCGGCGCCATTGCGCACGTACCACTTCTGCAGGTCTTCCGGGCTCATCCGCGCGTTCGGCTCGCCCTGGATGTACACCTTCTTGACCCGGCCACGGTCGATGAAGTCGTTGACGTAGCTGGCACCCAAGGCAATCGACAGGGTGTTGTTGATGTCAGCGATGGTCACGCCCAGGGCGCTGGCACGCTCGTCATCAATGGTCAGCTGGTACTGCGGCTCGTCGTTCAGGCCGTTCGGGCGCACGGCGCTGAGGATCTTGCTCTGCGCGGCCTTGGCCAGGAACTGGTTGCGCGCTTCCATCAGCTTGGCATGGCCGACACCGCCGCGGTCCTGCAGGAACACGTCGAAGCCGGTGGCGTTACCCAGTTCGAGCACCGCAGGCGGGGCAAAGGCGAACACCATCGCATCGCGGAAGGTGAAGAAGTGCTGCTGGGCACGCTGGGCAAGGGCGAACACGCTGTTTTCCTTGGAGCGTTCATCCCACGGCTTGAGCATGATGAATGCCATACCCGAGCTCTGGCCACGGCCGGCGAAGTTGAAGCCGTTGACGGTGAAAACCGAAGCCACGGTGTCGGCCTCTTCGCTGAGCAGGTACTCACGCATCTGGTCGACCACCACTTGGGTGCGCTCGGCACTGGAGCCGGCCGGGGTCTGTACCTGGGCAAACAATACGCCCTGGTCTTCTTCCGGCAGGAACGCGGTAGGGATGCGGGCGAACAGCCAGATCATGCCGACCACGATCAGCGCGTAGGCCAGCAGGAACGGTACCTTGTTGCGCAGGATGGTGCCCACGCTGCGCTCGTAGCCGGTTACGCTGCGGTCGAAGTTGCGGTTGAACCAGCCAAAGAAGCCACGCTTGGCCACATGGTGCTCGCCCTTCTTCAGCGGCTTGAGCATGGTGGCGCACAGGGCCGGGGTGAAGATGAGCGCCACCAGCACCGACAGGCCCATGGCCGAGACGATGGTGATGGAGAACTGCCGATAGATCACACCCGTGGAGCCGCCGAAGAACGCCATGGGCAGCAGTACTGCCGACAGCACCAGGGCGATACCCACCAGGGCACCCTGGATCTGCTCCATCGAGCGCTTGGTCGCTTCCTTGGGCGGCAAGCCTTCCTCGGACATCACCCGCTCGACGTTCTCCACCACGACGATGGCGTCGTCCACCAGCAAGCCGATGGCCAGGACCATGGCGAACATGGTCAGGGTGTTGATGCTGAAGCCGGCAGCGGCAAGGATGCCGAAGGTACCCAGCAACACAACCGGTACGGTCATGGTGGTGATGATGGTGGCGCGGAAGTTCTGCAGGAACAGGTACATCACCAGGAACACCAGGACCACGGCTTCGATCAGGGTGTGGATAACGCCACTGATCGATTCGGTGACCACCGGGGTGGTGTCATACGGGAATACCGCTTTCACCCCAGGCGGGAAGAACGGTTCCAGGTCGGCGATGGTCTGGCGCAGGGCCTTGGCGGTGTCCAGGGCGTTGGCACCGGTAGCCAGTTTAACTGCCAGGCCGGAGGCCGGCTTGCCGTTGAACTGGGCGCTGACGGCATAGTTTTCACCACCCAGGCCAACCTGGGCGACATCACCCAGACGCACCTGCGAACCGTCGCTGTTGACCTTGAGCAGGATCTTCTCGAACTGCTCGGCAGTCTGCAGGCGGGTCTTGCCGATGATGGTGGCGTTCAGCTGGGTACCCGGCATGGCCGGCAGGCCACCGAGCTGGCCGGAGGATACCTGCACGTTCTGCGCGGCCACGGCGGTCTTGACGTCGACCGGGGTCAGCTGGAACTTGTTCAGCTTGGCCGGATCGAGCCAGATACGCATGGCGTACTGCGCACCGAACACCTGGAAGTCACCCACACCCGCGGTACGCGAGATCGGGTCCTGCATGTTGGAGACGATGTAGTTGGCCAGGTCGTCCTTGGTCATGCTGCCGTCTTCGGACACCAGGCCGATCACCAGCAGGAAGTTCTTCACTGCCTTGGTGACGCGGATACCTTGCTGCTGCACTTCCTGCGGCAGCAGCGGGGTGGCCAGGTTCAGCTTGTTCTGCACCTGCACCTGCGCGGTGTCTGGGTTGGTGCCCTGCTCGAAGGTGGCGGTAATGGTCATGCTGCCGTCGGAGTTACTTTCCGACGACACATAACGCAGGTTGTCGATACCGTTGAGCTGCTGCTCGATCACCTGTACCACGGTGTCCTGCACGGTTTGCGCCGAGGCGCCCGGGTAGGTCACGGCGATGGCGATGGCCGGCGGCGCGATGCTGGGGTACTGGTTGATCGGCAGCTTCAGGATCGACAAGGCGCCGACCAGCATGATCACCAAGGCGATCACCCAGGCGAAGATCGGGCGATCGATAAAGAACTTCGACATGGTTTACTCCGCTTTGGCGTCTGCTTTCGCCGCGTTGGCCTGAACAGGGCTGGCCGGCTTCTTGACGTTGGTGGCTTCGCTGACCTTGACCTCGACGCCCGGGCGCACGTACTGCAGCCCTTCGGTGATCAGGCGGTCACCCGGGTTCAGGCCTTCCTCGATCAGCCAATCGCTGCCCAGGGTACGGTTGGCCTTGAGCTGGCGCAGTTCGACCTTGTTCTCCTGGTTGACCACCAGCGCGGTCGGTGCGCCTTTCAGGTCGCGGGTCACGCCCTGTTGCGGGGCCAGGATGGCGTTGGCGTTGACTCCGGCCTTGAGCCGCGCATGCACGAACATGCCTGGCAGCAGGGTGTGGTCGGGGTTGGGGAAGAGGGCGCGCAGGGTGACCGAGCCGGTGGTCTCGTCGACCGCGACTTCGGAGAACTCCAGGCGGCCTTCCTGCTTGAACAGGCTGCCGTCTTCCAGCACCAGCTGCACCGAGGCGGCGTTGTCGCCGGCCTTCTGCAGCTGGCCGCTTTCCAGGTCACGGCGCAGCTTGAGGAGTTCGGCGGTGGACTGGGTGACGTCGACGTAGATCGGGTCGAGTTGCTGGATGGTGGCCATGGCGTTGGCCTGGCCATTGCTCACCAGTGCACCTTCGGTGAACGAAGAACGGCCGATACGGCCGCTGATCGGTGCCAGGACCTTGGTGTAGCGCAGGTCGATCTGCGCGCTTTTGAGCGAAGCCTCGGCCTGCAATCGTTTGGCATTGGCGTCGTCGTATTCCTGCTTGGAGACAGCCTGTTCGTCGATCAGCTGCTTGTAGCGCTCGGCCAGCGAGCGGGTGGCCTGCAGGTTGGCCTGGGCATTGGCCAGGTTGGCTTCGTACACGGCAGGGTCGATCTGGTACAGCTGCTGGCCTTCCTTGACCTCACTGCCTTCCTTGAACAGGCGCTTGAGGATGATGCCGTTGACCTGCGGGCGCACTTCGGCGACGCGGTAGGCAGTGGTACGCCCCGGCAATTCCGAGGTCAGGGTGAAGGCTTGGGGCTGGATGGTCACGACGCCGACCTGAGGAGCCTGCGCCGCTGGCGCTGCTTCTTCTTTCTTACAGCCACTGAGCAGGGTTGCCAGGGCGACGGCGGAAACCAGAGCGGTAACGGCTGGCTTGAATTGCATGAGGATCCTCGGGTCGCTGGAGCTGGGAGACGCTCAAGAGTAATGGAAGAGTCTTGATCTGGAAAAATTGCTATCCGGTGGATAAATAGCTTGCTAAGGAATATACTTACATTCATGGTTGTTTGTAAATACCGCTGGGTTGTACTCGGGTACTGCCACAGCTCTTGATTAGCTCCCCCGCGAGGCACCCTGCAGAGGTGCCCCCGGAGTGTTACCCGCACGCGCCGCGCGTTCGGGGCAGATGAGGTTTGTACTGCCATGGTCCGTCGAACCAAAGAAGAAGCCCAGGAAACCCGCGCCCAGATCATCGAGGCGGCGGAAAAGGCCTTCTACAAGCGCGGGGTTGCGCGAACCACCCTGGCCGACATCGCCGAACTGGCGGGTGTGACGCGAGGAGCGATCTACTGGCACTTCAACAACAAGGCCGAGTTGGTGCAGGCGTTGCTCGACAGCCTGCATGAAACCCATGACCACCTGGCGCGGGCGAGCGAAAGCGAGGACGAAGTGGACCCGCTTGGCTGCATGCGCAAGCTGTTGCTGCAAGTGTTCAACGAGCTGGTGCTCGATGCCCGAACCAGGCGTATCAACGAAATCCTGCATCACAAGTGCGAGTTCACCGATGACATGTGTGAAATTCGCCAGCAGCGCCAGGCTGCTGTGCTGGATTGCCACAAGGGCATCACCCTGGCGTTGGCCAATGCCGTGCGCCGGGGCCAGTTGCCAGGCGAGCTTGATGTCGAGCGCGCGGCGGTGGCCATGTTCGCCTATGTCGATGGCCTGATCGGGCGCTGGCTGTTGCTGCCTGACAGTGTCGATTTGTTGAAGGATGTCGAAAAATGGGTCGACACCGGGCTGGATATGCTGCGCTTGAGCCCGGCTCTGCGCAAATGACACTTTGTTAAGGATTGTGAGGGAGTGTTACCCCTTTGTGTTAAGGGGGGATTAATGCTCTCGGAATGCTCAGCTGTGCAGGTTCTGCCGGCGCGCCGAGATCTCTGTGGGAGCGGGTTTACCCGCGAACACCGGCGAAGCCGGTGCCATTCACCGCGCTGCCTTCTTCGCGGGTGAACCCGCTCCCACAGGGATCGCACAAGATGCAGGTTTGCAGCAAGGCAGCAGCCCACACAACGGTGCGGCCGACTTCAGCGTCCACGCAGTTGCCGGTCGGGCAATGCAAGCGCTGCAAACAGTCCCAGCACAGCTACCCCGGCACTCCCCATCAGCAAATGCTGGAACGTCTCCAGCAACCGCCCCTGTGTCACCAGGTCCACTTCTCCGGCCTTCAGGCTCCCCAGCAACGGATTACCCAGCGACTCGAACCCGCCCTGGTGCAGCAGCGCCAGCAGCAGGCTGGACATGCACGCCACTCCCATGGCCCCACCCAGCGAGCGGAACAGGTTGGTGGTGCTGGTGGCCACGCCGATATCCTTGCTGTCCACCGCGCTTTGCGTGCCTACCAGCGAGGTCGGGAACTGCAGCCCGCAAGCGATGCCGGTCAGCAGCATGAACAGTGCACTGAGCAAGACCGACTGCGGCGGGGTCAGCGCCATGGCGAAAATGGCCAGTGGCATCAGCAGTGCGCCGGCCAGGATCTGCGGCTTGTAGCGCCCGGTCAGGCTGGTCATGCGCCCGCCGGTGAAGGCACCCATGGGCAGCCCCATCACCAGCGGCAGGAGGTGCAGGGCAGCACTGTCGGCGCCGGCACCGGTGATGCCCTGGTAGCGCAACGGCATGAGCATGGTCAGGGAGATCGACTGGAAGCTTGCGAAGAAGATCACGCCCCAGCACAGCACCGCCACGCGATTGCCGAACAGGCCGAGCGGCAGCAGCGGCTCCGGGCAGCGGCGCTCATGGGCAATGAACAGCATCAAGCCCAGCGCGGCGCAGGCGAACAAGGCCAGCACAGCCGGGTCGACCCAGGCGTGGCCCTGGCCGACCAGGGTAATGCCCAGCAACAGGCTACCCAGGCCGAGAATCAGCAAAACGGCACCCAGGTAATCCACCTGCGCCTCGCGGCGCTGCACCGGCATGCCGCCGAGGGCGCGGCGGATCGCCCACAGTGCAACCAGCCCCAGTGGCAGGTTGATCCAGAACACCCAGCGCCATGACAGGTATTCGGTCAACCAACCGCCCAGCACCGGGCCGGCGACACTGGCCACCGCGTACATGCTGCTGAAGTATCCCTGGTAGCGGCCGCGCTCCCGTGGGGGGACGAAGTCGCCGATGATCGCCTGGCTCACCGAGACCATGCCACCGGCACCAATGCCCTGCAGTACCCGGGCCAGCACCAGCTGTTGCATGTCCTGGGCCAGGGCGCAGGCGATCGAGGCCAGGGTGAACAGGCTGATGCCGGTGAGGATCATCCGGCGCCTTCCGTACAGGTCGCCCAGCTTGCCGTAGATCGGCACGGCGACAGTCATCGCCACCATGTAGCCGGAGATGACCCAGGCCAGCAGGCCGACATCGTTGAACTGCGCCGAGATCGCCGGCAGCGAGACGGCAACGATGGTCTGGTCCAGGGCGCCGAGGAAGATCGCCAGCATCAGGGCGGTGAGCACGTTGCGCAGGGTGGTGGGGGGCAGGGCGGCGGTCACGGGGATACCTTGTATGACGGTGGCGGCCTTCTTCGCGGGTAAACCCGCTCCCACAGGTCCGGTGTCGCTCCTGAGGACGGCGCGGTCCCTGTGGGAGCGGGTTTACCCGCGAAGAGGCCAGCATGAAGTCCCCGAATTGTAACCTGAGTTAGGTAGCTTCCTATCCACTATCTGCATCCCCTATGCAAGATCGGCATTGGCGCATTCATTCAGTGCTGCATGGCTGCGTGATATCGTTGGTATGCCACAGAGGCCGAAAATCGGGGGTTTGCACCAGCTTGGTGCAACATTATGCCGCAGGTTTTTGCGCCGCTGTCTCCCACACCTTTTATTCCTCTGCCTGCATGTCGAGCATGACCGCCCAGATGGCGACGGTTGGAACAGGCCAGGTAGACCCGATTACAGGGGTCGGTAGTTACCGTTCGAATTTCAACTTATTTTGCGGAGTGATCATGCCCAAGGCTTCCCATCAAGATCTGCGTTTTGCCTTCCGCGAGCTGCTCGCTTCAGGTTCCTGTTATCACACCGCATCGGTGTTCGACCCGATGTCGGCACGCATTGCCGCAGACCTGGGCTTCGAGGTCGGCATCCTCGGTGGCTCCGTCGCTTCGCTGCAGGTACTGGCTGCACCGGACTTCGCCCTGATCACCCTCAGCGAGTTCGTCGAGCAGGCCACCCGTATTGGTCGCGTGGCACAACTGCCGGTGCTGGCTGACGCCGACCACGGCTATGGCAACGCGCTGAACGTCATGCGTACGGTCATCGAACTGGAGCGCGCCGGCGTGGCTGCCCTGACCATCGAGGACACCCTGCTACCTGCCCAGTTCGGGCGCAAGTCCACCGACCTGATCCCGGTTGAAGAGGGCGTCGGCAAGATCCGTGCGGCGCTGGAGGCACGGGTCGATTCGTCGCTGTCGATCATTGCCCGGACCAACGCTGGCGTGCTCACCACCGAAGAAATCATCGTGCGTACCCAGAGCTACCAGAAGGCCGGAGCCGATGGCATCTGCATGGTGGGGGTGAAGGACTTCGAGCAACTCGAGCAGATTGCCGAGCACCTGACGGTGCCACTGATGCTGGTGACCTACGGCAACCCGAACCTGCGTGACGACGAGCGCCTGGCACGCCTGGGCGTGCGCATCGTGGTCGATGGTCACGCGGCCTACTTTGCCGCCATCAAGGCCACCTACGATTGCCTGCGGCTGCAGCGCGGCCAGCAGAACAAGTCGGAAAACCTCAGCGCCACCGAACTCTCGCACACCTACACCCAGCCCGAGGACTACATCCGCTGGGCCAAGGAGTACATGAGCGTCGAGGAGTGACAATGCCATTCCTGTAGGAGCGGCTTTACAAGTCCTGATCCCACTCCGGTTCGTCCTTGAACCGCTGCACAAGAAAATCCAGCATGCTGCGCAAGGTCGCCGGCATGTGCTTGCGTGAGGTGTACACCGCATTCAGGTTCAGTTCGCGCGGGCTGGCTTCGGGCAGCAGGCGCACCAGTTCACCCCGGCGCAGGGCCTGCGCTGCCTGGTAGGTCGGCAGCATGGCGATACCTGCGCCGGCCAGCGCCGCCTTCTGCAGTGTCATCGCCTCGTTGGCACTGATGTTCCCCGCCACTGGCACGGCGACTTGCTGGCCGGCTACCTCGAAATGCCACAGGCTGTGGCCGAAGTAGGCATGTGTCAGGCAGTTGTGCCGGCTCAGTTCCTCGACCCGTTGCGGCGTGCCGTGCTCGCGCAGGTAGGCCGGTGCCGCACACACTGCCGAGCGGCATACGCTCAGGCGCCGGGCAATAAGGTTGGGGTCCAGGTCATTGCTGGTGCGGATGGCCAGGTCGATGCGCTCGTCTACCAGGTTGACCGTGCGATCGAGCATCTGCAGTTCCACCTTCACCCCAGGGTAGCGTCGGACGTAATCGGCCACAGCATCCACCAGTTGGGCCTGGCCGAATGAGGTGCTGACGCTGATGCGCAGCGCGCCCTTGGGCGCGTCATCCGGCTGCTGCACCGCGGCCTGCAGGTCGCCAGCCAATTCCAGCAATTGCCGGCAGCGGGGCAGGGTTTCCTGTCCGGCGGCGGTGAGGCTGAGCTTGCGTGTGGTGCGCTGCATCAGCCGTGCGCCAACCCAGTCTTCCAGCTCTGCCAGGTAGCGCGATACCACCGGCCGCGACAGTTGCAGATGATCCGCCGCCGCCGACTGGCTGCCCAGGTCGACGACGGTGACGAAAACGCGCATGGCGTTGAGACGGTCCATGATTTGCCCGGTTTCAGAAACAAACTATGTTCGAGCATCGCATTTTTTGTCACGGATTGGGCAACTAAGCTGTTGGGCATTGTTCATTTGACGGGCGTTTGCGATGTCTCTTTTCACTCCCTTGCGTGGCCTGCTGCTGGCCTGTGTGACCCTGGCCGGCCCGGCGCTGGCTGCCGACCCCTTGCGGCTGGAGGTTTACAACCCCGGGCATGAGGCGATCTTCCCGGTCAGTTCGGTGATCGTCAGCGGCGAGCACGACGCCATCCTCGTCGATGCCCAGTTCGGCAAGGCCCAGGCCGAGCAACTGGTGCAGCGCCTGCGGGCAGGCGGCAAGCAGCTGACCACTATCTACATCAGCCATGGCGACCCGGACTACTATTTCGGCCTGGATACCCTGACCCAGGCCTTCCCGGACGCCAAGGTGCTGGCGTCGGCCGCCACGGTTGCCCATATCCGCCAGACCAAGGATGCCAAGCTGGCCTACTGGGGCCCGCAGATGGGCGCGGACAAGCCGGCGCGGCTGGTGCTGCCACAGGTGCTCGAAGGCAACCGCCTGACGGTGGAAGGGCAGGACCTTGAGGTGGTCGGCCTGGACGGCCCGCAACCTGACCGCAGTTTTGTGTGGATCCCGTCGATCAAGGCGGTGGTCGGTGGCGTGGTGGTGTCGGAGAACATTCATGTATGGATGGCCGACACGCAAACGGCCAAGTCCCACGCCGACTGGCTCGGCACCCTGGCGCACATCGAAGCGCTGGCGCCGCGCACGGTCATACCCGGGCATTACCTGGGGGACAGCAGCCGCTCGCTGCAGGCCGTGCGTTTCACGGCGAACTACATTCGTGATTTCGATGCCGAGACCGCCCAGGCGAAAGACGCCGGTGCGTTGATCGCGGCGATGAAGCGACGTTACCCGAGCCTGGCCGATGAAAGCTCGCTGGAGCTGGGGGCCAAGGTCGCCAAGGGCGAGATGAAGTGGTAGTTCCGTTCAACTGATGGAGAGTATCCCATGAGCAAGATTGCAATCATCGGTGCCACCGGCCGCGCTGGCAGCCAGTTGCTGGAAGAGGCCCTGCGCCGTGGCCACAGTGTGCTGGCCATCGCCCGCGACCCGTCGCGGTTGCAGGGGCGGGAGGGGGTGACCGTCAAGGCGCTGGATGCCAAGGACAGCGCAGCCCTGCAAGCGGCGGTCGCGGGTGTGGATGCGGTGCTGAGTGCGGCGCATTTCTCGACCATCGAGCCACACGCCATCATCGAGCCAGTCAAACGGGCCGGGGTCAGGCGCCTGCTGGTGGTGGGTGGGGCCGGTAGCCTTTTGCTGCCGTCTGGGCATCGGGTGATCGACAGCCCGGACTTCCCCGAGGCATACAAGGCCGAGGCCACTGCCGGAGTGCGTTTCCTGGAAGCGTTACAACGGGAGCCGAACCTGGACTGGACCTTCCTGTCGCCGTCGGCGGAGTTCGTTGAAGGTGAGCGCAGCGGGCATTACAAGCTGGGCAAGGATCATCTGTTGATCGGCGCGGAGGGTAAGAGCTGGATCACCTTTGCCGATTACGCGATTGCCATGCTCGACGAACTGGAAAAGCCGGCGCATTCGCGGCAGCGTTTCACTGTCGGCTATTGAGTCGCCTGCTTCGCGGGCACGCCCGCTCCCACAGGTAAAGCACAGGTCTTGGAATCTGTGCTGTACCTGTGGGAGCGGGCGTGCCCGCGAAGAGGCCCTCACTGGCTGGCCTGGTGTTCCAGCCAATCCAGCAACTCCCCCAACCCCGGCGGCAAGCTCTTGGCCTGGCTCACCAGGTAATACCCCTTGCCGGTCATCACCTTCAGCGCAAACGGCATGCACAACCGCCCCCCGCGCAAGTCATCGCCGATCAGCGACCAGTCGCCGATGGCCACGCCGGTGCCCTGCGAGGCCATGGCCATCGCCATGTCCAGCGTCTCGAAATGCTGCTTCGGACCTTGAATGGCCAGCGTTGCCCCGGCTGCCTGCAGCCATAACCGCCAGTCATGCTCATTCCGCGAGGGGGGCAGCAGCATGTGTCGCGCCAGGTCCTCGACCTGCTGCAACGGCACCGGCCCCTCGCGCAGTGACGGCGCGCACACCGGCGTCAACTGCTCATCGAACAGCTTGCGCACGCGCAGCCCGTGGTTCGGCGCATCGCCATACACCACCGCCGCATCGAAACCCTCGCGGCGAAAGTCCACTCCATGTTGCACCGTGGTGGTCAGCTCCACCGGTACATCCGGGCGTAGCGCCTGCCATTCCATCAGGCGTGGCAGCAGCCAGCGCATCACGCAGGTCGGTGCCTTGAGCTGTAACGTAGCGCTGCGCCCACCCACCTCGCGCACCCCTTGTTCAATCAGCGCAAATACCTGTTGCACCCTTGGCAGCCAGTCCTGGCCTTCACGGGTCAGGCTCAACCCACGGGCCTGGCGCTGGAACAAGGCATAGCCCAGATGCTCTTCGAGGGCCGCGATCTGCCGGCTGACGGCGCCCTGGGTGATATGCAGCTGCTGCCCGGCACGGGTGAAATTGCAGTGCTGGGCGGTGACCAGGAAGGTATGCAGGGCGGGCAGGGGCGGGAGGCGTTTCATTGTGCTGAGCCATGATTGCAGAACATGGCTAGTATGTGTTTTTTTGCATTGTGGCGATAGCCGTGGCTGGGTCCAATAGGGGCATAACCCAACCAAGATTCACGGTGAAACCCAATGGCGACCTGCGGCGAAGTACTGGTAAAACTCCTTGAAGGCTATGGCGTTGACCATGTCTTCGGCATTCCTGGTGTACATACCGTGGAGCTCTACCGCGGCCTGGCGGGTTCGTCCATCCGCCATGTCACCCCGCGCCACGAGCAGGGTGCCGGGTTCATGGCCGACGGCTATGCGCGGACCCGCGGCAAACCGGGGGTGTGCTTCATCATCACCGGCCCGGGCATGACCAACATCACCACCGCAATGGGCCAGGCCTATGCCGACTCGATCCCGATGCTGGTGATTTCCAGCGTGCAATCTCGCGACCAGTTGGGCGGTGGCCGTGGCAAGCTGCATGAGTTGCCCAACCAGGCCGCGCTGGTGTCGGGTGTGGCGGCGTTTTCCCACACCCTGATGAGTGCCGATGACCTGCCGCAGGTGCTGGCTCGGGCATTCGCCGTGTTCGAAGGCGCCCGACCGCGCCCGGTGCATATCGAGATCCCGCTCGACGTGCTGGTCGAACCGGCCGATCACCTGCTGCCGGGGCGCGTGGTGCGCAGTAGCCGGGCAGGGGCAGCGCCGCAGGCCGTGGCGCAGATGGCCGAGCGCCTGGCCAATGCACGGCGGCCATTGATCCTGGCTGGGGGCGGCGCATTGGCCGCGGGCGCTGCGCTGGCGCGCCTGGCCGAACACCTGCAGGCGCCGGTGGCGCTGACTATCAATGCCAAGGGGCTGCTGCCGGCCAGCCACCCCCTGCAGATCGGCTCGACCCAGTCGCTGCCAGCCACACGGGCGCTGGTGGCCGAGGCCGATGTGGTGCTGGCGATCGGTACCGAACTGGCCGAAACCGACTATGACGTGACCTTCAAAGGTGGTTTCGAGATCCCGGGCACCCTGTTGCGCATCGACATCGACGCGGACCAGACAGTGCGCAATTACCTGCCGACGCTGTCGCTGGTGGCCGACGCCGAATTGGCTGCCGAGGCGCTGTTCGACGCTTTGCAGCCACTGCCGCAACCCGTGCGTGAAAGCACGTGGGGGGCAACCCGCGTGGCCAAGTTGCGCCAGGCACTGGCGGCGGGTTGGGACCAGCCGACCCTGAGCCAGACGCGTCTGCTGAGTGCGATTCTTGAGCGTCTGCCCAATGCCATTCTGGTGGGCGATTCGACTCAGCCGGTGTACACCGGCAACCTGACCCTGGACATGGACCAGCCACGCCGTTGGTTCAATGCCTCGACCGGCTACGGCACCTTGGGTTACGCATTGCCGGCGGCCATGGGCGCCTGGCTGGGCAGCGCGGAGCAGGTCGGTGAGCGTGCCCCTGCGGTGTGCCTGATTGGTGATGGCGGTCTGCAGTTCACCTTGCCGGAGCTGGCCAGCGCGGTGGAAGCGCAGGTGCCGTTGATCGTGCTGCTGTGGAACAACCAGGGGTACGAGGAAATAAAGAAGTACATGGTCAACCGGGCCATCGAGCCGGTCGGGGTGGATATCCATACGCCAGACTTCATCGGTGTGGCGCGGGCCTTGGGCGCGGCGGCGGAGCAGGTGGCAGATGTGGCGCAGCTGCAGGTGGCGTTGGGGCAGGCAGTGGAGCGCAAGGGGCCGACCTTGATCCAGGTTGACCAGAATCAGTGGCAGGGAGCTGTGTCGGGTTGAAGTAAATCTATTGCCAGTATCGGCCCTTTCGCGGGTGAACCCGCTCCCACAGGTACTGCACAGTTATCAATATCTGTGCAAAACCTGTGGGAGCGGGTTTACCCGTGAAGAGGCCGGCACAGGCAAAGCCAAACTCAGCCAGCAGTCGCCCGCAACCTGGCCACATCACGAATCGGCGGCGCGCCATACAGCCGGCTGTATTCACGGCTGAACTGTGACGGGCTTTCATACCCCACCCGGTAGGCCGCCACCGCTGCCTCGAGGCCGTCATTGAGCATCAATCGCCGCGCCTCCTGCAGGCGCAGTTGCTTCTGATACTGCAGCGGGCTCATCGACGTCACGGCCTTGAACCGGTGGTGCAAGGTCGAGGTGCTGAGGTTGACTTCACGCGCCAGATCCTCGATGCGCAAAGGCCGCTGGTAGTTCTGGTTGAGCCAGGTGATGGCCTGACAAACCCGGTGGGTCTGGCTGTTGGCCAAGGCAATTTCGTACAACCGATAGCCCTGCGGCCCGCGCAGCAGGCGGTACAGAATCTCCCGGCGGAACAGCGGCGCCAGCATCGCGATGTCGCGAGGGGTGTCCAGCAGGCGTATCAGCCGCAGCAAGGCGTCGAGCAACGCGGCGTCGGTTCTCTCCACATACAAGCCACGACCGGAAGGCCGGTTGGGCACCAGCATCGGCCCGCTTTCGGCGATCAGTTGGCTTATTTCGGCTGGGTCCAGGTCCATGCGCAGGCCAAGGCTCGGGTGCTCGGGGCTGGCGTCGAGCTTTACGCCGCTAAGCGGCAAGGTTACCGAGACCACCATGTAGTGCAGCGGGTCGTAGGCGTACTGCTCGTCACCCAGGAACAGGCTTTTGCTACCCTGGGCGAGGATGCACAGCGCGGGTTGCGCCAGCGTCGGTACCGAGCGCACGTTTTCGGTGTAGCGCACAAGGTACAGGTCATCGATGGCCGATGCCGGGCCGTGAGGCTCCCCGGCGTGGCGGTGGATCAGCTCGGCCAGCTCCTGGCGTTGCAGTTCCAGGCTTGGGTCGATGGACGTGGCGATGGTCATGATGGCTTTCCTCTGCTGACCGACGCAGCATAGGTTTGGGCAATGGCGGGCGCTAGTCAAAAGCTGCACGCCGATTGCCTGATCCTGCCGCGCTGCAGGATCAGGCAATCGGCGTGCAGTAATGGCCTAACGTGTCGCGCGGGCGAGGCCCTAACCTTGGCAGCCTGGCTTTTTCGTCCGCCTGCTTCAAGGAGATTGTGCAATGACCCCGACACAACCGGTCACCCACCTTGCTTTCATCCGTGCCAGCAGCGGGCGCTCGGCGGAGCTGGGCGCGCGCCTGCGTGACTTGCTCGAGCCCTCGTTGCGGGCACCGGGCTGCCTGAGTTTTTCGGTGCAGCGTTCGCAGGCTGATGCCGATTTATGGTTGCTCAGTGGCAGCTGGCAGGACCAGCAGGCGATGAGTGGCTATTTTGCTTCGCCGACACTGGAAGTGTTTGGTGAGTTGGTGCAGGAACAGGTGGTCAGCAGCCTGGATCTGCATACCTTTGATTGAGGTGTTGCCTGTACCGGCGATAGGGCCTGTACAGGCAAATAGGGTAAAATGCCGGCCCCCGATCAACGAAGCGGATAGCAATATGGCACGTAGGGAATTTCCGTATTTCGAAGCGGTTTCGGCGATGGTCCCGGTGGAAGGTGGCGGCTACAACGCGGCCATCGCGGTCAAGGCCCTGGGCATGGGCGGTGTGCCGCGCTTTCACAAGATTCTCGACGGCCAGGTGTTCCAGGGCGCCGTGGCCGCCGATGAAGCGGCCACGGCCGAGCTGCAACGCCTGCAGGGCGTCAGCGAAGAGGGTGAGCTGATCTGGTGATCAGGCCGGTGGGCGGGCCATCTTGAACAGGTTGCCCAGCTCGAAATAGTCTGCCGGGCCACCACCACGCAGGATCGGCTCGGCGGCAGCGGTATCGTAGATACCGTTCTTCAACAGGTGCTCGGCAATGTGCACCGCCACCACTTCACCCAGGATCAACCAGCTGGGCACCAGTTCCTGGTCGGCCCGCTTGAGCTGGACGATCTGGCTGACCTTGCACTCGAAGGCCACTGGGGTTTCGCCAACACGCGGCACATTGACGATGCTTGATGGCGTGGCGGTGAGGCCGCTCAATTCGAATTCGCTTACCTCGGCGGCAACCGGTGCGCAGCTCTGGTTCATCTGCTCGGCCAACGTGCGAGTGGCCAGGTTCCAGACGAACTCGCCGGTCTGCTCGATGTTGTTCAGGCTGTCTTTGCGCCCGACGCTGCAGAAACCGATGATTGGCGGGATGTAGTTGAAGGCGTTGAAGAAGCTGTAGGGCGCCAGGTTCAGGCGGCCTTCGCGGTCCTGTGAGGAGATCCAGCCGATAGGGCGGGGGCCGACGATGGCGTTGAACGGGTCGTGGGGCAGGCCGTGGCCTTTTGCGGGTTCGTAGTAATACATCTGTGCTGGGCTTGCTGGCCCTACCTCCTGGTGGACAAGGCGCCTAGTGTGCCAAGCCTGTGCCCGCCTGAAAATGATCAAGCCCGGCCGAAGCCGGGCTGGGTGCTCGCATCAGGGATCAGCTGATGCGGTGGGCGTTGGTGCGGTTGAAGCCGTCTTCGGCGAAGCGCTGGCCACCAGTGCGGTCGAAGCCGTCTTCGGCGAAGCGTTGACCACCAGTGCGGTCGAAGCCGTCTTCGGCGAAGCGTTGACCACCAGTGCGGTCGAAGCC
>NZ_JALLKV010000036.1:47894-60134 GCF_023093815.1 Pseudomonas sp. PNPG3
CAGTGCGGTCGAAGCCGTCTTCGGCGAAGCGTTGACCACCAGTGCGGTCGAAGCCATCTTCAGCGAAGCGCTGGCCACCGGTGCGGTCGAAGCCATCTTCAGCAAAGCGCTGGCCGCCAGTACGGTCGAAACCATCTTCAGCGTAGGCAGCGGATTGGCTCTGGGTCGCTGCGAAGGTGTGGGCGTTGGTGCGGTTGAAGCCATCTTCGGCGAAAGCGCCAGCAGCGAAAACCGAGAGGGCCAGGGTAAGGATCAGTTTGTTTTTCATGGTCGTTGCTCCAGGGGTTTTTGAGGTTGTTTTGTTTCTATGGGTTTAATCCTACGCCGATTAATTTGATTAAAAAGCGCAAATAGTAGTGCTTAAAAATCGAATAGTTCGATATGTGTTGGCATGCATCTTGTGGCTCGGGCAGCGGTTCTGGCTCAGGTGTCCGCCCATGCGTCGACGTTCTGCCAGCCATTTCAGCTTGAGGCGGTGGAATTAATGGGGCGTTAAGGATGAAAAATTTGTCATTGAAGGCTGCTGAACGCATTTTTCATACATCACCAACCGATTTTTCAAATGCTGCTCAGCACCATCGCCGCACCTCAAACCGGAGCGGCACAACAATGAACAAACTTCCGCAAATCACCTTGGCCTTCTGGGTCATGAAGATCTGCGCTACCACCCTTGGCGAAACGGCGGGGGATTTGCTGTCGATGACCCTGAACATCGGCTATGCCCTCAGTTCGTTGCTGCTTGTCAGCGTGTTCCTGCTGACCTTGCTCGGCCAGCTGTACTCGCGCCGCTACCACCCGATGCTGTACTGGCTGGTGATCCTCTCCACCAGCACCGCCGGCACCACCATGTCCGACTTCATGGACCGCACCCTGGGCCTGGGCTACGCCGCGGGTTCGGCCATCCTCATCGGCATCTTGCTGCTGACCTTCCTGGTATGGCGCCTGAGCGGCAACCCGCTGGATGTCACCCGCATCAAGAACCGCACGGGGGAATTGTTCTACTGGGTGGCGATCCTGTTTTCCAACACCCTCGGCACGGCGCTGGGTGATTACCTGGCCGATGACTCGGGGCTCGGTTTTGCCGGTGGCGCACTGTTGATAGGCAGTGCCATCGCCTTGGTAGTGGTGGCCCGCTACTGGACACGCATCCCTGGCGTGGTGTTGTTCTGGGTCGCGTTCGTGCTTACCCGCCCGTTCGGCGCCACCTTGGGCGATTTCCTCACCAAGCCCCACGAGAAGGGCGGTTTGGACTTCGGCACGGTCGGCTCTTCGGCGGTGCTGGGCGGGGTGTTGCTGGTACTGGTGCTGATGGCCACCTGGTACCAGCGCCGTGAGCCGCGTCAGGCGTTGGAGATGTCCTGAGCCTGCTTTCCGATACCAGTGAGCCGATTAATTGGGCTATTCGGCTCACATTGTGAGCCGAATAGGATTTCTAATCGGCTCATCAGAAGGCTTCGGAGGTATGGCTTGTTGTTTGCGCTGTTGCTGAAACCAAGCGCCGTCCGCGCGGTGCGTCTCGCATGCGCTGGAGCCCTCAAACCGTACACCTGGATTGCATGACGCATTCGCATGTATGAAAAAAGGCGCCCCGAAAACGGGGCGCCCTTCTTCATTACCGCAAGCTCACACTCACTCAGTGGTAATCCGCGAGTGCTGCTTGGTGTCCTTCATGGTCGCGTAAACCAGCAGCGAGCAGGCGATGCAGGCGGTCACGTACCAGTAGAAGCCACTCTCCATGCCGGCGCTCTTGAACCATAGGGCCACGTACTCGGCGGTGCCGCCGAAGATCGACACGGTCAGCGCGTACGGCAGGCCCACGCCCAGGGCGCGGATTTCGGTGGGGAACAGCTCGGCTTTGACCACGGCGTTGATCGAGGTGTAGCCGCTGACGATGATCAGCGCCGCCATGATCAGGAAGAACGCGCCCCACCAGGTCTGGATGGTGTGCAGGGTGCTGAGGATCGGTACGGTGAACAGGGTGCCGAGCACGCCGAAGGCGATCAGGATCGGGCGTCGACCGATCTTGTCGGACAGGCCGCCTATCACCGGCTGCAGGCACATGAACAGGAACAGCGTGGCGGCCGAGATGGTGGTCGAGTCGCTGATGCTCATGCCAACGGTGTTGACCAGGTACTTCTGCATGTAGGTGGTGTAGGTGTAGAAGGCCAGGGTGCCGCCCATGGTCAGCCCGACCACGGTCATCAGCTCCTTGGGGTGGCGCAGCAGGGTGCGCATCAGGCTTTCCTTGGCCTTTTCCTTCTTGGTGAAGGAGGCGGTTTCTTCCATGCCGCGACGCAGGTACAGGGCCACCACGGCGCACAGCGCACCGATCACGAACGGTACGCGCCAGCCCCAGGCATACAGCTGCTCGGTGGTCAGGGTCTGTTGCAGGACGATCAGTACCGCCAGGGCGATGAGCTGGCCGGAGATCAGGGTGACGTACTGGAAGCTGGAGAAGAAGCCACGGCGGTCCTTGCTGGCCATCTCGCTGAGGTAGGTGGCCGAGGTGCCGTATTCACCACCCACCGACAGGCCCTGCATCAGGCGTGCAATGACCAGCAGGATGGGTGCGGCGACTCCGATGGTTTCGTAACCCGGGGTCAGGGCGATGACCAGCGAGCCTGCGCACATCAGCAGTACCGAGGCCATCAATGCGGCCTTGCGGCCTTTGCGGTCGGCGTACAGGCCCATCAACCAGCCACCGATCGGGCGCATGAGGAAGCCCACGGCGAAGATCGCGGCGGTATTGAGCAATTGTGCGGTGGAATCGCCAGCCGGGAAGAAGGCCTTGGCGAAGTACAGCGAGAATGCGGCGTAGACGTACCAGTCGTACCATTCGACCATGTTGCCGATGGACCCGCTGAAGATCGACTTCAGGCGGCTGGCGGTGGTTTTTTCTGTGGCAGGCGCGGTGGACGCCCCGGCTGGCAGGGAGGTGGCATTATCCATCAGGGATACCTTCTCGTTGTTTTTGTGGAGCGCGCCGTGGCGCAGCTTGCACAGGTGATTGCAGAAGGTGTGCCAAATGGGTGCATTGGGCTTCAAATGGGGGCGCTGTGCGCCCCTTCGCGGGCACGCCCGCTCCCACAGGGACCGCGTGACGTCTGACTCTTCGCGTTTCCCTGTGGGAGCGGGCGTGCCCGCGAAGGGCTGCAACGCAGTCCCAAAAGAATCCTGCTAATGAGCGGTTATTTGCTTAGTGAGCGCGCACGATAGGCGGATTTCCGCTCATTCCCGCTCGATGAAGTCCTCGCGCACCAACCCATGCCGCTGCATCTTTTCGTTCAGCGTGCGCCGCGGCAGCTGCAAGGCCTCCATCACCGCCTTGATTTCGCCCCCGTGCTGGCGCAGCGCCGCGCGCAGGCATTGCGCCTCGAACGCTTCCATCTGTTCGCTCAACGACTGCCCGGCAGGCGTCACCTCGATGTTCGGCGAGCCCAGCCCCAATGCATGGCGTTCCGCCGCGTTGGCCAGCTCACGCACGTTGCCCGGCCAGTCATGCGACAGCAGCTGCGCCAGTTGCGCGCCCGACAGTGGCGGGGCTGCGCGACCAAGCTTTTCGCCGGCGGCACGGGCAAAGTGCTCGAACAGCAGTGGAATGTCCTCACGCCGTTCACGCAACGGCGCCAGGCGCAACTCGGCCACGTTCAGGCGATAGGCAAGGTCTTCGCGGAAGCGCCCGGCGCGGGCTTCTTCGAGCAGGTCGGGCTTGGTCGCGGCAATGATGCGCAGGTCGACGCTGATGCTCTGGTTGGCCCCCAGGCGTTCCAGCTTCTGTTCCTGGATCACCCGCAGCAGCTTGGCCTGTTGGGCCAGTGGCATGCTTTCGATTTCGTCGAGGAACACCGTGCCACCGTTGGCGTACTCCAGCTTGCCGATGCGCTTGCCTTGGGCACCGGTAAAAGCGCCGCTTTCATGGCCGAACAGCTCGGCCTCGAACAGCGACTCGGGGATGGCTGCACAGTTGAGGGCGACGAACGGCTTGCCGGCGCGTGGGCCAAAATCGTGCAGGCAGCGGGCCACGCGCTCTTTGCCACTGCCGGTTTCGCCGCGGATCAGCACATTGACCGGCAGGCTGGCCAGGTCCAGCACTTGCCGACGCAGCTGTTGCAGGCCCTGGGACATACCCAGCAGTGTGCCTTCCAGGCGTGACTTGAGATCGGCCTGCTCGTGCAGCCGGCGGTTTTCCAAGACCAGCTGGCGCTTTTCCAGGGCCCTGCGCAGGCTGCCCAGCAGGTGCTGCGGGGTAAAAGGTTTTTCCAGGAAGTCGTAGGCCCCGCTGCGCATGGCTTCCACTGCCATGGGCACATCGCCGTGGCCGGTCAGCAGGATCACCGGCAAGTCGGGGTCGTCCGCCAGCAGGCGTTCGAGCAACTGCAGGCCATCCATGCCCGGCATGCGTACATCGCTGATGATCACCCCGGGAAAGTGCCGTGGCAGGTGTGCCAGGCATTCTTCGGCGCGGGCGAACAGTTGCACGCTGAAGCCCGACAGGCTCAGCCATTGCTCGACCGCCGTGCGGATACTGGCTTCATCATCGACGACGATCACTGAATTCAACATGCAGGCTCCAGGTCACGGGGGAGGGTAAGGCTCAGGCGCGCACCGCCAGGCAGGTTTTCGGCCTGCAGCTTGCCGCCGGCCTCGTGGACGATGCCGTAGGAAATGGCTAGCCCCAGCCCAAGGCCTTCACCCACCGGCTTTGTGGTGAAGAATGGGTCGAAGACCTTGGCCAGGTTGGCCTCGGCAATGCCGCCACCCGAATCCAGCACGCTCAGGCGCCATAGCTCGCCGTCGGGCTCGATGCGGATTTCCAGGCGTTTGTAGCGCTTGTCGGCCATGGCGTCGAGGGCATTGCGCAGCAGGTTGATCAGCACCTGCTCCAGGCGAATGGCATCGCCGCGCACCCAGGCCGGGCGCGCCAGGTACAGGGCTACCTCCACTTCTTCGCTGCGAATACGCGCCTCCAGCAGGTGCAGTGCCTGGTCGACCACGGTGGCCAGGTCGAGGCGTTCGCGCAGGCCGACCGGGCTGTTGCGGGCGAAGGTTTTCAGGTGACTGGTGAGCGCGGCCATGCGCGTGAGCATCTGCTCCAGCGGCTCCAGTGCCTGGCGTGCTTCGTCATATCGGCCATGGTCGAGCAGCAGACGCAGGGTTTCCAGCTGCATGCGCTGGGTGGTCAGCGGCTGGTTGATTTCATGGGCCATGGCCGCCGACATCTGCCCAAGCGCCGCCAGCTTGGCCGATTGCACCAGCCCCTCCTGGGCGGTGCGCAGCTCACGGGTGCGTTCCTCGACCTGGCGCTTGAGCTCCTCCCGGCTACGCTGGCGCAGGCGGGCAAGGCGCAGGCGCTGGCTGACGAACAGCGCAGCGAACACCAGGCTCAGCCATACGGCGGCGGCGCCGAGGGCGGCATTGCGACCGTCGGCGGCCACCTGCGGCTTGCGCAGCAGATGCAAGGTCCAGTTTTCACTTTCCAGCGGCAGGCTTTCCCACAGGTACTCGGCGCTACCCTCCGGGCCTTGCACGCGGCTGAGGGTGCTGTTGGCGGCAAAGCGGGTCAGCACCTGGTGCTGCAGCGGCACCAGCGGTTGCTTGTCGTACTGACGGGTTTCGGCCAGTTCGGCACGGTCGGCACCATTGAGCGGCTGCAGCTCGCGGTAGCGCCAGCCGTCCTGGTTGGCGATGAAGGTGATGCCACGGGCATCGCTGACCAGCAGGATGTCGCTGCCCTGGCGCCACTCGCGTTCCAGCTCGGGGAACTCCAGCTTCACCACCATGGCGCCGAGGAAGCGGCCATGCTCGTCGTTCACCGCGCTGGCGAGGAAGTAGCCCGGCACGCCACTGGTCACACCGACTGCGTAGAAGCGGCCACTGCCTTGGCTGCGGGTTTGCTTGAAGTAGGGGCGGAAACCGTAGTTGGAGCCCACATAGCTGCTGGGCAGCCGCCAGTTGCTGGCGGCGATGGCCAGGCCGGTGCGGTCGAGCAGTTCGAGGGTGGAGGAGTTGGCAGCGCCGTTGATGCGTTCGAGCTTGCGGTTCAGGGCGTCCTGCATCGGTTCGCTGACCGGGCCGCGCAGGGCGGCGATCAGTTCCGGGTCCAGCGCCAGCACGGCGGGCAGGGCGCGGTAGCGGTCGATCAGCGTGTGCAGGGCATTGGCGTACAGGCCCAACTGCTGGCTGGCCCGCTGGGCGTCGGCTTCCATGGCCTGGCGCTTGGCCTGGTGCATGGCCCAGCCGGCGCTGAGGGCGGTGCCCAGCACGATCAGCAGGGAGATCAGCCCCAGACGCAGGGCGCGAACGGAAAAGGGCATGGGGCGGATCCGGATGAATGGGGTATCAGGGCCGGCCTCTTCGCGGGTGAACCCGCTCCCACAGGTATCGCGCAGGCCATCTGCTTGCGGAGTACCTGTGGGAGCGGGCAAGCCCGCGAAGGGGCCGGTACAGGCAAAACCTGTCAGTTACAGCAGTTCAAAGCTCTGCTGTTGCACCGCCTGGGAATCCAGCCCGACCTGGACATTGAATTCCCCTGGCTCGGCAACCCGTTGCAGTTGGCCATTGTAGAACTTCAGGTCTTCTTCGCTGATGCGGAAGCTCAACGTGCGCGACTCGCCAGGCTTGAGCATCAGCTTCTGGAAGTTCTTCAGTTCCTTCACCGGGCGGCTCATCGATGCCGATACATCCTGCAGGTACAACTGCACCACGGTCTCGCCTGCCACCTTGCCGGTGTTCTTCACCGTCACCTTGGCTTCCAGCGTGTCGCCACGCTTGAGGTCCTTGTTCGACAGCTTCAGCCCCGACAGCTCGAAGCTGCTGTAGCTCAGGCCATAGCCGAACGGGTACAGCGGGCCATTCGGCTCCTCGAAGTACTGCGAGGTGTAGTTGCCCGGCTTGCCCGGTGTGAAGGGCCGCCCAATACGGGTGTGGTTGTAGTACATCGGGATCTGCCCGACCGAACGCGGGAAGGTGATGACCAGCTTGCCGGACGGGTTGTAATCGCCGAACAGTACGTCGGCGATCGCGTTGCCGCCTTCGGTACCGGCGAACCAGGTTTCCAGAATGGCGTCGGCCTGCTCGCGTTCCCAGGCAATCGACAGTGGGCGGCCGTTCATCAGCACCAGCACCAGCGGCTTGCCGGTGGCCTTCAGGGCCTTGATCAGCTCCCGCTGGCTGGCCGGTATTTCCAGGGTGGTACGGCTCGACGACTCGTGGGACATGCCGCGGGATTCGCCGACCACTGCCACCACCACATCGGACTGCTTCGCCGCCTTCACCGCCTCGTCGATCAGCACCGCGGGCGGGCGCGGGTCGTCGACGATTTCCGGAGCATCGAAGTTGAGGAAGTTCAGGTAATCGAACATCGCCTTGTCGCCGGTGACATTGGAGCCTTTGGCGTAGACCAGCTTGGCCTTGCCCTCCACGGCGCGGCGCAGGCCTTCGCGCACGGTCACCGAGTGCATCGGTTTGCCGTCGGCAGCCCAGCTGCCCATCATGTCGATCGGCGCATCGGCCAGCGGGCCGACCAGGGCGATGGTGCCGGCCTTTTTCAGCGGCAGGGTCTGGTTGTGGTTTTCCAGCAGTACCAGGCTGCGGCGCGCCACGTCACGCGCGGCATCGCGGTGTAGGCGGTCGTTGCCGTAGTAGTCCTTCAGGTCGGTTTCGGCCTTGCCGATGCGCACGTACGGGTCCTTGAACAGGCCCATGTCGTACTTGGCACCCAGCACTTCGCGCACTGCCTGGTCCAGTTCGGCCTGGGTCACTTCGCCAGACTTCAGCAGGCCTGGCAGCTCTTCGCCGTACAGGGTGTCGTTCATGCTCATGTCGATGCCGGCCT
The DNA here is from genome assembly GCF_023093815.1 of Pseudomonas sp. PNPG3. Classification (NCBI taxonomy): domain Bacteria; kingdom Pseudomonadati; phylum Pseudomonadota; class Gammaproteobacteria; order Pseudomonadales; family Pseudomonadaceae; genus Pseudomonas; species Pseudomonas sp. PNPG3. The sequence continues at coordinate 55,729 of NZ_JALLKV010000036.1, forward strand.
TGATCGCCAGTTTGGCGGCTTCGCGCCCGTCGCGGGCGACGCCATGGCGGATCAGTTCCTGGATGGCACCGTGGTCGCTGATGGTCACGCCCTTGAAGCTCCACTCCTTGCGTAGCAGGTCGTTCATCAGCCAGGTATTGGAGGTGGCCGGCACGCCGTTGATCGAGTTCAGCGCCACCATCACCCCGCCGGCACCAGCGTCGAGCGCGGCGCGGTAGGGTGGCAGGTAGTCGTTGTACATTTTCGGCAGGCTCATATCGACCGTGTTGTAGTCGCGCCCGCCTTCCACCGCGCCATACAGGGCGAAGTGCTTGACGATGGCCATGATGCTGTCGGGGTTGGCCGGGCTGCTGCCCTGGAACGAGCGGACCATCACCTGGCCGATCTTAGAGGTCAGGTAGGTGTCTTCGCCGAAGCCCTCACTGGTGCGGCCCCAGCGCGGGTCGCGGGCGATGTCGACCATCGGTGCGAAGGTCATGTCCAGGGCGTCGGCCGCGGCTTCGATGGCGGCGGTGCGGCCGACCTTGGCGACGGCGTCCATGTCCCAGGTCGCGGCCATGCCCAGGCCGATCGGGAAAATGGTGCGTTCGCCGTGGACGGTGTCGTAGGCGAAGAACATCGGAATCTTCAGCCGGCTACGCATCGCCGCGTCCTGCATGGGGCGGTTCTCGGGGGCCGTGCGTGAGTTGAAGGTACCGCCGATGCGCCCGGCGGCAATTTCCTCGCGGATCTTATCCTTGGGCATTTCCGGCCCGATACTGATCAGGCGCAGTTGGCCGATCTTCTCGGCTTCGGTCATCTGGCTGATCAGATGGTCGATGAACGCCTGCTTGTCCTGCAGGGGCGGGGCGGAGGGGGCGGCGAGTGCCGCCTGACTGGCAAGGCCCATGGCCAGGCCCAGCAAAGACAGTTTCATCATCAATTCCGTTGTGAGGCCTGTGCCGTATCCACGGTGATACGCGCGCGGCCGAAGTTTTCAGGCGGCTATTGTTGTACGATTCGCAGGCATTTCTTCCAGCGGCGGATTATGCCTGAATATGTCGCCTGCGGACGAAGCCCCGAATGCCGGGACAACAACTATAAGAACGCTCAAGAGACCGACGGCATGACCCCCCTCGACGAATACCATCAGCGCCAGATCGCCGAAGCCATTGCCCGTGCCGAACGGCGCACCGATGCCGAACTGGTGACGGTGCTGGCCCGCCGGGCCGACGATTATGCCTACTGGCCGTTGTTCTGGGCCGCCGTGCTGGCGCTGGCCGTGCCGGCCCTGTTGCACTGGCTGCTGGGTTGGCCCGGAGTGCGTGGCTTGCTGGTGGCCAATGTGCTGCTGTTCGTAGGCTTGTGCCTGCTGCTGCGCAGCCCGCGCCTGGCCGGCTGGCTGATCCCCCGGGCCCTGCGCCGCTGGCGTGCTTCGCGCCTGGCCCGCCAGCAGTTTCGCGAACAGAACCTGCAGCGCACTGCTGGTGCCACGGGCGTACTGATCTTCGTCAGCGAGGCAGAGCGGCATGTGGAGATCCTGGTCGACCGCGGTATTGAGCGCCATCTCGATGCCACCGCCCGCGCGGCCATCGTCGCCCGCCTTGCCGAACAGGTACGCCAGGGCCGCACCTTGCAGGGGTTTGTCGAGTGCATCGAGGCATGCGGCGAACTGCTCAGCGAACATGTGCCGCCTACCCATGCACGTAACGAGTTGCCCAACCGGTTGGTGATTCTCGATTGAGCCGAACCCCGATGGCTTGACGCGCCCCCCTGTAGGAGCGGCTTTAGCCGCGAACACCGGCGCAGCCGGGGCCATGCACCGCGTTGGATTCTTCGCGGCTAAAGCCGCTCCCACAGGGTACGCGTACCGCTTGCGAATTCGGTTCCCTACGCGACAGCGCAGCCCAAAGGACTGGGCGATCTCCCACAGGAAGTTAGCCACCCTGTAGAATGCGTGCATTGCGCCATGCGCTCCCCGCTACCCGAGGCACCGTTTTTCCATGTCCGCCAGTTCTTCTGCCCCATCCGCGCCGGATGCGCGCACCCAGTTTCTCGACCTGCTGAACGCCGCCCTGCATGGCAATACCCTGGTCAAACTGGTATTGGCGCGCCATGTCGGTGCCGACCAGACCTTGCAACGGATCATTGCTAAGCCGCTGCAGGTCAAGGGCCAGCCGTGCCTGTCGCTGGTCTATCGCCACCAGACCCGTGACATCACCCGCAATCTGGCGCTGGAGCAGGCCCAGGCGCTGGTCGCCGAGCTGCTACCGGACAGCTTCCGCAACGCGCACCTGTTCGATGCCGACGGTGAAGTGCAGTTGACCTTCAGCAAGAAGGGCAAGCCCATGCTCCAGCGCCACGGCGCACAGGCGCCACGCGAAGCTGCCAGCAGCAGCGGCCATGACCGCGAGAAGAAGCGCTATCTGGAGCTTTCACGGCCGTTCCTGCGTGACCTCGGGGTTACTGACGCACAAGGCGCGCTGATACCGTCGATGTCGCGCAAGTGGAAGCAGATCAACAAGTTCATCGAAGTCTTCGACCACGCCCTGGCCAGTGCACCGGTGCCGGCGGAGCAGGCGCTACGGGTGGCCGACTTCGGCTCAGGCAAGGGCTACCTGACCTTTGCCATGCACGACTACCTGCGCAATAGCCTGGGCCGCGAAGCGCAGGTAACCGGCGTCGAGCTGCGCCAGGACATGGTCGACCTGTGCAACGCCGCCGCCTTGCGCCTGGAGCACCCGGGCCTGGAGTTCCAGTGTGGTGACGTGCGTAGCGTGGTGCCCGAGGCCATCGAAGTGATGATTGCCCTGCATGCCTGCGACATCGCCACCGACTACGCCATCCACACCGGCATTCGCTGCAACGCCGCGATCATCATGTGCTCGCCGTGTTGCCACAAGCAGATCCGCCCGCAACTGCACAGCCCGGGGTTGTTGCAACCGATGCTGCAGTACGGCCTGCACATGGGCCAGCAGGCCGAAATGCTGACCGACAGCCTGCGCGCGCTGTACCTCGAAGCCTGCGGGTACGAGACCAAGGTGTTCGAGTTCATCTCGCTGGAGCACACCAACAAGAACAAGATGATTCTTGCGGTGAAGCGGCGCCAGGCAGGGGACAACGGCGCGTTGCTGGAGAAGATCGGGCAGCTCAAGGCCTTTTACGGGGTGCAGGAGCATTGCCTGGAGACGTTGTTGCGTGCGGATGGGTTGCTCTGACGTTACGACGCCAGGCAGCTCCTGCAACTGACTGCGTTGAGCGATCAGGTGCGAGCTGGCGCCTCGATAGCCAGTTCTGCCTGTCCCAACGGATGCGTACTGGCATCAAAGAAGTGCAGCATTGTCCCCGGCATATCCCCGAACCTGTCGACAAAATGCTGCTTCTGGTTGATCACCGATGCCTCGCTCAACGGCCTTATGGCAATCGACAGATGCGTCGGTCGGGCCTGTCGGATGGCTTCGAGCAGATGCTGGTCACTGCTGTCCAGGTGCAGCCCGAACAGGCATAGCCCCTGGCTTTCCCGCGCCAGTTGCCCCAGGCACCAGCCCAGGTAGTCAGAGTTGCGGATGGCGCGCAGCTTCTCGTCGCTGCGGTCTTCGTTGACGAACAGCGGCACTTCGCCCGGGATGTTCACGGCAAAACCATCAAGCAGTTCGGCGCTGTCGGCACTGCGTTGGCGGGTGGTACCGTCGGGCAGCTTGAGCAGGTGCAGGCCGCCATGCAGGTGCAGCACCCGCGTGCCTTCGCCGTTGGTGCGGCGCACGTCGAAGAAGCCTTGCTCGTCGAACAGTTCGGCGAAACCCTGCGGGGCGTGTTGCACGGCCCACGGTAGCAGCAGGTCGTAGTTGCTGGTGTAGACGCTGCGGTAGCCGCGCAGGGCCTGGTTGAGGGTTGCCAGGGTCGTGGCCGGCATGAGTGGCCACGGCAGGTGCACCGTGCGTACGGCGTGGATCAGCGCTTCCTTGATCGAGTAGTAGCGGTTCAGCGGCGCGGTGGAGTTGATGGCCAGCGCGGCGTTGGTGCGCACGGTGGTGTTGAGGGCGCTGAGCACCGGCTCGAACAGTTCCGTACCCAGTGACTTGAACAGTGCCTGGTCGCTGACGGCCAGGCCTTTCTTGCGCCCGGCACGTTGCGCTTCCTCGAACAGCGAGAAGTAGCCGAACGGCTTCCACAGCACGCGGCTGGCGCCGTTGCCCAGCAGCAGGGCGTCGCAAGGGTGGCGGGCGGCGAGTTCCGGCCAGGGGGTGAGAGTGGCGTCTAGTGCGGGCATGCTGGGGTCCGTTGGGTGGAGCGGGAACGGGGGCGACTTTAGCATGTCATGCAAGGCGTGCGAGGGTTGGTGTCCAGGCAACTGCTTTGTGCAGGCTGCACTGGCCCTATCGCCGGCAAGCCAGCTTGTGTCTTCAAGGTCTCTTAAACTCGAAAGG
>NZ_JALLKV010000369.1:0-219 GCF_023093815.1 Pseudomonas sp. PNPG3
GTTCGGCCGATGACCGCCCTCTCTCCCGACACCGATCCCCGGGTCGACGAGGAACAGCGGCACCTCGACCGCGTCTACGGCCGCCTCGACCGGATGCGGCAGACCACGCAGCGCCGCTTGTCGTCGACGCTGAGTGAACGCGGCGGCACGCCGCAGGCCCGTTCCGAGCGCGAGTCGTACGAGCGGTTGTACTGCGAGGATCTCGCGAAGTTCGATGCC
>NZ_JALLKV010000370.1:0-219 GCF_023093815.1 Pseudomonas sp. PNPG3
GGCCCACATGCTGATCGCAGCGGCCCTCACGGCCGGCGCCGCGGCCTTCTCCTGGTTCCTCGTGGAGAGGCCGGCGATCCGCGGAGCGCGGAGGTTCGTGGCCTGGGCGAGAGGGCGATGGTGGCTTCCGATCCCGGCATGATGATGAGCGCGGCGAGCCGCCCGGTGGGCACGGACAGGGCGGGCACGCGCCGCGCGGGCAACCTGCCCCTCGGTGTG
>NZ_JALLKV010000371.1:0-218 GCF_023093815.1 Pseudomonas sp. PNPG3
GGAGCATGGACCAGGTGATCGAGCAGATTCGCCAGCGCTTGCCTGGGCTGTAAGGTCGGCGCTTTCCTGTGCCGGCCTATTCGCGGGTGAACCCGCTCCCACAGGTACTGCCTCAGTCGTGAGGCTTGCAGATAACCTTGTGGGAGCGGGTTTACCCGCGAATAGGCCGGCACAGGACATCTCGTCGCCCCCTATGGCAAAAGGCCGCGCATTTCCTA
>NZ_JALLKV010000372.1:0-218 GCF_023093815.1 Pseudomonas sp. PNPG3
CACAGCATCCACGCGCGATCCCGGCGAGAGCGGGCTCACAAACCCAAGCGCAACGGGGGGGGGGGGGGGGGGGGCGGGGGGGGGGGGGGGGGGCGGCCCCCCCCCCCCCCCCCCCCCCCCCGGGGGGGGGGGGGGGGGGGGCCCCCCCCCCCCCCCCCCCCCCCCGCTCCCACAAGGGTCCGCGTCAGGCGAAGAACCAGTAGCAGACGAATATCGCC
>NZ_JALLKV010000373.1:0-218 GCF_023093815.1 Pseudomonas sp. PNPG3
GCCAGCAAAAAGGGTCGCTCGCAGGTCCAGTGGCCACCAGCTCCCCCTAAAGCGCTCCATTTCCGAGCACTAGCGGCCACTCCTCGGGAAGTACGCCCGAACGGGTGGACAGGAAGAGCACGCCCGAGAGGGAACGAAGGCGTCGGCCGGGCGCTCGTCCGGACGGTGGTGCAGGAGGCCCGGGAGTCGGCCCGCTCCCCTACTGTGGACGTGCGCGG
>NZ_JALLKV010000374.1:0-218 GCF_023093815.1 Pseudomonas sp. PNPG3
TTAGGGTTTGGTCCGGGATAATCAATATGTCCTTCGCCTCCGACTCATTGAAGTCCTCGTCCAAATCACATTGGGAGGGTTCTTAAGACCATTCCTCCATACAGAATCTTTCCAAATCGTTGATATCCTTCATACGTGCTTATGGACTGCTCCCTTCAATTCAAATAACAGGTTTACAAATGGGGTAAAGAGACTGAGATGGCCATTAGAAAATGTTG
>NZ_JALLKV010000375.1:0-218 GCF_023093815.1 Pseudomonas sp. PNPG3
CGGAGACGGCATGAGCCTGTGGATCGACGTCGGGGTCCCCGCCCGCGATGCGGCCGCGCTGCTCATGCGCCTCGGCTGGCTCGTCCGCACCGGCGACGACTTCCGGCTCGACCCCGACGCCGGACCCTCGCAGCACCTGCGCGTCACCGTCCACGACCTCACGGACGCTGAGGCGGAGGCGCTGGCCGCAGATCTGGTGGCCGTGGCGGGGTGAGGGG
>NZ_JALLKV010000376.1:0-218 GCF_023093815.1 Pseudomonas sp. PNPG3
GCGCAACGCAGCACCTTTCGGTCGCCTGACATCCGCGCATACGGAAACATCGCCGGAAGCCAATCAGCTGCCGTCGCGCACAAACGTTCGCGGATCGCATCGAGGTCGTAGCGGGTGGGCGGCTGCCAGACCTCGTTGAGGTCAATCATGACAGGATCACAAGCCCTCGCTCTGCTCGGGTGATCACGGTGTATAGCCAGCGCCGGCGATCAGCGTCG
>NZ_JALLKV010000377.1:0-218 GCF_023093815.1 Pseudomonas sp. PNPG3
TGGCGCCGCTAGCGGGTACGGCGATGCCGTGCGGAATCAGGAAATTGCGGGCGTAGCCGGGCTTGACGTTCACCACGTCGCCGGTCTGGCCCAGCTTGCCGGGTTCAAGAAGAATCACTTGCATGTCAAGAACTCCTTATTTCCGAACCAGTTTTTCGGTGTAGGGCAGCAGGGCCATCTGGCGGGCCACCTTGATGGTCTGCGAGATGCGGCGCTGG
>NZ_JALLKV010000378.1:0-217 GCF_023093815.1 Pseudomonas sp. PNPG3
GCCAGTGCCCGGATGAAGGTTGTTCGCTCACGGTTTTCTCCTGCCTGAAGAGGCCAACTATTTTTATCGCCAGGCCAGGCCTCTTCGCGGGTAAACCCGCTCCTACAGGGACTGCACAGGTTTCGATGCCTGTGCGGTCTCTGTAGGAGCGGGTTTACCCGCGAAGAGGCCGGACCTGCCTACATGCAATTCACTCTACGGCAAATCCATCCCTTGG
>NZ_JALLKV010000037.1:0-60129 GCF_023093815.1 Pseudomonas sp. PNPG3
ATTTTGCGGCCTACGGGCTAAAGCTCAAAGCGTCAGTCTTAACTGACTGGCATTACCCCTCGGGGTGCTTTTTTTATGCCTGTCGAAGCCATGCGGCCTTACTGGCCGGCTTCACTCAGGATCAGCTTGCCATTCTTGTCCAGTGGAATGGTCGAACCGGGCTCGTGATCCATCTTCACCTGCCCGACCTTGTCGCCGATGGTGTACTTCACGTTGTAGCCCACCACCTTCTCACTGATATCGTTGACCGTATTGCAGCGGGTTTGCGTGGTGGTGTAGGTGTCACGCTCCTGCATGCCCTCCTGCACCTTGTTACCGGCATAACCACCACCGACCGCACCGGCAACGGTGGCGATCTTCTTGCCGCTACCACCACCGATCTGGTTACCCAGCAGGCCACCGGCAATGGCGCCCACCACGGTACCGGCGATCTGGTGCTGGTCCTTGACCGGCGCCTGACGCGTCACGGCGACGTCCTTGCAGACCTCACGGGGGGTTTTTACCTGTTGTTTGATCGGTTGCACGTCGGTGACCTGTGCATATTCAGGCCCCTTGTTGACCAAGCTGTAGGTCGCGACAGCACCTCCGGCAGTCACACCGACAGCACCCAGTACCGCACCCACAAGCATTGATTTGTTCACATGAACCTCCTGATCATCACCCGCGGGTCCGACCCGCCTTCTCCCAGCCTTGGAGTAAAAAAAAAGGCGCGAGTTCAACACTCGCGCCTTTTTGGCCGCCAAACGGCGTGGAGCACGCCTTATGGACGGTCGTCCACACCATCGGTCTTGGCTGGCGGGATCAGGTCTTCACTGCTCAGGTTCAGCCAGATCAGTACCACGTTGGCGATATAGATCGACGAATAGGTACCGGCCATGACGCCGATGAACAGTGCCAGCGAGAAGCCGAACAGGTTGTCGCCACCGAAGAACAGCAGCGCGGCAATGGCCAGCAAGGTCGAAACCGAGGTGGCGATGGTCCGCAGCAGGGTCTGGGTGGTGGAAACGTTGATGTTCTCGATCAGCGAGGCCTTGCGCATGACGCGGAAGTTCTCGCGCACCCGGTCGAACACGACGATGGTGTCGTTCAGCGAGTAGCCGATGATCGCCAGCACCGCTGCCAGCACCGTCAGGTCGAAGGTGATCTGGAAGAACGACAGGATACCCAGGGTCACCACCACGTCGTGGATCAGCGAGACGATCGCGCCCACGGCGAACTTCCACTGGAAGCGGAAGGCCAGGTAGATGAGGATGCCGCCCAGGGCCAGAAGCATGCCCATGCCACCCTGGTCGCGCAGCTCTTCACCCACCTGCGGACCAACGAACTCGACACGCTTGACCTTGGCCGGATTGTCGCCGCCAGCCTTCTGCAGGGCTTCAGCTACCTTGTTGCCCAGCTGCGGGTCATCACCCGGCATGCGCACCAGCAGGTCAGTGGTGGCACCGAAGCTCTGCACTACTGCTTCGTGGAAGCCGGAATTGACCAGCTCGGCACGCACCGCCTTGAGGTCGGCCGGGCGCTCGTAGGTCAGCTCGATCAGCGTACCGCCGGTGAAGTCCAGGCCGAAGTTCAGGCCCTTCTGCCACCAGCTGAACAGAGCCAGCACGGTGAGGAGCACGGTAACGGCGAACGCGACATTGCGCACGCCCATGAAGTTGATGGTTTTCATCGCAGCTCCCTCAAACCCACAGCTTCTTGATGTCACGCCCGCCGCAGGTCAGGTTGACCATTGCACGGGTCACCATGACGGCGGTGAACATCGAGGTGAAAATCCCGAGGGACATGGTGACCGCAAAGCCCTTGACCGGGCCGGTACCCATGGCGAACAGGATGCCGCCGACCAGCAGGCTGGTCAGGTTGGCGTCGATGATCGCGGTGTAGGCGCGGTTGAAGCCTTCATGAATGGCGCGTTGCACCGACATGCCGGCGTTCAGCTCTTCGCGGATACGCGAGAAGATCAGCACGTTGGCGTCCACCGCCATACCCATGGTCAACACGATACCGGCAATACCCGGCAGGGTCAGGGTGGCGCCCAACAGCGACATCAGTGCCAGCAGCAGGACCATGTTGCCTGCCAGGGCGATGGTGGCGATCACACCGAAGGCGCGGTAGATGGCGATGATGAACAGCGAGACGAACAGCATGCCCCACAGCGACGCATCGATACCCTTGGTGATGTTGTCGGCACCCAGGCTTGGGCCGATGGTACGCTCTTCTGCAAAGTACATCGGCGCAGCCAGGCCACCGGCACGCAGCAGCAGGGCCAGTTCGGACGATTCGCCCTGGCCGTTCAGGCCGGTGATGCGGAACTGGCTGCCCAGCGGCGACTGGATGGTCGCCAGGCTGATGATCTTCTTCTCTTCCTGGAAGCTCTGTACGGCAACGTCCTTCTCGACGCCGTCGACGGTCTGCTTGACGTAGCGGGTGACCGGCTTCTGCTCGATGAAGATCACCGCCATGCTGCGGCCGACGTTGCTGCGGGTAGCGCGGGTCATCAGCTCGCCACCGTGGCCATCCAGGCGGATGTTCACCTGCGGGCGACCTTGTTCGTCGAAGCTGGCCTGGGCGTCGGTTACCTGGTCACCAGTGATGATCAGGCCGCGCTCGACCGCGGCGGAACGGCCGCCTTCACGGAACTCGAACACCTCGGTGGTGGCCTTGGATGCGCCTGGCTCGGCACCGAAGCGGAACTCCAGGTTGGCGGTTTTACCCAGGATACGCTTGGCTTCGGCAGTGTCCTGCACGCCTGGCAGCTCGACCACGATGCGGTTGGCGCCCTGGCGCTGTACCAGCGGCTCGGCCACACCCAGCTCGTTGACCCGGTTGCGGACGGTGGTGAGGTTCTGCTTGATCGAGTATTCGCGGATCTCGGCGACTTTCGCCTGGGTCAGCGCCAGACGCAGCACGGCGAGCTCGTTGCGCTCGGTGGTGGTCAGGTCGAAGTCATTGAAATTCTTGCGGATCAGGACACGAGCCTGTTCGCGGGTAGCATCGTCAGCGAAGCCCAGCATGATGCCGCCATCCTGCTGCGGCAGGCTGCGGTAGCGGACGCGCTCTTTGCGCAGCAAGGTCTTGACCTCGCCTTCGTAGACTTTCATGCGGGCGTTCATGGCCTTGTCCATGTCCACTTCCAGCAGGAAGTGCACACCACCTGACAGGTCCAGGCCCAGCTTCATCGGGCTTGCGCCCAGGTTGCGCAGCCATTGCGGGGTAGTCTGGGCCAGGTTCAGGGCCACGACGTAATCATCGCCCAGTGCCTTGCGCACTACATCCTTGGCTGGTAGCTGGTCTTCCTGATTGGTCAGGCGGATCAGCCCGCTGCCCTTCTCACCCAGGCTCACGCCCTTGACGGCGATCTTGGCATCAACCAGCGCCTTGCTGACGCGGTCGAGGTCGGCCTGGTTCACCTGCAGCGCCGAACTGGCACCACTGATCTGTACCGCCGGATCATCCGGGTAGAGGTTGGGAGCGGAATAAATAAAACCGATCGCCAGTACCAGCACGATCAGTGCGTATTTCCACAGAGGGTATTTGTTCAGCATCACGCCGCCCGTTCAAGACGCGGGGCGCTTTGCGCGCCCCGACTGGAAAAATGAAACCGGTAACTCAGATAGCCTTGAGCGTACCTTTTGGCAGGGTGGCCGCGATGGCACCCTTCTGGAACTTCAGCTCGACGTTGTCGGAAACTTCCAGGACCACGAAATCATCGGAAACCTTGACGATCTTGCCGGCGATGCCGCCGTTGGTGACAACTTCGTCACCCTTCTGCAAGTTGCTCAGCAGGTTCTTCTGCTCTTTTGCACGCTTGGCCTGCGGGCGCCAGATCATCAGGTAGAAGATGACCAGGAAACCGACCAGGAAAATCCACTCGAAGCCGGTACCGGCTGGGCCGGCGGCAGGTGCAGCGGCGTCCGCGTAAGCGGCGGGGATCAAGAAGCTCATTGGGCACTCCTAATGTAATTTTCTAATAATGGATGCAGACAGTCAGTCCAAAGGCGGCACAGGAAGCCCGCGCTTGGCGTAGAAGGCGTCGACAAAGGCGGCCAATTTACCTTGTTGAATAGCCTCGCGTAAACCGGCCATCAAGCGCTGGTAATGGCGCAAGTTGTGGATGGTATTCAGCATGCTGCTCAGCATTTCGCCGCACTTGTCCAGGTGATGGAGATAGGCGCGGGAGAAGTTGGTGCAGGTGTAGCAGTCACAGGTCGGATCCAGCGGCGAATCATCGTGGCGATGGAACGCATTGCGAATCTTGATCACCCCTGTATCGACGAACAGATGACCGTTGCGCGCGTTACGCGTCGGCATCACGCAGTCGAACATGTCGACGCCGCGGCGCACACCCTCAACGAGATCTTCCGGTTTGCCTACCCCCATAAGGTAACGAGGTTTGTCAGCAGGCATCTGGCCCGGCAGGTAATCCAGCACCTTGATCATTTCGTGCTTGGGCTCGCCCACCGACAGGCCACCGATGGCCAGGCCGTCGAAGCCGATGTTTTCCAGGCCTTCCAGCGAGCGCATGCGCAGGTCCTGGTACATGCCGCCCTGGACGATACCGAACAGCGCCGCAGTGTTGTCGGCGTGGGCGTTCTTCGAGCGCTGGGCCCAGCGCAGCGACAGCTCCATGGACGCGCGCGCCACATCGTGCTCGGCCGGGTACGGGGTGCACTCGTCGAAAATCATCACCACGTCCGAGCCCAGGTCACGCTGCACCTGCATCGACTCTTCCGGGCCCATGAACACCTTGGCGCCATCGACCGGCGAGGCGAAGGTCACGCCCTCTTCCTTGATCTTGCGCATGGCGCCCAGGCTGAACACCTGGAAGCCACCAGAGTCGGTGAGGATCGGGCCTTTCCACTGCATGAAGTCGTGCAGGCCGTTGTGCTTCTTGATCACCTCGGTGCCCGGGCGCAGCCACAGGTGGAAGGTGTTGCCCAGGATCATCTCGGCGCCGATGGCTTCGATGTCGCGTGGCAGCATGCCCTTGACCGTGCCATAGGTGCCCACCGGCATGAACGCCGGAGTCTCCACGGTGCCACGTGGGAAAGTGATGCGGCCACGACGGGCCTTGCCGTCGGTGGCCAGCAGTTCGAAGGACATTCGACAGGTGCGACTCATGCTTGATCCTCGGGCCCGCGTGGCGCCGGATTGCGGGTGATGAACATGGCATCACCGTAACTGAAGAAGCGGTACCCCTGCTCGACCGCTGCCGCGTAGGCGGCCATGGTCTCGGGGTAGCCGGCGAAGGCCGAGACCAGCATCAGCAGCGTGGACTCCGGCAGGTGGAAGTTGGTGACCAGGGCGTCGACCACATGGAACGGCCGGCCCGGGTAGATGAAGATGTCGGTATCGCCACTGAAGGCCTTGAGCACGCCATCGCGCGCTGCGCTCTCCAGCGAACGCACGCTGGTGGTGCCGACTGCGATTACCCGGCCACCACGGGCGCGGCAAGCCTCGATGGCATCGACCACCTCCTGGCTCACTTCAAGCCACTCTTTATGCATGTGGTGGTCTTCGATCTTGTCGACCCGCACCGGCTGGAAGGTGCCCGCGCCCACGTGCAAGGTGACGAAGGCACGCTCTACACCCTTGGCGGCAATCTTCTCCAGCAACGCCTCATCGAAGTGCAAGCCTGCGGTCGGTGCGGCGACTGCACCGGCTCGTTCGGCGTACACAGTCTGGTAGCGCTCACGGTCGGCGCCCTCGTCGGGGCGGTCGATGTACGGCGGCAGCGGCATGTGGCCGACACGGTCGAGCAGCGGCAGCACCTCTTCGGTGAAGCGCAGCTCGAACAGCGTGTCATGGCGTGCGACCATTTCGGCCTCGCCGCCGCCATCGATGAGGATGACCGCGCCTACCTTGGGCGCCTTGCTGGCGCGCACATGGGCCAGCACCCGATGGCTGTCGAGCACGCGCTCGACCAGCACTTCCAGCTTGCCGCCGGAAGCTTTCTGGCCGAACAACCGCGCCGGGATCACCCGGGTGTTGTTGAACACCATCAGGTCGCCGGGGCGCAGGTACTCGAGCAGATCGGGGAATTGCCGGTGCGCCAGCGCGCCGGTTGGCCCATCGAGCACCAGCAGACGGCTGCCATGGCGCTCGGCCAACGGGTGGCGGGCGATCAGGGAATCGGGGAGTTCGAAGGAAAAATCGGCGACGCGCATGATGATGTTCGGTTCGGCAGGGCCGGGAAGTTTAGCCCAATGTGTGAAAATTGACCATGAAAGCCGATTGACCGACCAGCGGTGGCTCTCTATACTGCGCGCCACAAGCCCTGATGGCGGAATTGGTAGACGCGGCGGATTCAAAATCCGTTTTCGAAAGGAGTGGGAGTTCGAGTCTCCCTCGGGGCACCAAGATCCGGAAAAAACCGACCTTATGGTCGGTTTTTTTTTTGCCCGTCCGGTCAACGCCAGCGATCCAGCTGCCCCTGGGCACGGCTGCTGAAAATCGTCAGCAGCTCGCTCAATGTATGCGGTGACGGTTCGGCAGTGCGGGTCACCGCATACAAGGTAATCGGCAGCGCCGGGGCCAGCGGCCTGATCGCGGTCGCCCCAGGCGCCGCGCCAAGTGCGGTGAAGGGATCGATCACCGCCAGCCCAGCACCGGATTCGACCATCGCCCTGGCCAGTGAATAGGTTTGCACCGCAATGCTCACCCGTGGCGGCGGCTCCACCGCCTTGAGGTAGCTTTCGAGGCGCACCGACAGCGGGTCGGCGCTGGACAGTCCGATCATGGGCGCACCGGCCAGTGCCGCCAACCGCAGCGGCTTGCCTTCATCTTCCAGCGGCCAATAACCTGCCGGTGCCAATGCCACCAAAACCCCGCTGGCCAGCGCCTGAGCCTTGAGCGCAGGGTGATCTGGCTGTTGCAAGGTCAGGGCGACATCGATCTCCCGCATCAACAGGTTCTGCACCAGTTCGCGACTGTGGGCGCTGGACAACTCGCAGGCGATATCCGGATAACGCTGGGTCCATTCATGAATGGCCGGCGGCAGCAGCGACAGGGCCAGTGCCGGGGTCGCACCGATCCGCAGGCTGTGGCCTGGCGCGCGACGCAGGCTTTGCGCCAGGCGTCGCACCCCTTGCAGACTCTCCGTTACCTTGTCGACCTCACGCTCCAGCTCCAGCGCTTCGGGCGTGGGCTGCAGCTTGCCGCGCACCCGCAGGAACAACGGGAAGCCCAGTTGCTGCTCGGCGTGCTGCAGAACCTTGGTCACGGCAGGTTGGGAAACGTGCAGCAACTGTGCGGCACCGCTGACCGAGCCGGTCTGGCGGATGGCCTGGAAAATCTCGATATGGCGAAGGCGCATGGCAAGTCCATAACCTTTGTTTATGGCTCAGCGATCTTTATTCATTTTTCGCCACCTGTCACCTGGCCCTAACCTCAGCCTCGTTCCAACCACGACCAAGGACTGACATGGCTCAGCATGTATGCATCATCGGCGGTGGCGTCATTGGCCTGTCAACCGCTTACGCACTGGTACGCGACGGCTTTGACGTGACGCTGATCGAGGCTCGCGATTCGTTGGGCAGTGAAACCAGCTTCGCCAACGGCGGCCAGCTGTCCTATCGGTACGTGGCGCCCCTGGCCGACGCAGGTGTGCCATTGCAGGCCCTTGGCTGGATGCTGCGCGGTGAATCGCCGCTGCGATTGCGCCCGCGCTTCGATCGTGCCCAATGGCGCTGGATGGCAGCATTCCTTGGTGCTTGCCGCTCCTCGGTCAACCGCGCCAACGCAGGCCACCTGTTGCGCCTCGCGCTGTTGAGCCAATCGACCTTGCAAACCTGGCGAGAAGAGGATGGCCTGGACGGTTTCAACTGGCGGCGCAACGGCAAGCTGGTCACCTTCCGCCAGGCCAGCAGCTTCGAACATGCGCGCAAGAACCTTGCCGCGCCCCAGCAACAACAGGTGCTGTCGCACGCCGACTGCACCCGTCTGGACCCGGCACTGGCAGAGGCGCCCTTTGTCGGCGCCATCTATACCCCGGATGAAGAAGTCGGCGATTGCCACAGCTTTTGCCAGCAACTGGCGGCGCGCCTGCAGGCGTCGGGACGCTGCAAGTTCCGCCTGGGCCAGGCGGTGTCCGCAATTCGCCATGCGCATGGCGTGGTGAATGCGATTGAACTGGACGACGAAGTGCTGCCGGTGGAGCACCTGGTGGTTGCGGCCGGCCATCGCAGTGCGTTGCTGGCACTGCCGGGCATCGACCTGCCGCTGTATCCACTCAAGGGCTATAGCCTGACATTACCGATCGGCGCACAGCACAAGGCGCCGGACCTGAGCATCACCGACTACGATCGCAAGATCGTCTACGCCCGGATTGGCGAACAGCTGCGGGTGGCGGCGATGGTCGACATTGTCGGTTTCGATCCGTCGCTGGACCCCAAGCGCCTGGCCCTGCTAAAACGCCAGGCCCGTGAAACCTTCGCCAATGCTGGTGACTACGACTACGCCATCGAATGGGCCGGCATGCGGCCGGCGACCCCCAGCGGCGTACCGCTGCTGGGCGCAACGGCGTATAGCAATCTGTGGCTGAACCTCGGCCATGGTGCGCTGGGCTTCACCCTGGCCTGCGCCAGTGCACGATTGCTCAGTGAACTGATCGGCCAGCGCCGCCCCTCCATCGACCTGCAGGGTTTTACGCCCCGCGCAGCTTGAACGCTAACTCCTTAGAAGGACCACCCGATGACCATTAACCGTATCCAGCCCAATCCACGCTTGTCCGGCGCCGTGACCTTCGGCGACCTGGTGTTTCTCTCTGGCCAGGTGCCGGACGACGCCACCGATGCCGGCGGCCAGACTCGCCAAGTGCTGGAAAAGATCGACGCATTATTGGCCGAGGCGGGCAGCGACAAGGATCACTTGCTCAGCGCGACCATCTACCTGAAGGACATCGGTAAAGATTTCGCTGCGATGAATGAAGTGTGGTCCGCCTGGTTGTCGCCCGGCCAGGCACCAAGTCGCACCACCTTGCAGGCCGAACTGGCGCGTCCGCAGGTGTTGGTGGAAATAACCGTTATTGCAGCACGTCGCTAACCCCTCACCTACAACGGAGAATAACAATGCGAAAAATCACGTTGATCGGCTGCACCCTTGGCCTGTTGCTAGGCACCCAGGCCCATGCTGACGAAGCAGCGCTGGGGCCTACCCTGAGCAAGATTGCCAGAGCCAACAGCATTACCCTGGGCTATCGCGATGCTTCGGTGCCGTTCTCCTACGTGGGAGACCATTCGGGACAACCCATGGGCTACTCAGTAGACCTGGCGAAAAAGATCGTCGAGCGGGTACAGCAAAAGCTGGCACTGCCCCAGCTCAAGGTGAAGTACAACCTGGTGACATCGCAAACCCGCATTCCGCTGGTACAGAACGGTACCGTTGACCTGGAGTGCGGCTCGACCGGCGTCACCGCAGAGCGCCAGAAGCAGGTGGCGTTTTCCTACGGGTTCATCTATGTCAAAGGTCAATTACTGACAGCCAAAGACAGCGGAATCAAGAGTTTCACCGACCTGCGCGGCAAGAATGTGGTAACCACTGCAGGCACCACGAACGAACGCTATCTGAAAAGCTACAACGTCGATAACAAGATGGACATGTACGTGATCAGCGCCAAGGACCATGGTGAAGCTTTCCAGATGTTGCAGTCCGGCCGGGCGGCGGCGTTCTACATGGACGATGCGCTGCTCTACGGCGAACGCGCCAAGGCTCGCGATCCGCACAACTGGGTGGTGGTCGGGGAAGAGCAGTCGCGGGAAATCTACAGCTGCATGGTGCGCAAGGATGACCCGCAGTTCCTCGCGCTGGTGAACGCGTCGCTGGGCGAACTGTACAGCTCAGGGGAGATCAACGGGATCTACCAGCGCTGGTTCGAACAGCCGATTCCGCCTAAAGGCTTGAACCTGGAGTTCCCGATGACCAGCGAACTCAAGGCCATCTTTGCCAAGCCGGTGAGTGATCCGGTGCAGTAGCTTCTGCTCCCCGCTCATACCCATGAAGATTACGGGCCGGCAGGGACCTGCGAGCGCGGTACTGCCAAAAGTCGCTACTGCGTGAGCGTTACCACCACAGTAGCGACCACCCCCCCACTGGTTAGTCGGAAGCTTTATCCGTCACCAAGGTTTGAGGATTGCTACTCCCCCATACGGTAGTAGCAAGGTCCACCAGCAAAGTTCCGCTGAGTTCTTCAAGTTCACTCTGGGTAATTTCGCTGTCTCCTTGTTTACCGTTACGGCTCATGCCACCTGCGCTCAAGGCCAGGTGGACCTTCTCAGTCGCTGCCCATGTTTTTCTGCAATAGCGGCCATTTGTCGAGCATAATCGAGGCTACTGACCAGCTCCTCCATCTTGTACGGCAATGCCCCTTCCACCTCGGCCAGCTTGCAATGCTGCCAAGGTGATACTCAGGGATATGTCAAACCGTCACATGGATCACGCAACCGCTTTGTCTGCCAGCGCCCAGCCCTCAGGCCGTAGCGTGTGCCAGTCACTGACCTGTTGATAAGCATGGCCAATGCGCAGAATCAGCGGTTCGGCGAATGCCCGCCCCACAATCTGCATCGAGACCGGCATGCCTTTCTCATCGAACCCGATGGGCACCGCCACCGAACACAGGTTCAGCAAGTTGGCGAACCGTCCCAACAAGGCCAGCGGTGTGCCATATTCATCGACCTCATCCAGCGGCACACTGCCAATAGCGTTGGTCGGGAAAACGCAGGCGTCTATGTTGGTCATGGCCTCCTGCATGGCATGCCGAGCGGCACGGCGCTGATTATGCAACTGGATGTACGACGCTGCGTCGATGTCGCGACCACTGAGTATGCGACGTTGAACATGGGGATCGAAACGCAGATCGTCGCGCTCGAACAAGCTACCCAGGCTGGCATAACCTTCGGCGCTCATCAGTCCACCAGCGATGCGCATGCACTGTTCCAACGTGGTGGGTAGCGATTGCTCTATCAGTTGCACGCCCAACGCGGCCAGCTGCTCGAGCCCCAAATCGTAAGCCTTCAGCACCCCGGGCGCGACATGCGCTCGTTCGGCCTGTGGCAACACCCAGATGCGCAAACCGGCTACCGGCTTATTGAGACCGTTTGCGGCGCTGAATACAGGCGCCTGGGCCGAAACCGGATCCAGCGGGTCTGGCCCCAGCAATGCATCCAGCATCCACGCCGCATCCTCAACGGTATGAGTGATAGGCCCTACCGAATCCAGCGAAGGACACAGTTCGATCAAGCCATGGCGACTGATAAGCCCACGCGTGGTTTTCAGCCCGACCAGGCCGCACATGCCCGCCGGAATTCGTACCGAACCACCGGTATCGGTGCCCAACGCAGCGCTCGCCAATCCACTGGCCACGGCCACTGCCGAACCGCTGCTTGAGCCCCCCGGAGCGTGATGCACGTTACGGTCCCATGGGTTCCATGGCGTGCCCATCACCGCATTGGTGCCCCAGCCGCCGAAGGCGAATTCGACGGTATGGGTCTTGCCAAGAATTATTGCACCAGCACGTTCCAGGCGTTGCACTGCAGTGGCGGTCACCCTCGAAACACGCGGTTGCTGTGCCACTGACCCGCCCGTGATGGCCTGGCCATCGATCTCGAACAAGTCCTTGATAGCCAGAGGAATGCCATGCAGCGGTCCCAGGTGTATACCGGACGCACGCTGGCGATCAGCGGCGATGGCTGCGCTCAAAGCGCGCGAGGGATAGGTCTCGACATAGGCATTGAGCTGCTCGTCAAAGTGCTCGATGCGCGCCAGTTGCGCACGAACCAGCGCTTCGCTAGTCAGCGATCCCGCCTGCAGTGCCTGCTGCAACTGGGCAATGCTGTGGGAAGTAACTCGATCCATGATGCTCATATGTTCAACCTCGCACGGTTTTGCGCCCGCGTGAAAAGTGCTTTTCAAGCACGCGCGACAGCATTGAAAGAGGGAAGGCGATAACAAAATAGAAGAGTCCTACCAGCAGGAAGACATGCATTGGCAGGAAGGTTTCCGAAGCGATGGCCCGCGCCGCCAGCATCAACTCATCGGTGGCGATCAGAGCGCACAATGAGCTGTCCTTGAGGATTGACACGTAGGCGTTAAGCAGTGGTGGCAGTATGACGCGAATCACTTGCGGCAGGATGACGGTAGTAAACGCTCTGAGCGGCGTCAGTCCGATGGCGATAGCGGCTTCGCGCTGGCCGCGATGCAGCGAATCCAGGCCGCCACGAAGGATTTCCGCAACGTAAGCGGCACCCTGCAACCCCAGACCGATGGCCCCGGCCCAGTAGCCGGACAACGTCAACCCCAGGCTGGGCAATGCGAAATACAGGGCCAGCAGCAACGCCAGAAGAGGCACAGCGCGCATGCTCTGAATAAAGAACGCTGCCAGCCGTTTCAGGATGACACTCGGACTTCTCATCGCCCAGACCAACAACGCCCCCAGCACGACTGCCAGGGCGAACCCCACCAGGGACAATTCGGCAGTGATCCGTGCCCCGAGCAACAGGCGAGCACTCCAGTCGCTCCAGTACTCTGGGTACTGTTGGAAAAAGCTGATCATCGCGCGCTCCCAAAATGACGTTCGAGGCGAATGAATCCCACACCGATCGGTAGAATCATCGCGGCGTAGATGCACATCACAGCCAAATAGATCAGTGAAGTCTGGAAGGTGGATGTCACCAGATTGCGCGCAAGGAACATGATTTCCGGCACGGCGATGGCCGAGGCGATGGACGTGTCCTTGATCAATTGCGTGACGTAGTTGGCGAACGCTGGCAACGTCACGCGCAGGGCCTGGGGCAAGAGAATGCAGCGCAAAATCTGCATCCGGCTCAGCCCCACAGCCAACCCGGCTTCATGCTGACCGACATGCAGCGACTGCAAGCCGCTACGGAAAATATCGGCCAACACCGCGCTGCCCACCAGACTCAATCCAACGATGGCGGCCAGCCACGCGGGCAAGTTGATGCCAAGGTAGGAGAGACCGAAATAGATCAGGAACAAATGAGCCAGCGCAGGAACATTGCGCATCCACTCAATGAAACAGCCGATCACCCCATGCAACACCCGTGATCGACTGAACGTCAGCAACACCGCCAGCACTACCCCTCCGACACTCGCCAGCAGCAAGGTACATAGCACGATTTCCAGGGCGGTGAGCGCGCCTTTGAACAACAGAGGCAGTAGCCCGACAAAGACCTCGAAGTTCGCCATCAAGCGCCCTCCATGGCCATGCGCCCAAGAAAACTGCGGGTGCGCTCATGGCTTGGGTTGTCGATTACATGCGCCGAAGGCCCTTGCTCGATTATGTGTCCGCCATCCATGAAGATCACCCGATCCGCCACATCCCGAGCGAAGCGCACTTCATGGGTCACCATGATCATGGTGCGGCCCTCTTGCGCCAGCTCACGAATCACGGCCAGTACTTCCCCCACCAGTTCGGGGTCCAGTGCCGAGGTCGGCTCGTCGAACAGGATGACCTTCGGTTGTTGGGCCAACGCGCGGGCGATAGCGACTCGCTGTTGTTGTCCACCGGACAACTGCTCGGGGTAGACCTCGGCTTTATGCCGCAGATGGACTTTTTCCAGCATGGCATCGGCCAGCTCATAGGCCAGCTTTCGCGGCATACCCTGTGCCTTGATCGGCCCCAGCGCAACGTTGTCGCGTACGCTCAAATGTGGCCAGAGGTAAAAGAGCTGGAACACCATCGCGATCTCGCGACGCTGCGGAGCCATTTCCCGATCACTCATCAGACGTGTGCGTTTACCGTCCTTGACCTGGCCGATCAACTCATCCCCCAGCCAGATATCACCTCGAGTGGGTTTTTCCAGGTAATTGATGCAACGCAGGCACGTGGACTTTCCCGACCCGCTGGGGCCGATCAACGACAGGGTTTCACCGGCTTTCAACTCCAGGTTGATCCCTTTGAGTACTTCCAGATCACCATAACTTTTGTGCAGGTCATGCACTCGCAGCAACGCAGGTTCGGACGGGGTCGACATCTTGGTTAACCTCTTTTTTTTATAGACATGGCGATGAACCGGCACCGGGTACCGGGCCGATTCATCCGCTCAAGCGCTTACTTGCAGCCGGGCAGTTTCCAGTCCGCCGGACGGTCGACCCCCTGCCTCAGGTCCTTGCCTTCCGACACATACCAGACATCCTGAGTCAGGCCGTAGCGGGCACCGATCGTGCGCATTTCACAGCTTTTCCAGAGGGTCTGGATCTGTTCGTTCACGGCAGCCACCAGCTGCGGGCTGGCCTCTTTGTTGAAGCCGTAAACCACCTGACCTAGCCCCGTAAGCAGTGGGAAATTCGGATCGTTGTCGGTGAAGGCGTTGAAACGCAGGTGCCACTGCTCGTTGCGAAAAATGGCGTATTGCATGACTGGAGGATCACCGATCACTGCATCGATGCGTCCGGCGAGAAGATCGCGCACCGCAGCATCGGAGGTGTCGTACAACGCAACTTGCAACCCTTCGATCTTGCGCATCTCTGGGATGAACGAGAAACCGGTGATGGTGCCGACCTTCTTGCCCTGCAAATCTTTGAGGCTGCTCCAGTTGGTCTTGTCGGTCTGGGTGATGCCGTTCTTGAAATAGTGAATCGGGTCACTCACGGTCATGATCTTCGCGCGCTGCTCGGTCCAGCCCATGGTGCCGGCCATGACATCCACGCGGTTAGCTTGTACCGAAGCGATGGTGCTGGCCCAGTCCATCAAGGCAGGCTTGACCTTCAAGCCCAGCTTCTCAGATATTTGTTGAAGGATTTCACCGTCATAGCCGACCATCCGGCTGTCTTGATAACCGGTCCCCGGCATATCGCCAGTGAACGCGATAGTAAGGCTTCCAGGCTCTACCGTTTCCAGTGCGAATGCCGGCACCGAGGCCAGCATGGATACCAGCAAACCCGCGTAGATACCGGCAAAACGTCGAACGTTGGGCTTCTTCATCACGTGCTCCCAGATTGCTTTTTTTATGAACAGCATGGTGTTAGGCAGAAGCTCATCGTATGGTGATGATCGGGATAACTGGTTGGATGCTTTGCAGGAATGATTGAACATTTGCGACATTTCGGAGATGCACTGCCCAACGCCTCCAGCGCAAGCCTCGTGGAAGCGCTTGACAAGGGTCAGGCACGACATCCGCCAAGCCGACGCGGCGCCACCGAGTTGTCTATAGGTATCGTGCTATGGCCGCGCTTCCCCTTGCTGTCACTCTCGGGGCTGACCGATGCGTTGCGACATGCTGCCGATACCGGCGATCAGAGCCGCCCGATACGATGCCAATGGAAAGTCCTCGGTACCCCTGGGCAAAGAGTCATTTCCAGTTGCGGGCTGGATGTACCCATCGACAGTGAACTCACCGACCCTCATCAATTCGATTACATCGTGGTGATTGGTGGGCTACTGGACTACCTGGAGGCAGCGCCGAAGACTTATCCGGCATTCCTGCATCAGGCAGCCGCCGCTGACGTGCCTTTGATCGGCCTATGCACAGGCAGCTTCGTGCTCGCGCGACATAGCCTGATGGAGGGACGTACTGCCTGTGTGCATGCCTACCATTGCGATGACTGGAAACGTCTGTTCCCACGATTGCGCTTTGTCAGCAACAGTGACTTCCTCATCGACAAGGATCGGATCACCTGCGCAGGTGGTATCTCGGTGATCGAGTTGGCCATCCATCTTATCGGGATGCATTGCGGCCCGGATCGGGCCGGCAAGGTCGTTCACCAGATGACAGTTGCGAAAAGCAGTTCTGGCAGTTTCGTCGATCGGCGCAAGGCACTCGGCTACGCCAGCTCTTCGAACAGGCGCCTGCACGAAGCCGTGATGCTGATGGAAAAGCACATGACCGAGCCTTTGGATATCGACGCGATCGCGAACCTTGTCGGTACCAGTAAACGGCAACTGGAGCGTCTGTTTGTCGCCGAAACCAGTAGTACTCCGGCCCAGTTCTATCGCCAGGTTCGACTCAGGTTTGGCCGCTGGCTGCTCATCAGCTCGGATCGACATATCGGAGAAATCGCTTTCGAATGCGGTTTTGCCGATGCTCCCCATTTCATTCGGCATTTCCAGAACCTGTTCGGCATGTCCCCCGGCAAATTGCGCAAAGAGCTGATGCGAAACGCGACCCCGACCAAGGGGGAAACAGTTTCATGAATAGTGAACATTGACCCGTCGCGGGGCAGAATATGACTTCCCCGCCCCTTGTGGGAGCGGGCTTGCCCGCGAAGTGGCCCGACCAGCCAGCACACAAGGACTTGCCATGCACCTGACCCACCGCCCCGTACGGCCCGACGATATCCCTGGAATCTGCAGCTTCCCGCAAAGCCCGGCCGAACTGTTCTACATGTTCCCCAAAGCCAAGTACCCTCTCTCCCCCGCCCAACTGAACGATGCCATCGCCCAGCGCAGCGGCTCCACGGTGGTGGAGGGCAACGGCACGGTGCTGGCATTCGCCAACTTCTACAAGGCCGAACACGGCGGCGTGTGCGCCCTGGGCAACGTGGTCGTGGCCCACGCCGCACGCGGCCACGGCGTAGCGCGCTACCTGGTAACTACCATGATCGAACTGGCCCGCCAACAGTTCGCAGCCCGGGAGGTCTGGGTGTCGTGCTTCAACCACAACACAGCGGGCCTGCTGCTTTATCCACAGCTGGGCTTCGTGCCGTTCGGCATCGATGAACGGCAGGCGTGGGATGGCTCGCGGGTGGCGTTAGTGCAGATGAAACAGGTGTTTATCCAACCCGGCTGAGCCAGCGAGGCACTGCATGGGGCTGGACGAGAAGATCCAAAATCCCTTGCAACAATCACACACAGAACCTTCGCCCTACCTCGACGTCGGATCCTGCATCTGCCAATTTTCGAGGTAGCCCGCGTGAAAGACATCATTGTCCGCAAGTACCGCCTGGCGGTGAAGACCATCGGCTATATCGGCTGGTCGCTGTTCTGGCTGCTGATCTGGGATGTGCTGGTCACCATCGATTTCATGCTGTTCTTCAACAGCAAGTTCACCCTGCCGTTGATCCCGCTGACCTTGCTTGGCTCGGCGCTGGTGGTGCTGGTGAGCTTTCGCAACAGCAGCGCCTACAACCGCTGGTGGGAAGCTCGCACATTGTGGGGGGCGTTGGTGAACAGTTCACGCAGTTTCGCGCGGCAGGCGCTGACGCTGATCGATGACCCGGATGATGGCCTGAACCCGGTCAAGGCTACCCTGCTGCGTCGGCATATCGCCTATGTAAACTGCCTGGCGGCGCACCTGAAGGGCGAGCGCTGCCCGGATGAACTGATGGCGTTCATTCCGCCAGCGGAATTCGAGCGGCGCAACCGCTCGAACAATTTCGCCAACGACATTCTGAGTGGTTCGGCGGCGTTGCTGGCGCGGGAGTACCAGGCCGGGCGGCTGGACAGCATTCGCCTGGCAAGGCTGGAATCGACGCTGGTGGACCTGTCCAATGCCCAAGGTGGCATGGAACGGATCGCCAATACGCCACTGCCCTACCCTTACGTGTACTTTCCGCGGCTGTTCATCACCCTGTTCTGCCTGATCGTACCGGTGGGGCTGGTGGAGTCGCTGGGCTGGTTCACGCCGCTAGCATCGACGGTGGTGGGCTTCATGCTGCTGGCCATCGAGCGGATCGGGACGGATTTGCAGAGCCCGTTCAGGTTCAGTGAGCATCAGATCCAGATGGACAGCATTTGCGAGACGATCGAGCGGAATCTGGAGTCGATGCAGCGGGAGGCGCAGTGTGGGGAGTTGGCTTAGTGCCAGACCTCAACTGCCCTATCGGCGGCAAGCCATCTCCCACAGGGGCCGTGGAATCCTGTGACCTTGCACCGTATCTGTGGGAGCTGGCTTGCCGGCGATAGGGCCGCAACGCGGCCCCGGCTATCTGTCAGGCCCGCACATAGCGCTGGCGCAACACATCACTCAACGCATCCACCAGTAACACCAGCACCAGCATCCCCATGATCACCGTGCTGGCCTGGGCCTCCTGGAACAAACTCAAGGTTGTGTACAGCATCTGCCCCAACCCGCCAGCCCCGACAAATCCCAGCACGCTCGCCATGCGGATGTTGTTTTCCCACCGATACAAGCTATAAGCCAGCAACTGCGGCCACAGATTGGGCAAGGTGCCAAAGCAGAATGCCGCCACCTGGCTACCGCCCTGCAAGCGGATGGCAGCTGCGGGCTCCGGCGGTGCGTTCTCCAGCGCCTCGGCAAACAGCCGCCCCAGCACGCCAGCGGTATGCAGCGCCAAGGCCAGGGTGCCAGCATTCGGCCCAAGCCCGGCCGCCAGTACCGTCAGCGCGGCCCACACCAGTTCCGGGATGGCCCGCAGGGCATTCAGCAACAACCGCGCACAGGCCTGCAGCGGCCAACCGAACCGGCCAGCGGCCGGCAGCGCCAACAGCATGCCCAGCAGCATGGCCAACAAGGTGCCCAGGCCGGACATGGCCAAGGTTTCCAGCGCCCCATGCGCTACCGCGCGCAGATGCCCGGCAGACAGGTCAGGGTGCAGGAAACGCCCGGCATATTCGCCCATCTGCCCCAGCCCGCCGTTGCCGACCAGCGCCTGCAAGTCCAGCTTCAGGTAGGCGAACGAGGCCATCACTGCAGCCACGATGGCGCCGAGCACCAGCCAGTTGATGACCCGGTTCATGCAAGCCTCCAGCGCAGGAAGCGGCTGAGCAGGTCGGCCAGCATCACCAGGACCAGGAACGTCAGCAGCATGCTTGCCACTTCCGCTCCCGCGAACATGCGCATCGACAGGTCGATCTGCTGCCCCAGCCCGCCAGCACCGACAAAGCCCATCACCACTGAGGCGCGTACCGCGCACTCCCAGCGGTACACGGTGTAGGACACCACTTCGGACACCGCACTGGGCAGGATGCCGTAGAAAAACGCAGCCAGGCGGCCACTACCCGCCTGCAGCAAGGCATGCGCCGGGCGCTGGTCGACCGATTCGAAGATCTCGGCATACACCTTGCCAAGCATACCGCTGTAGGTAATGGCGATAGCCAGCACGCCCGCCGTCGGCCCCAGCCCGACGGCGCGCACGAACAGCAACGCCCAGACGATTTCCGGCACACTGCGCAAGAAAATCAGCAACCAGCGTACCGGCAGGCGTAGCAGACGCGACCACAACCCGGCGCGACCGCCATGTGAGGCGGCATGCAGCGACAAGGCTCGGCTGGCCAGCAACCCGGCAGGGACCGCCAGCAGCAACGCCAACGCCATGCCGGCCGTGGCCACGGCCAGGGTCTGCAAGGTGGCCTCATAAAGCAGGGAAAGGAAGTCGGCATCGTGTGCTGGTGGCCAGAAGGCACTGGTGAAACTGGCGATCTGCTGGCGATTCTCCGCTTGAAGCAGGACCGCCGGGTTCAATTCGCTCAGCTGCACGCCAGGCCACAGCACCGCCACAGCCAGCAGGGTCAGCAGCAACCGATGCAACAGCGCCGGGTCGCGGGCATCAAGTTTCAACATCGCGGTATCTGCACGGTCAGGGTCGGCCCCTGGCTCGGTGGTGAGGCCAGTTGTTCATTCGCATACAACGCATCCAGCAACTGCTCGGTCACCGCTTGCGCCGGGCAGTCGAACACCACCTGCCCTTCGCGGATACCAATCACCCGCGGAAAGTGCGCCAGCGCCAGGTCCACGGCATGCAGGCTCGCCACCAGAGTGACGCCATTGGCCTGTGCGTGGCGGTTGAGCAAGGCCAGACTGTGGTCAGCCAGCACCGGGTCCATGGCCGACACCGGCTCGTCGGTCAACAAGACCTGCGGCCGCTGGTACAGCGCCCGGGCAATGCCCACACGCTGCAACTGGCCACCGGACAATTGCCCGCACTGTACGAAGAGTTTGTCGGCCAACCCCAGCTCGGCCAGTACCTGGCGCGCCCCCGGCACATCGCAGGGGTACAGCAGGTTGAACAGGCCACGCAGCATGCCCCACTGCCCCAGGCGGCCGGCCAGCACTGCCGTCACCACCCGCTGGCGCGGCGGCAAGGGCGGTGCCTGATGCACCAGGCCTACCCGCGCACGCAGGCGCTGGCGGGCTCTGGAGGACAACGCCCATGGCTGCTCGCCGAGCAGTTCCAGGCGCCCGCTGCTGGGCTGGACGGCGGTCGCCATCAGGTGCAACAAGCTGGACTTGCCCGCCCCCGACGGGCCTATGATGGCGACGCGCTCGCCCTGGCCGATGCTCAGGCTCACGGCATCAAGCGCACGCACCTGGCCATGGCGCAGCCCGGCCTCGTGCAGATGGATCGCCACATTGGAAGCCACTGTCGATATCACTTGAGCAGGCCGGCCTCGCGCGCAGCCTGCTCGGTGCCCACGTAGTTCTCAGGTTTGGTCTCGATGAAGCGGCTGGCCGCCTGCAGGTCGAGGATCGCCTTGTGCTCCGGGTTGGCCGGGTCGAGGTCGAGGAAGGCTTTCTTGATCTTCTCTTTCAGCGCCGGGTCCATGTTGCCGCGCACGGTCCAGTTGTAGTCGAAGTAGGTCGGGGTGGTGGCGAAAACCTTCACCTTGGCGGTATCGACCTTGCCGGCATCCACCAGCTTCTGCCAAACGCTGGCATTGAGCACGCCGCCATCGACCTTGCCGGCCTGCACCCAGGCCACAGTGGCATCGTGGGCGCCGGAGTAGGCAACGCGACCGAAGTAGTCTTCAGGCTTGATATTGTCCTGCTTGAGCATGAAGTAACGCGGCATCAGGCTGCCCGAGGTGGATGAGATGGAACCGAAGGCAAACGACTTGCCCTTGAGGTCGGCCAGGCTCTTCACATCAGGGTTGGCGGTGATGAATTTGGAAGTGAACTGCGCATCCTGTTCACGCTGCACCAGCGGCGTGGCGGCAGGGTCCTTCAAGTGCACCTGAACGAAGGTGAAGCCCCCCAGCCAGGCCAGGTCCAGGCGGTTGGAAGCCAGCGATTCGACTACCGCCGGGTAATCGGCCACCGGCACGAACTTCACCTCCATGCCCAACTGCTTGGCCAGGTACTCGCCCAACGGTTTGAACTTGCGCTGCAGTTCGGTCGGTGCTTCGTCAGGGATGGCGCTGACCCGCAGAGTGTCGGCGGCCTGGGCGACAACGGCGCAGCAAGACAGCACGAGGCCGGCGGCGAGCGCCAGAGGGCGTTTGAGCATGGGGTGTTCTCCGGTTCAATAGCGGGGAAATGTCGGCCTATACGCCGACGACGGGAATTATAAGAGGCGCAGGCGCAAAGGCCAGCTTTGCTACAATCGCGCATCAAATTGACCTCCTGAGGTGCACATGAGCGAGCCGATTCGCCTGACCCAGTACAGCCATGGTGCCGGCTGTGGCTGCAAGATATCCCCCAAGGTGCTGGATGTGATCCTCGCAGAAAGCGGCGCCCAGGCCCTGGACCCGAAACTGTGGGTGGGCAACGCCTCGCGCGACGACGCTGCCGTGTACGCGCTGGATGACGAGCGCGGCGTGGTTTCGACCACCGACTTCTTCATGCCGATCGTCGATGACCCGTACGACTTCGGCCGTATCGCCGCCACCAACGCCATCAGCGACATCTACGCCATGGGCGGCGACCCGCTGATGGCCATTGCCATTCTCGGCTGGCCGGTCAACGTGCTGCCACCAGAAGTGGCCCGCGAAGTGATCCGCGGCGGCCGTGCGGTATGCGCCGAAGCCGGTATCCCGCTGGCCGGCGGCCACTCCATCGACGCCCCCGAGCCGATCTTCGGCCTGGCCGTCACCGGCGTGGTCAGCAAGCGTCACCTCAAGCGCAACGACACCGCCAGCGCAGGCTGCCGCCTGTATCTGACCAAGCCACTGGGTATCGGCATCCTCACCACCGCCGAGAAAAAGGCCAAGCTGCGCACCCAGGACCAGGGCCTTGCCCGCGACTGGATGTGCACCCTCAACACGCCCGGCAGCCGCTTCGGCAAGCTTGACGGGGTCAGGGCCATGACCGACGTCACCGGTTTCGGCCTGCTCGGCCACCTGGTGGAACTGGCCGAGGGCAGTGGCCTTACCGCTCATTTGGACTATGCCGCCGTCCCGCGCCTGCCCAGCGTCGACCACTACCTGGCCGAGGGCTGCATCCCCGGCGGCACTCTGCGCAACTTCGACAGCTATGGCCACAAGATCGGCACCCTGAGCGACGACCAGAAGCATCTGCTATGCGACCCGCAGACCAGCGGTGGCCTGCTGGTGGCGGTTAACCCGGAGGGTGAAGCCGAGTTCCTCGCGGTGGCCGCCGAACTGGGCCTGCAACTGGCGCCGATCGGCAAGCTGGTCGAGCGACAGAGCCACGCGGTCGAGGTGATCTGATGCGCCCCGACTGCACCGACTTCCGCCAGTTGTTCCTCGACGACGTGCCGATGATGGACATGCGTGCACCTGTCGAATTTGCCAAGGGCGCCTTCCCGGGTGCCGTCAACCTGCCACTGATGAATGACCAGGAGCGGCAAAAGGTCGGCACCTGCTACAAGCAGAAGGGCCAGGCTGAAGCCATCGTTCTGGGCCACAAGCTAGTCAGCGGTGAGATCAAGCAGGCACGTCTGGAGGCCTGGGCAAAGTTCGCCGAGGATCACCCGGAAGGCTACCTGTACTGCTTCCGTGGCGGCCTGCGCTCGCATCTTGTCCAGAAAGTGCTGCGCGATGAGAAGGGCATCCACTACCCCCTCGTCGAGGGCGGCTACAAGGCCATGCGCCACTTCCTGCTGGAGACTACCCAACAGGCGGTCGCGCAATGTGATTTCGTGCTAGTGGGCGGCCTGACCGGCACCGGCAAGACCGAAGTGCTGCACCTACTGGACAACGAGCTGGACCTGGAGGGCTACGCCAACCATCGCGGTTCCAGCTTTGGCAAGCGCGCCACTGCACAGCCAGCGCAGATCGACTTCGAGAACAGGCTGGCCATAGACGTGTTGAAAAAACGCGCCCGGGGTATCGAGCAGTTCGTGCTGGAAGACGAAGGCCGAATCGTGGGCAGCTGCACCGTACCGCTGGAGTTGTACCAGGGCATGCAGCAATACCCGCTGGTGTGGCTGGAAGACAGTTTGGCCAACCGCGTGGAGCGTATCCTGCGCGACTACGTGATCGACCTGAGCGCCGAGTTCGTCAGCCTGCATGGTGAAGAAGATGGCCGGCGGCTATTTGCCGAGACACTTCTGCAGAGCATGGGCAGGATTCAAAAGCGCCTCGGCGGCGAGCGCCATCAGCGGCTGTCGGAAATCCTGCGCCAGGCGCTGGACGAGCAGCAGCGCAGTGGTTCGGTAGAGTTGCACCGGGTCTTCATCGAAAGCTTGCTGAGCGAGTATTACGACCCGATGTATGCCTACCAGCGTGCAGCGAAAGCAGAGCGTATCGAGTTTGCCGGGGATGCGGTGGAAGTGCGCGAGTATCTCAAGGCCCGGGCGCTGCGCGAACCACGCAAGTAAAAACGGGGCCGCTTCGCGCCCCATCGCCGGCAAGCCAGCTCCCACAGGTATTGCACTGCCTGACAGGGTATGCGCTCCCTGTGGGAGCTGGCTTGCCGGCGATAGGGCCAGTACTGGCAGTACTCACTGCCCAGGGCTGAGCACGCGCTCCAGCTCCGCCGCCCGGTCGCGGGTCATGTCCATCACACAGGACCCACCTTCCAGCTGTGCCATGGTCCCGCCACTGGCCTGCACATGGAACCCGCAATTGCCATCGCGGTAGGCAAGCCACTTGCGCTGCACATCACGCAGGCTCTTCTGCTGCCCGGCATCCAGCTTGCCCATCAATTGCTTGTACACCCGGTTCAAACGCTGGTCCTGCAACTGCGTCTCGGCCCGAATGCACTCGCTCATGGCAACGGTACTGGACGCCTTGTCCATGCACTGCCCGTATCCCGGCGTGTAGTCATCCGCCTGGGCCAGCGGCAGCACACAGGCCAATGCCAGGCCCGTCAGGTAATGCTTGGTCATAAACTCTCCTTGTGGGCATCACAGCGTCTGCGGCTGTTCCGGTGGCATCAGCACCTTGCCCGGCTCGAAGCGCAGCGACGGCATCTGCGTTGCCGCATAAAACATCACGCCAAGCGCCGCGATCAACACCACATCCAGCCAGCTCCAGCCCGGCATGTCGTCGGCGCTGCGTGCCCTCCAGCAATGCCAGGCCTGGCCCATGCAAAACACCACCATTGCCGCCAGCCACAGGTAGAAACCGGCACCAAAACCGGTCAGGTCATGGAACTCATAGCT
Source organism: Pseudomonas sp. PNPG3 (assembly GCF_023093815.1). Classification (NCBI taxonomy): domain Bacteria; kingdom Pseudomonadati; phylum Pseudomonadota; class Gammaproteobacteria; order Pseudomonadales; family Pseudomonadaceae; genus Pseudomonas; species Pseudomonas sp. PNPG3. Next base: position 24,196 of record NZ_JALLKV010000037.1, read on the forward strand.
CTGATTGTCCGGCAGGCGGTCAATTCCAAAGCTGCTGGCCGCCAGATACACAGCCACCAGCCCGACCAGCAAGGCCAGACGACGAAAGCGCCGATGGGCAAGGATTGCCAGGGCCAGCAGCGGGTTGGCAAACCACTGGTACAACCCGAAGGGCATGCCCCAAGGCCCGTACAACAGCATCTGCAGGGCCGGCATGTGGCGGTCACCACTCATCAGCGCGCCGTCGAAGAACAGTGCGAGCAGGTAAAGCAGCAGGCTGGCGCTCAGGTAGAAAACTGGCAAGAGATTTACTTCCTATGCAACCGGTGGCTCTAGCAGAAGGCCATAAATACCCGAATCGGACAACTCGCCGGCAACGCACCAACGCGCACGCAATGTGCCTTCCAGCACAAAGCCCTGGCGCTCCAGAGTGCGTGCCGAACCTTGGTTGCGCGGGTCGATCTCGCCTTCCAGGCGGCGCATGTGCAGGGTGTGGGCGAGGTAATCGATGAAGCAGGTCAGTGCTTCGTCCATGTAACCCCTGCCCTGCACCGCGCTGGCCAGGCAGTAGCCGATTTCACCACGGCGAGAGACATCGTCGATATTGAACAGCTGGACCATACCGATCAGTTCGCCGTTGTCACGGCGGTACACGCCAAGCTTGAGCTGGTCACCATTGGCATAGGCTTCGCGGTCGGCGGCCAGGGCGCTTTCGGCTTCGGCCAGGTCTTGCCAAGGTGCATGGTGCCAATAGCGCATGACCTCGGGGTCGGCCATGATCGCCAGCCATTGCGCGGCATCGGCATGGCGCATGGGGCGCAATTGCAGACGCGGGCTGTCGAGGCAGAGGTCACTGGGGAAACTGCGGGGTGGGGTCACGCCGGATCTCCTGTCCATGGCTGGGGAGATGACAGTTTAACGTCAAGCGATCGGTTCAAGCATCCCGGGGCTGCTGCGCAGCCCATCGCCGGCAAGCCAGGCTCCCACAGGTGCACCACAGGCCCGGAGCCTTGCACTATACCTGTGGGAGCCTGGCTTGTCGTGGCGACGAACCGCGTCGATGGGCCGCAAAGCGGCCCCAAAAATCGTTCAGGCGCCCCGATTCAAGCCCATTTCCATATCATTGATCAGCGCCTTGGCCATGGCACTGAGGATGCGCGCCGCGCTGCCGGCGATCTTGTCGCCCTCCATCTCGGCCTCTTCGTTCAAATGCTTGATACAGCCGATCAGCACCGACAATTCATCGAATGCCAGATCAAGCGGTACACCCGGCTCTACCCGGTACAGCTCAAGGAATTTCTCCGCACCTACGGTGGTGCGGGATTTGAGGTGGTCGCTCATGCCTGGGCCTCCTGCGCCTTTATGTGGGCTAACAAGGCGTGCAGCAGGGCAGTTTGCGTCGACATGTTTTCGAGAAGGGTGGAACGCAGGTCCGGGGCTTCTGCGTCGAGGTATTGGAGGATGGTGTTGGAGAGAATGTCCATGACCTGGGTAGCCTGGGACTTCGCGGCTTGGTAAGTAAGGTCTGTAACGGGTGGATCAGGTACAAGTTTTTTCATAGTCATCTCGGAAATATTTTCAGAGGCAACCACTCGCATCCTTCTCACAGATAAGGTGGCAGCCGTACGCGAGGTGAGAAGACCAGTGTCCGAGGCACCGGCCAGACCGAAGTCTGCACGCGCACGGCTGCCATAACTGGCAAGCCATCTCGAAACACCGGGCTTCTCACACCCGATCGCCAATTGTGACGACGCCGAAACGTTATCTCTGAGGTAGCTACTTGCCTATCAGACGGCATCCGACTGAGGCCGTAGGATAATTCCTAATCCCTGGCAACCTGAAGCATTTGGTTTCAGGTTCAGAATCTTCTTACAGCTGATGGCCCTTTCGCGGGTAAACCCGCTCCTACAGGGTACGGTGATACCTGTAGGAGCGAGTTTACCCGCGAAAGGGCCGGTACAGGCTAACGAAATACGATCAGGCCACCTCAGCCCCATCATCCGGCCAATGCGGTTCGTTGGCCCCGGGCGGGGTCAGTGGTGGCAGGCCATACGCCGCCCGCGCATCGTCGCAGCTGGGGTTATGCACCCCACCCTCCCACGACGCCTCGAACTCGCGGCAGGGGCTGGAACGGTTGGCGTAGATGGTGCAAGCCACTTCCTGGCCGATCTCGCCCTGCAGGCTGATGCAGCGGCAGGGTTTGGCATCGGTGCCGATCATGGCAACACGGGTGGGGTTGATCTGTACCACCAGGTCGTCCGGCACAAGGCCCCCGGCGGACTGGCATTCGCCCCAGAAAAAGGACACACGGAAGTACCCGCAGCAGGCGCCGCAGTCAAGGCAAGGGTTGTATTCGGACATGATGGCACGGAGGGAAGGTTGTTGTTATCGGGGCTGGCCCGCGGCGCCATTTTCAATCCAAGCCGGGGCGGCTGGATAGAGGGGAATGCAAAAAATATTTGCCGCTGATCCGGCAATTGAACACGGGCGACCAACGACTTCCCCGGCCGCCCGTTCAAGTCAGCGTAATGCCTTGTAGGTGTTGACATCCCAGCGCTGCAGGCCAAGGCCCTCGGTCGGTTCATAGCCATCACCACACACCTTGCTGAAGTGAATGCAGGTCTCGCCGCAATACACCAAGCGGTCGTCATCTTCGCCCTCGGTAAGTACGGTATACGACTCGCTACGCATGGCCTTGTAACGCCCTTCGGCAGCGGCCATGACCATGTGATATCGCATCAACTGCTCGTCGCTCAGGAACAGGCGCCTGTCCAGTTGCACACCCCAGCGGGTCAGGCAGACCTCGGCAAAATGACGAACGATCAATCCCGGCTCCGCCAGTACCTTGCCATCACTCGCACCGTCGATGGAGGCGTTGCCCACCAGCGTGGCGTGGCGGCCTGGTATCGGGTAGATGCATATCCGTGTACCCGGTTCGACCGAAGGGATCACGCAGGCAAAGCCTTTGGATCGCTCGTCCCGCGAATAGAAACCCACATACTCGCGGACATTGCCCGCCAAGGTTACCCGCTGGCTTTGCAGGTTACCGATGCCCGGCACCGGGTCGATGGCGAAGATATTCACAGGTATGTCCCGCAATACAGGGTCCTGCGCCATGGCGTTGGCCAGCATGTGGCAACTGATCCCTCCCCTGCTCCAACCCACCAGGTTCACCTGGGTCGGCAAGCGCGGCTTGCGGAACAGGTTGATGATGCGCTCTTGCAGCTCCTGTGGCGTCGGGTGGCGTTCGCCGTAGTCATAGGTGCGCCAGAACCAGGAAGCTGTAGAGGTGGCATCCGGGATCGGAACCCCGGCCTCCTTCAGCCGCTCGTATTCTTCCTCGCTCAGCTTGGTGCGCTGCCAACTGCTTTCGCCTTTGATCACCTTCAGCACATGGTTGACGTTCTCTTCCCAGCCGCTGCCGAACAACTGGCCGCTCCAGTTGAAATAACCACCGGGCTCGACGAACAGATTGTCATCCTGCAGGTTGCCGCTGCCGGGGCCGTCAACGGCAATCCAGTGAGCGAACTCGCGGCCCTGGTCATTGCTGGCCAGGGTCGAGACCAGCTCACCATTCCAGAAGTTGGGGTTGGCATCGTCGAAGCGGTGGGAGCCGGTGCCGCAGAAATAGGCGGTGAAGACACTCATCTTTCGGGTCTCTGAAGTGAGAAATGAGTGCAGAAAAATAGTTATCTGGGTAGCTGTAGAGCAGTAGGAAAGCTGCTCCTACAGGTACGGCGCAGGCCGTGCGGCATGTGCCGTACCTGTAGACATGGGGGCTTACTTACGAGTCAGGCCATCAGCCCGGAACATCTGCCGGATCCCGCGAATCGCCTGGCGAATACGATCCTGGTTCTCGATCAGGGCAAAACGCACATGGTCATCACCATAATCACCAAAACCGATCCCCGGCGACACACAAACCTTGGCTTCGGCCAGCAGTTTCTTGGAAAACTCCAGCGAGCCCAGGTGCGCATACTCCGGCGGGATCTTCGCCCATACGTACATCGAAGCCTTGGGGTTCTCGACCATCCAGCCCAGCTCGTGCAGCCCTTTCACCAGCAGGTTGCGGCGCTGGCGGTACTGCTCGGCAATGTCTCGTACGCACTGCTGGTCGCCTTCCAGTGCTGCAATGGCAGCCACCTGCAGCGGGGTGAAGGTGCCGTAGTCGTGGTAGCTCTTGATCCGCGCCAAGGCACTGACCAACTCGGGGTTGCCGACCATGAAGCCGATCCGCCAGCCGGCCATGTTGTAGCTCTTGGACAGGGTGAAGAACTCCACCGCGATGTCCTTGGCCCCCGGCACCTGCATGATCGACGGGGCCTTCCAGCCATCGTAGACGATGTCGGCATAGGCCAGGTCATGGACCACCAACACGCCATACTGCTTGGCCAGGGCCACCACGCGCTCGAAGAAGTCCAGCTCCACGCACTGAGCGGTGGGGTTGGACGGGAAGCCGAGGATCATCATCTTCGGTTTGGGGATCGACTCGCGGATGGCCCGCTCGAGTTCGTTGAAAAAGTCCACGCCCGGCACCAGCGGTACCGAACGCACCTGGGCACCGGCGATCACCGCACCGTAGATATGGATCGGGTAGCTGGGGTTGGGCACCAGCACTGTGTCGCCCTGGTCGAGGGTGGCCAGCATCAGGTGCGCCAGGCCTTCCTTCGAGCCGATGGTGACGATGGCTTCGCTTTCCGGATCGATGTCGACCTCGCAGCGTTCCTTGTACCAGTTGGAGATGGCCCTACGCAGGCGCGGGATGCCGCGGGAGGTGGAGTAGCCGTGGGTGTCTTCACGCTGGGCGACCTGCACCAGCTTCTCGACGATGTGCGGTGGGGTAGCGCCATCGGGGTTGCCCATGCTCAGGTCGATGATGTCCTCGCCACGGCGGCGGGCAGCCATCTTGAGCTCGGCAGTGATGTTGAAAACGTAAGGGGGGAGACGATCGATGCGCGCAAAGCGACGCGGCGAACCTGGGTTGGCCATGGCTTCCTCTGAGTACGTAAGCGCCCGGAACCGTCCGAGCGACGCTGGCCGATATGGCGGCCTGGATCAGAAGATAATGCCGATACAGCATTCCTGTAAAGGACAATTTCCTGTTTTCATAGATCTTTTCAGATGTATTTTTTGAAAATAAGAAATTTATATTCTGCTGTGCCGGCCTCTTCGCGGGTTTGCCCGCTCCCACAGGATTACTCACTTGTCCCGAGACCTGCGCCGTACCTGTGGGAGCGGGCGAGCCCGCGAACGAGGCCGGCACAGAAAAACGCCCATAAAAAAAACCCGGCACAGTGGCCGGGCTTTTTCGTGAAACAGGCAGCAGTATCAGCGTGCGTATGTCATCAGCACGTCCGCAGCGGTCTGGCTGTCCACACCCATCATCACACTCAGGGCAGTGACGGTGAGGATGGAGAAGCCGAACACCTTGCGTGCCCACTTGCTGTCGTCCTCGGCCTTGTAGCCAGCCCAGGCCATGTACAGCCAGTACAGGCCCATGGCTGCTGCCACGGCCAGATAGCCGAGGCCGGCGTAACCGCCGAGGGTAAGCATCAGGGTTGCGAGCACGAAAGCCAGCACGTACAGCACGATCTGCTTCTTCGCCGCGAGGATGCCACGTGCCACCGGCAGGACCGGAATGTTGGCAGCGCTGTAATCCTTGAAGCGGAAGATCGCGATTGCGAAGCTGTGCGGCATCTGCCACAGGCTGAACATCACCAGCAGGGTAAACGCAGCCAGGTCGAAGCTGTTGCTCACGGCGCAATAGCCGATCACCGGAGGCATGGCACCAGACAGGCTGCCGACCAAGGTGCCGTGCACCGATTTACGCTTCAGCCACAGGCTGTAGAAACCGACGTAGACGATGAAGCCGATCAGCGCACAGAACGCCGACAGCGGGTTGGCCTGGACATACAGCAGGCTGAAACCCGCCACCCCGAGCAGGGTGGCGTAGATCAGCGCGAGGGGCAGCGACATGCCGCCCTGGACCATGACGCGGTTCTTGGTGCGCTCCATCTTGTGGTCGATGTCACGGTCGATGCAGTTGTTGAACACGCATCCGGACGCAACCACCAGCGAAGTACCGATCACCACCGCCAGGAACAGGGCGAAATCCACATGGCCCTTCGAGGCAAGGAAGAAACCGCCTGCCACGGAAAGCACGTTACCGAAAATGATCCCCGGTTTGGTGATTTGGATAAAGTGCTTAACGGACATGCAGTCTTACCTCACTTGGCCAACATTTCGAAGTGGATGCTGAACATGATCCACAGCGACAGGCCGACAAGCAGAGCGATCACCAGGGTGGTGAACAGGAACGTCGAAACGTTGTTGCGTTGCTCTTTCGAGCGGTCCATGTGCAGGAAGTACACGAGGTGCACTACTACCTGAATCACGGCCATGGCAACAATGATCAGAACGGTCAGGTTCTTCGGCAGGCTTGGCGACATGGCCAGGCCGAACGGGATCGCAGTCAGGATGATCGACAGGATGAAGCCGATCATGTACGACTTGACGCTGCCGTGGTTACCTTCGTGATGAGTGTCGTGTGCGTTAGCCATTACAGAACTCCCAGCAGGTAGACGACGGTGAATACGCAGATCCAGACCACGTCCAGGAAGTGCCAGAACAGGCTCAGGCAGCTCATGCGGGTCTTGGCGGTCGGCGTGATGCCGTGCTTGTTGATCTGGTACATCATGATTGCCATCCAGATCAGGCCGGCGGTCACGTGCAGACCGTGGGTACCTACCAGGGCGAAGAAGCCCGACAGGAAACCACTGCGGTTCGGGCCGTAGCCCTCGGCGATCAGGTGATGGAATTCGTAGATTTCCATCGCGATGAAGCCTGCACCGAACAGGAAGGTCACAGCCAACCAGCCCAGTACGCCAGCTTTCTTGCCGTCGAACATCTTCAGCATGGCGAAGCCGAAGGTGATCGAGGACAGCAGCAGGAACAGCGTTTCAACAGCTACGAAATCGAGCTGGAAGATGTCATGACCCGACGGGCCGCCGGCAAAACTGCCGGACAGCACCGCGTAGGTGGCGAAGAGCGACGCAAACAGGATGCAGTCGGTCATCAGGTACAGCCAGAAACCGAGTACGGTCATCTGGCCCGAGTCGTGGTGGTGGTCGTCATGCCCATGGTCGTGACCATGAGCAGCACCGTGCATTACTTGACTGGACATTGATTACACCCGCTCAAACGATTCGACACGTGCGCCGGCAGGCAGAGCACCTGCTTTGGCCAGCGCTTTCATGCGCTCGCCTTCGATGCGCGCCACTTCTTCGGCCGGAACCATGTAGCCCTGGTCGTCACGCGCAGCGTGGCGAACGAAGACAGCGATGGTTGCAACCAGGCTCGCGCCAACCAGCCACCAGATGTGCCAGATGAAGGCGAAGCCGAAGACGGTCAGGAACAGGCCCATGAACAAACCGGTGGAGGTGTTGCTCGGCATGTGGATCGCTTCGTACTTGGCCGCAGGCTTGTAGGCAACACCGGCTTCCTTGGCTTCGTGCCAGGCGTCCAGGCCAACCTTCTCAGGCATGTGGGCGAAGTTGTAGAACGGAGGTGGCGACGAAGTCGACCATTCCAGGGTACGGCCGCCCCATGGGTCGCCGGTCACGTCCAGGTTCTGGTTGCGGTCGCGAACCGATACGTACAGCTGGATCAGCTGGCAGGCGATACCGAACAGGATCAGCACGGCGCCGACAACGGCTACGTACAGGTAGGGTTCCCACAGCGGGTTGTCGGAGTGGTTCAGACGACGCGTCATGCCCATGAAGCCCAGGGCGTACAGCGGCATGAACGCTACGTAGAAGCCCGAGATCCAGAACCAGAAGGCAGCCTTGCCCCACTTCTCGTTCAGGGTGAAACCAAAGGCTTTCGGGAACCAGTAGGCGAAGCCGGCGATGTAGCCGAATACCGCACCACCGATGATCACGTTGTGGAAGTGAGCAATTACGAACAGGCTGTTGTGCAGCACGAAGTCAGCACCTGGAACAGCCAGCAGAACACCAGTCATGCCACCGATGGAGAAGGTGATCATGAAGCCCAGGGTCCACATGATCGGCGCGGTGAAGCGCAGACGGCCCTGGTAGATGGTGAACAGCCAGTTGAACAGCTTCACACCGGTCGGAATGGAGATCAGCATCGTCGCCAGGCCGAAGAAGGTGTTGACGCTGGCGCCGGCACCCATGGTGAAGAAGTGGTGCAGCCATACAGCGAAGCCCAGCACGGCGATGGCGCCCGATGCGTAGATCATCGAGTGGTGGCCGAACAGACGCTTGCCTGCGAAGGTGGAGGTAACTTCCGAGAACACACCGAAGGCCGGCAGGATCAGGATGTAAACCTCAGGGTGACCCCACGCCCAGAACAGGTTGACGTACATCATCGGGTTCCCACCAAGCTCGTTGGTGAAGATGTGGAAGTCCAGATAACGGTCAACAGTCAGCAGAGCGAGTGCAGCGGTCAGGATCGGGAAGGAAGCCACGATCAGCACGTTGGCCCAGGTGCAGGTCCAGGTGAAGATCGGCATGTCCATCAGTTTCATGCCAGGTGCGCGCATCTTCATCACGGTGACGAGGAAGTTCACGCCGGTAAGCGTCGTACCCAGGCCTGAGAGCTGTAGCGCCCAGATGTAGTAGTCGACACCCACCCCAGGGCTGTACTGAATGCCCGCGAGCGGCGGATAGGCAACCCAGCCGGTCTTGGCGAATTCACCAACGCCCAGCGAGATGTTGACCAGCAGCACGCCTGCCAGCAGCAGGTAGAAGCTCAGGGAGTTCAGGAACGGGAAGGCAACGTCACGTGCACCGATCTGCAGAGGAACCGCAAGGTTCATCAGGCCGGTGAAGAACGGCATCGCCATGAAGATGATCATGATCACACCGTGAGCGGTGAAGATCTGGTCATAGTGTTCAGGCGGCAGGTAGCCTTCGGAGCCACCGGTAGCGGCAGCCAGCTGGGTACGCATCATGATGGCGTCGGCAAAGCCGCGCAGCAGCATGACCATCGCGACGATGATGTACATCACCCCGATTTTCTTGTGGTCGACAGTCGTCAACCACTCGCTCCACAAGTAGGTCCACTTGCGGAAGTAGGTGATAGCACCGACGACAGCGATACCACCGAGCGCGATCATGGCAAGCGTCACCATGACTATCGGCTCGTGATAGGGTATCGCCTCCAGGCTTAGTTTACCGAACATCTCTTACTCCTCTGCACCGGCAGCTGGTTGCATACTCGATTCCACACCCTTGGTAGTGGCCAGATCTTTGCTGCCTGCTTCTTCGTGGCTCGGACGACCGCGGTTCATGCCTTCGTACTTGTCGACGATCAGCTGGAACTGGTCAGGCGAAGCCTCGCTATACAGCGCGACTGGGTTGTTTTCGCTTGGTTTGGCCAAGGCGTCGTATTCGGCCTTGTCCAGCTTCTTCGGCGACTGCTTGACCTCGGCGACCCACTTGTCGAAGTCTTCCTGAGAGGTGGCAGTAGCCTTGAATTTCATGCCGGTGAAGCCAGCACCGCTGTAGTTGGCGCTGATACCGTCGAACTCGCCGTTTTCGTTGGCGATCAGGTGCAGCTTGGTGGTCATGCCGGCCATGGCGTAGATCTGGCCGCCCAGGCCCGGGATGAAGAACGAGTTCATCACGGCGTCGGAAGTGACGCGGAAGTTGACCGGGGTGTTAGCCGGGAAGACGATCTTGTTGACCGTGGCAATGCCCTGCTCCGGGTAGATGAACAGCCACTTCCAGTCCAGTGCGACCACGTCGATCTGCACCGGCTTCACATCGGAATCCAGCGGACGGTACGGGTCCAGCTTGTGGGTGGAGTGGTAGGTGAAGTAGCCCAGGGCGATGATGATCAGGATCGGGATGATCCACACCGCGGCTTCGATCTTGGTCGAGTGCGACCAGTCGGGGGTGTAGGTGGCAGCCTTGTTGGAAGCACGGTACTTCCAGGCGAAAACCACGGTCATGATAATGACAGGAATCACCACCAGCAGCATCAGGCCGGTAGCGATCAGGATCAGGTTCTTTTGCTCAATGCCGACCTGACCTTTCGGGTCGAGCAGGGTCCAGTTGCACCCACTGAGTAAAAGCATGCCTAAAAAGGGCAATATGCCAAACAGTCTGGGGTAACGCTTTTTACTCATCTCACGACCTCTAGATCAGCTTGCTTCAATGCAATTTGTGTTTTGGTAGCCAGCACTTCGTCCTGCCAAGTGAGGCATTTCGCGCCCGAACTCGCTCCTGCCCGGGGTCCGACTGCAGGACCTTGGCGTCAAGCGGGTTAGCGGTGCTTATGGTTTCGTAGGCAACAGGCCTGTACTTCAGACCAAGTCCATTTGGTGCGGGAAAACGCGGAGGGGGATCCGCCCGGTATCGCCGTTGGGCGAAACTTGACGAAGTCAGCAAAAAGGAGCGCTGGGGCTTCCTTCAATCCTGCGACTCGCAAGCAGTGCCGAACGGAAATTGGGGGCGATTGTAGATAGGTCGCCAACCCTTGACTATGACTTATTGAGCAACAGTCCTTTACAGAATCTGCAACAATACCGCTCAAAAATTCAACTTCGCGACAGTTTGTCGCACCCCGCTTGATAGCCCCCAAAGCCGCATTCTGCAAGGCCTCCGAGTTGATCTGGATCAAGCGGTGAGCGAATTTTCCCTCTTCTCATGCGGCGTAAAAGACCCCATGCAATTCGGTACTTTTGTCTAACCCTGGCGTCGGTTGCGATAGATCCCGAGTGGAACCAGCACAGCCGTCAGGACGAACGCCACCAGTGCCCATTGCGCCAGCGACAGACCAAGGATCGGCGGGTATGGCGTGCTGCAGAAGCCGTCGACCTGGAACACCAGCGGCCAGAGCTTGGCCAGCGGCAGGTCGTCCACGATCGGCTGCAGGGTGTCGATGCCACAACTGACCATGGGGTTGGCGAGTATATACACATGGTTGCCGGCCGCAACGATTCCGCCGATGGCGCTGAGCACCACCAGTACCTCGAAGAAGGTGAGGCTACGGCGCCCGGGCATCGCCGCGGCGATGAAGGCGAACACGGCGATGAACAACAGCGCATAACGTTGCAGGATGCACAGCGGGCATGGTGCCTCGCCCAGGACTATCTGCATGTAGAGGGCGCCACCGATCAGCGAAATGCAGATCAGGCCCAACAGTACCAGAAAGCGCCGTTCCCGATTCAGGCGCGATGTTTGTTCGTTCATTGCCGGTTCCTTCGATGGATAGTGGCAGCGTGATCCGCCTGCCTGGCGCAAGTCTACACGCTGTGCAGGGCCTTTGAGCGTGCCGAGGAAGCGGCGTGATAGCGCTGCGCAGGGCTATCCGGTGTGGCTGAGACCGGCCGCAACGACGTCGGTTCAACGCAGGGCGGCAAAAAAGCGGCTGCCCGGGTGCCGCGCAGGGGCAAGCCCCTCGACACCCGGGAGTGAAGGATACCGTGATTAAAGGAGGATTAAAGATGAAAGCTGCACAGCCGCTTTCATCTCTCCTTTATATATAGGCAGGAAGGTGAAGTGCGGCCCAGCGGCTGGCAAGCCAGCCCCCAGGCGGCGAATGCGATCGACCGTTTCGTTCTCGATTACCCACGGGCGGGAGCAGTGCTGCAAGGGAGCTGGCTTGCCAGCGGCTGGGATGAATATGCTGTAAGCCTGTACCGACCTCTTCGCGGGCTTGCCCGCTCCCACAGGTACGCCACAGACTTCAGATCCTGTGGGGTACCCTGTGGGAGCGGGCAAGCCCGCGAAGAGGCCAGTGCAGGCGCTACATCACTCCAGCGCTGCCGCCGGCCCGAAGAACTCGTAGCGGCTCTGCTGCTCTGGCACACCCAGGCCCTTCAACTGGCGCTTGACCGCCGCCATGAAGCCCTTGGGCCCGAGGAAGTAGGCATCCACGTCTCGCTCTTGCGGCAGCCACTCGGCCAGCAGGTCTTCGCTCAGCAGGCCCACGGCATCAGCCGCGCCGCCACCCTGCGGTTCTGCATAGCAGTAGAAGCGCTTGAGCTGCGGGTGACGCTCGGCCAGCTCGTCGATCCAGTCGCGGAAGGCATGCACGGCGCCGTTACGGGCGCAGTGAATGAAATGCACCTCACGCTGGGTTTGCAGTGCCGCCTGCAGCATTGGCAGGGTCGGGGTAATACCCACGCCACCGCTGATCAGCACCAGCGGCTTGTCGCTCGCTGCCAGGGTGAAATCGCCAGCCGGCGGGAACAGCTGCAGGGTATCGCCCACCGCCAACACATCGTGCAGGTAGTTGGAGACCTTGCCACCCGCCTCGCGCTTGACGCTGATGCGGTATTCCTTGCCGTCGCACAGTGCCGACAGGGAGTAGTTGCGGCGCTGCTCGGCGCCGTCGATGTCCAGCTTCAGGCCGATGTACTGGCCAGGCTCGGCCCTGAGCACCGGTTTGCCATCCACCGGGGCAAAGTAGAACGAAACGATTTCGCTGCTTTCCTGCTCACGGCGCACCAGGCGGAATTCGCGGGTGCCGCGCCAGCCGCCTTCGGCCTCTTCCTTCTGTTTATAGAGGTTCTCTTCCGCGCCGATCAGGATGTCGGCCAACTGGCCATAGGCCGCGCCCCAGGCGTCGATCACGGCGGGGGTGGCGATTTCCTTGCCCAGCACTTCTTCGATGGCGCGCAGCAGGCAGCTGCCGACGATCGGGTAGTGCTCCGGCAGAATCTGCAGGGCAACGTGCTTGTTGATGATCTGGCCGACCAGGCCGCCAAGTTGCTCCAGCTGGTCGATATGGCGGGCATACATCAGCACGCCGTTGGCCAGGGCGCGCGGTTGGTCACCGCTGGCCTGGTGGGCCTGGTTGAACAGCGGGCGCACTTGCGGGTACTCGCTGAGCATCATCTTGTAGAAGTGGGTGGTCAGCGCTTCGCCGCCGCTTTCCAGCAGGGGGACAGTGGCCTTGATGATTGCACGTTGTTCGGCATTGAGCATTGCAACAACTCCTGAGCCTGTGGCTTCAAATGACTGCCCGAGCTATTACATCAATCATGCCAACTCTTATCTCCAGCAAAATCAGGGGCTTGACGCAGGTCATGTCAAAACGACCCACCTCGACGTATAGTCATATCGACCCACAGGAGTCCATATGACCACGAAGCCCCTGCTCACCACCCTGCTGCCCCTGGTCAGCGACCTTTCCCGCGACCTGCCCGACCAGGAACGCTATCGCCGCCTGCTGCAGGCCATGCGGGGGTTGCTGCCCTGTGATGCCGCCGCGCTGCTGCGCCTGGACGGCGAGTGGCTGGTGCCGCTGGCAGTGGACGGCCTGAGCCCCGATACCCTGGGCCGGCGCTTCCGAGTCAGCGAGCACCCACGCTTCCAGATCCTGCTCAGCAGCCGGGAACCCACCCGCTTCGCCAGCGACTCCGAGCTGCCCGACCCTTACGACGGCCTGGTCAACGCCCCTGATGCCAACCTGGAAGTACATGACTGCATGGGTTGCCCGTTGATGGTCGACGAGCGCCCTTGGGGCCTGGTTACCCTCGATGCCCTCACCCCCGGGCAGTTCCAGAGCCTGGAGCTGGGCGCCCTGCAGGCCTTCGCCAGCCTTGCCGCCGCCACGGTCACCGTGGCCGAGCGCATCGAGCACCTGGCCCTGCGCGCAGAAGACGAACACCATCGCGCGGAGATCTACCGCCAGGCCAGCGGCCAGGACAAAGAGCTGATTGGCCAGAGCCCCGCGCACAAGCGCCTGGTCGAGGAAATCCGCCTGGTCGGTGGCAGTGACCTGACCGTACTGATCACCGGTGAGACCGGCGTCGGCAAGGAGTTGGTGGCCCAGGCCCTGCACCAGGCCAGCAACCGCGCTGACAAGCCGTTGGTCAGCCTCAACTGCGCCGCCCTGCCTGACACCCTGGTAGAAAGCGAACTGTTCGGCCATGTACGCGGAGCCTTCACCGGCGCCCATGGCGAGCGCCGCGGCAAGTTCGAGCTCGCCAATGGCGGCACATTGTTCCTCGACGAAGTCGGTGAACTGCCACTGACGGTGCAGGCCAAATTGTTGCGCGTACTGCAGAGCGGCCAGTTGCAACGCCTGGGCTCGGATCGCGAACACCGGGTGGATGTGCGCCTGATCGCAGCCACCAATCGCGACCTGGCAGCAGAGGTACGTATTGGCAACTTCCGCGCCGACTTCTACCACCGCCTCAGCGTATACCCGCTGCACGTTCCGCCGTTACGCGAACGTGGGCGGGATGTGCTGCTACTGGCTGGCTACTTCCTCGAACAGAACCGTTCGCGCCTGGGCCTGAACAGCCTGCGCCTGAGCAGCGAAGCCCAGGCCGCGCTGCTGGCCTACGACTGGCCAGGGAACGTGCGTGAACTGGAACACCTGATCGGCCGCTCGGCGCTCAAGGCGCTGGGCCAACATTCCGACAGGCCACGCATCCTCACCCTGGAAGCCATCGACCTGGACCTGCGCACAACCGCAACGCCCGGCACCCCGCCCTCCCCTGCCGCGCCCTTGCCAGCGGCACCGCTACCCGAAGGGGGCCTGCGCGAAGCCGTCGACGACTACCAGCGCCAGCTGATCGAGGCCTGCCTGCAGCGGCACCAGGAAAACTGGGCAGCGGCTGCCCGGGAACTCGGCCTGGACCGCGCCAACCTTAGCCGCCTGGCCCGTCGGCTGGGGCTGCGCTGATTGAAACCAGCGCGGTACCTGTGGGAGCGGCTTTAGCCGCGAAGAATCCAACGCAGTGCATGGCACCGGCTGCGCCGGTGTTCGCGGCTAAAGCCGCTCCCACAGGGTCCCGAGCATTCCTTGGCTCGGTGCAAAATGACTAAAGCCAAGCCCGAACAGGCCGATAACCGGTTATCCCCTGTTCGCCACGAAGGTCACCATGGCCACGCAAAATGCCCGCGCGGACTCGCTGTCCCTGCTGCTGTTCACCCTGCGCAGCGGCAAGTTGATGGCAATCAACCTGCTCAAGGTCAGCGAGATAATCCCCTGCCCACCGTTGACCAAGCTGCCCGAATCGCACCCCCACGTGAAGGGCGTGGCAACCCTGCGCGGCAATTCGCTGTCAGTCATCGACCTGTCCCGCGCCATCGGCGAACGGCCGCTGGCCGACCCTGACGGCGGCTGCCTGATCGTCACCGAGATCAGCCGCTCGCGCCAGGGCCTGCATGTGCAGGCGGTCAGCCGCATCGTGCATTGCCTGAGCACCGACATCAAACCACCCCCTTATGGCTCCGGCAGCCGCTCGTTCATCACCGGCGTGACCCGGGTCGACAACACTCTGGTGCAGGTGCTGGACATCGAAAAAGTCATCCACGCCATCGCCCCGCCGGTGCCCGAACCGCATCACGGCACCCTGAGCGAGGAAGACGCCAGCCTGCTGGCTGCCGCCAATATCCTGGTGGTGGACGACAGCCAGGTAGCCCTGCAACAGTCGGTGCACACCCTGCGCAACCTCGGCGTCGAATGCCATACCGCGCGCAGCGCCAAGGACGCCATCAACGTGTTGCTGGAGCTGCAGGGCACCGCGCAAGAAATCAACGTGATCGTCTCAGACATCGAAATGAGCGAAATGGACGGCTACGCTTTCACACGCACCCTGCGCGAAACCCCCGACTTCCAGCACCTGTACATACTGCTGCACACCTCGCTGGACAGCGCAATGAGCAGTGAAAAGGCGACCCAGGCCGGGGCCAATGCCATCCTCACCAAGTTTTCCTCGCCAGAGCTGACCGATTGTCTGGTGGTGGCGGCGCGCGCCGTGGTGTTCGCCGAGCGCTGATATATTCGGAGACAAACTCCCCGGCTTGCCGTCGGGGTCGAGTCAGGCATAATTCGCGCCCCTCGCAAGTAACTTGCCGGAACCCGTATGAAGTTTTTCAGCTCTATCCTGATCAGTTTCGCCCTCTTCAGCGGTATCGCCCAGGCCTCCAGCAGCCAGGCCTGGAACGAGCAGCGCCAGCAGATGCTCAAGGCTTGCCTGGCCGCCAGCCAGTTCAAGGATGCTCACGCCCGCAGCAAGCCCGCCGAGTTCGATGATCAGGTCGGCATGAGCGCCCTGCTGATCGAAGGCGTCTACCCCCAGAAGCACATGCAGCAGCGCACCGGCACCGAGCTTTGCTTGTACGACCGCCAGCACCAGCGCGCCTTCGTCAGCGAGTGGAGCCCGGAAGCCAAGTGACCGACAGCCTGCGTTTCGCCTGTACCGGCTGCGGCAAGTGCTGTACCGGCCACCACGTGCCCTTGACCCTGGCCGAAGCGCGCCGCTGGGCGGACAACGACGGCCAGGTGGTGGTGCTGATCGAAGCCTTCGTTGCGGACGGCCCTGGCATGCCAGTAGAACAGCGTGATCATGTGCTGCGTCGTTCCCATCCCGTGCCCTGCGGCGACAGCGAAGTACGCGTCTCGGTGACCTTTGCCGCGTTCAACCCCGGGCGCTGCCGCAACCTCGACGACAACGACCTGTGCACCATCTACGACCAGCGCCCGCTGGTCTGTCGCATCTACCCGGTGGAAATCAACCCACATATACCGCTGCGCCCGGGCAGCAAGGACTGCCCGCCGGAAGCCTGGCAACAGGGGCCGGAGCTGATTCACGGCAGGCAACTGGTCGATGCCGGGCTGGAGGCGCTGGTGCAGGCCTCGCGCCAGGCCGACCGCGATGACATCGCCGCCAAGGTGGCGGTGTGCCAGGCGCTGGGCATGACCACCAGTGCGCTCAAGGGCAACGGATTTACTGCCTACCTGCCTGACATGGGGGCCTTCCGCGCGGGTCTGGAGCAGATACCGGAGGCTGGCCTGGCACAGTGGGCCCTGCACGTGGAGGACGCGGCGCTGGTGGCGAGCTTGCAGGAACATGGTTTGCGCACCACCAGCGAGCCCCCGGTGTATTACGCCTTCATCAGCTTCTAGCTATGCCTTGGCGGGGGCAACTGTCCTGTTCCAGATCTATGAACCGGCGCCATCCCTGTGGGAGCGGCTTTAGCCGCGAACACCGGCGGAGCCGGTGCCATGTACCGCGCTGGATTCTTCGCGGGTAAACCCGCTCCCACAGGGAACGCGGATCGCCCAGCTGATCAGTTCTCTGCGCGACAGCGCAGCGCAAAAGGCGAACGATCTCCTGCGGCGCAGGCGAAACTGACAGCACTGTCAGCCGGCGGTCACGCTGCCGACCCGGTTCGGGGGCTATAAGATTGAATACAGCCCACTTCCCTCCCCTATGGCCAAGGTGCCCGCACCGATGCGACGTCCGTCCCGCCCTGTCATCCTCGCCGCCCTGGCGCTCCTGGTCCTGGCGGTAGCGGGCCTCTGGTTCGGCCAGCGCCAGCCAGTACCTGCCACCCGCGCGCAAACCGCCATCCCGGTGCGCGTGGTCAGCGTCGTCCAGCAGAACGTGCCGCGCTATGCCAGCGCCATCGGCTCGGTGCTGTCGCTGCACAGCGTCGAGGTGCGCCCGCAAGTGGAGGGGGTACTGACCCAGGTGCTGGTCAAGGAAGGCCAGTGGGTGAAGGAAGGCGACCTGCTGGCCACCCTCGACGACCGCGCCATCCGCGCCAACCTCGACCAGGCCCGTGCCGAACTTGGCCAGAGCCAGGCGCAGATCCAGGTAGCCAACGTCGACCTGCAGCGCTACCGCCTGCTGAGTAGCGACAACGGCGTGTCGAAGCAGACCCTCGACCAGCAGCAGGCCCTGGTCAACCGCCTGCAAGCCACGGTCAAGGGCAACCAGGCGGCCATCGCCAATGCCGAGGTGCAGCTGTCGTACACGCAGATCCGCTCGCCAGTGACCGGCCGGGTGGGTATTCGCAACGTCGACCCCGGCAACCTGGTGCGCACCAGCGATACCCGCAGCCTGTTCAGCGTCACCCAGATCGATCCGATCGCCGTCGAATTCGCCCTGCCGCAGCAAATGCTGCCAACCCTGCAAAGCCTGCTGAAGGCGCCCACCCCGGCACTGGTGCAGGCCTACATGGATGCCGACGGCGAACGCAGCCTGCTCGGTGAAGGCCACCTGGCACTGATCGACAACCAGATCTCCGCCACCACCGGCACCGTGCGGGTAAAAGCCGAGTTCGACAACAAGGACGGCCGCCTGTGGCCGGGCCAGCTGGTCACCATCCGCCTGCGCACCGCCGTGGAAGAAAACGCCCTGGTAGTGCCGCCTCCGGTGGTACAGCGCGGCGTCGACGGGCACTTCGTCTACCGCCTGGACGGTGACAAGGTCACCAGCGTGCCAGTCAAGGTGCTGTACCAGGACAGTGGGCTCAACATCATTGCCGGGGTCAAGCCGGGCGAGCGCCTGGTGCTCGATGGCCAGTCGCGGCTCAAGCCAGGTTCGCGGGTCGAGGTGGCTCCCGATGCCCCCGCGCCGTCGGAAATGGCCGACCGGCGGAGCCAGCCATGAACACGCGCAACGGTGTTTCGGCCTGGTGCATCGACCACCCCATCGCCACCCTGCTGCTGACCTTCGCCCTTGTGCTGCTGGGGGCCATCGCCTTCCCGCGCCTCCCGGTGGCACCACTGCCGGAAGCCGACTTCCCGACCATCCAGGTCACCGCCCAGCTGCCCGGCGCCAGCCCGGAAACCATGGCCTCGTCGGTGGCCACGCCGCTGGAAGTGCAGTTCAGCGCCATCCCCGGCATGACCCAGATGACCAGCAGCAGCGCACTGGGCTCGACCAACCTGATCCTGCAGTTCACGCTCGACAAGAACATCGACACCGCCGCCCAGGAAGTGCAGGCGGCCATCAACACCGCCACCGCGCGCCTGCCGCAAGACCTGCCCAACCCGCCGACCTGGCGCAAGGTCAACCCGGCCGACAGCCCGGTGCTGGTGCTGACGGTAAGCTCCAGCCAGATGCCTGGCAACGACCTCAGCGATTACGCCGAAACCCTGCTCGCGCGCCAGCTGAGCCAGATCGACGGGGTCGGCCTGATCAACATCACCGGGCAACTGCGCCCGGCGATCCGCGTGCAGGCGCAACCCGAGAAACTGGCCGCCATCGGCCTGACACTGGCCGACTTGCGCCAGGCCATCCAGCAGACCAGCCTGAACCTGGCCAAGGGGGCTCTGTACGGCGAGCACAGCGTTTCGACCATCGCCGCCAACGACCAGTTGTTCCATCCCGACGACTACGCCCAGCTGATCGTCTCCTACCGTGACGGTGCACCAGTGCACCTGAGGGACGTGGCAAAGGTGATCAATGGCGCCGAGAACGCCTACGTCAAAGCCTGGTCCGGCGACCAGCCCGGGTTGAATCTGGTGATTTTCCGCCAGCCTGGCGCCAACATCGTCGATACCGTGGACCGGGTACTGGCTGCCCTGCCCAAGCTGCAGGAGATGCTGCCAGCCTCGGTCGAAGTGTCGGTGCTGCAGGACCGCACCCAGACCATCCGTGCCTCGCTGCATGAAGTGGAGCTGACCCTGATGATCGCCGTGGCCTTGGTGATCGGGGTGATGGCGCTGTTCCTGCGCCAGTGGTCGGCGACCATGGTGGTGTCCAGCGTGCTCGGCGTATCGCTGATCGCCAGTTGCGCGCTGATGTACATCTTCGGCTTCAGCCTGAACAACCTGACCCTGGTGGCCATCGTCATCTCGGTGGGCTTCGTGGTCGACGATGCCATCGTCGTGGTGGAGAACATCCACCGTCACCTGGAGGCCGGCGACGACAGCCGCACGGCAGCGCTCAAGGGCGCCGGGGAAATAGGCTTCACCGTGGTGTCGATCAGTTTCTCGCTGATCGCTGCGTTCATCCCGCTGCTGTTCATGGGCGGCGTGGTCGGCCGGCTGTTCAAGGAGTTCGCCCTGACCGCCACCGCCACCATCCTGATTTCGGTGGTGGTTTCGCTGACCCTTGCGCCAACCCTGTGCGCACTGTTCATGCGCCGCCCGCCCGGAGAGCACAGGGGCGGCTTCGGCGAGCGGCTGGTCAGGTGGTACGAAAAGGGCCTGGACCGCGCCCTCGCCCACCAGCGTCTGACCCTCGGCGTGTTCGGCCTGACCCTGGCCCTGGCGGTGGCCGGTTACGTGGGCATCCCAAAGGGCTTTTTCCCGCTGCAGGACACCGGCTTCATCCTCGGCACCAGCGAGGCGGCGGCGGATGTGTCGTACCCGTCGATGATCGAGAAGCACCAGGCGCTGGCCAAAATCATCGAGGCCGACCCGGCGGTGCGCGCGTTCTCCCACTCGGTGGGCGTCACCGGCAGCAACCAGACCATCGCCAACGGCCGTTTCTGGATCGCCCTCAAGCCGCGTGGCGAACGCGAAGTGTCGGCCAGCGAACTGATCGACCGGCTGCGACCCAAGCTGGCCCAGGTACCAGGCATCGTCCTGTACATGCGTGCCGGCCAGGACATCAACCTAAGCTCCGGCCCGTCGCGTACCCAGTACCAGTATGTGCTCAAGAGCAACGACGGCATGGCGCTGAACCTGTGGACCCAGCGCCTGACCGAGCGCCTGCGGGAAAACCCGGCGTTCCGCGACCTGTCCAACGACCTGCAACTGGGCGCCAGCGTCACCCGCATCGATATCGACCGCCAGGCCGCGGCACGTTTCGGCCTGACCACCACCGACGTCGACCAGGCATTGTACGACGCCTTCGGCCAGCGGCAGATCAGTGAATTCCAGACCGAGACCAACCAGTACAAGGTGATCCTCGAACTGGATGCCCGCCAGCGCGGCAAGGCCGAAAGCCTCAACTACTTCTACCTGCGCTCGCCGCTGACCAACGAGATGGTGCCGCTGTCGGCAGTAGCCCATGTAGCGCCGCCCAGCACCGGGCCGCTGTCGATCAGCCACGATGGCCTGTTCCCGGCAGCCAACCTGTCGTTCAACCTGGCCCCAAGCGTGGCCCTGGGCGATGCGGTGACCATCCTCGAGCGCACCCAGCGCGAGCTCGGCATGCCCGACTCCATCAGCGGCAACTTCCAGGGCGCGGCCCAGGCCTTCCAAAGTTCGCTGTCGAGCCAGCCGTGGCTGATCCTGGCTGCGCTGGTGGCGGTGTACATCATCCTCGGCGTGCTGTACGAAAGCTTCGTCCACCCGCTGACGATCATCTCCACCCTGCCCTCGGCCGGCCTCGGCGCGCTGATCCTGTTGTGGGCCTTGGGCCAGGACTTCAGCATCATGGGGCTGATCGGCGTGGTGCTTCTGATCGGTATCGTCAAGAAAAACGGCATCCTGCTGATCGACTTCGCCCTGGAGGCCCAACGCCGCCAGGGCTTGACCCCGAAGCAGGCGATCCATCAGGCCTGCCTGACGCGCTTCCGGCCGATCATCATGACCACCCTGGCCGCCTTGCTCGGCGCGGTGCCGCTGATGTTCGGCTTCGGCACCGGCTCCGAACTGCGCCAGCCACTGGGCATCGCCGTGGTTGGTGGCCTGCTGGTGAGCCAGGCGCTGACGCTGTTCACCACCCCGGTCATATACTTGGCCCTGGAGCGCCTGTTCCACCGCCGCCAGGCCGCCCGTGCGGCGGCGCCCAGTGCCAGTTAGGACAAGACCATGCGTGTGCTGATCATCGAAGACGAAGAAAAAACCGCCGACTACCTGCATCGCGGCCTCAGCGAGCAGGGGTTTACCGTGGACCTGGCGCGGGACGGCATCGAGGGCCTGCACCTGGCCCTGGAAGGTGACTACGCGGTGATCGTGCTGGACGTGATGCTGCCGGGCATGGACGGCTATGGCGTGCTGCGCGCCCTGCGCGCGCGCAAGCAGACGCCGGTCATCATGCTGACCGCCCGTGAACGGGTCGAAGACCGTATCCATGGCCTGCGCGAGGGCGCCGACGATTACTTGGGCAAGCCGTTTTCCTTCCTCGAACTGGTCGCCCGCCTGCAAGCCCTGACACGCCGTAGCAGCAACCATGAACCGCTGCAGGTGCAGGTGGGTGACCTGTGGATCGACCTGATTGCGCGCAAGGCCACGCGCGCCGGCCAACGCCTTGAGCTGACGGCCAAGGAGTTCTCGCTGCTCAGCGTGCTGGCCCGCCGGCAGGGCGAAATTCTGTCAAAGACAGCGATTGCAGAGCTGGTCTGGGACATCAATTTCGACAGCGACGCCAACGTCGTCGAAGTGGCGATCAAGCGCCTGCGCGCCAAGCTCGACGGGCCTTTCGACAACAAGTTGCTGCACACCATCCGAGGCATGGGCTATGTCCTGGAAAACCGTGCGGGGTAATTCCATCGCGCTGCGCCTGTCGGCGCTGTTCATCCTGGTGGCGCTGGGCGTGTTCCTGCTGATCGGTTCGGCGCTGTACCGCCAGGTAGACCGCAGCCTCGACCTGCTGCCGCAAGCCGAGCTGGACGCGCGCTTCAGCGTGCTCGAGTCCACCCTCAACCGCTTCGGCACACCGGAGCACTGGGTCAAGATCAACAACAAGCTCGACCTGCTCAGTGAAGAGGACAAGCGCATTCGCTTCTGGGTGGTCAGTAGCAACCAGGCCTACGAATACGGCCACCCCAGCGAGCTGGTCCGCGCCTTCGCCGAAGGCGCGCAGGGCATGCGTGACCTGCGTCTGCCCGACCGGCCCTACCCTTACAAGGTGCTGGTCAGCGAACTGCCGGCCCTGGGCGAGCGGCCGCCGCTGCGCTTTCTGATCGGCATCGACACCGAAACATTCTGGCAGGCGCAGCACAGCCTGCTGGTAGCGATTGTCGGGCTGGCGGTGCTCGGCGTGCTGCTGGCCTCGCTACTGGGCTACTGGGTGGCGCGTATCGGCCTGCGCCCGCTGCTGGCATTGTCCGTTGAGGCCCAGGCCCTGGCCCCTCCGCGCCTGGACGGGCGCCTGCAGACCCACGCCCTGGCCCCGGAACTGGCGCAGTTCGCCGGCGCCTTCAATGCTGCGCTCGACCGGGTAAGCCAGGCCTACTCGCGGCTGGAGGCGTTCAATGCCGACGTCGCCCACGAACTGCGCTCGCCGCTGACCAACCTGATCGGCCAGACCCAGGTTGCACTGACCCGAGGGCGCAGTGCCGAGCATTACTTCGAAGTGCTGCAATCGAACCTTGAGGAGCTGGAGCGCCTGCGCAGCATCATCAACGACATGCTGTTCCTGGCCAGTGCCGACCAGGGCAGCAAGGCCACTGCCCTGACCCAGGCCTCGCTGGCCCAGGAAGTGGCGACCACCCTCGACTACCTGGACTACATTCTCGAAGATGCACAAGTCAGCGTGAGTGTGAGCGGTGACGCCCAGGCGCCCATCGAAAAGGCCCAACTGCGCCGGGCGCTGATCAACCTGCTGAACAACGCCGTGCAGCACACCGCACCGCACCAGGTGATCGAGGTGCAGATCGCTGCCGGGCCGGAGCAGGTCAGTATCGCCGTGAGCAACCCGGGGCCGGCGATCGACGATGAGCACCTGCCGTTGTTGTTCGAACGCTTCTACCGGGTGGATGCGGCACGTAGCAATAGTGGTGGGGGTAACCATGGGTTGGGGTTGGCGATCGTCAAGGCGATTGCGCTGATGCATGGTGGGGAGGTGTTCGTGCGTAGTGCCGCTGGGGCCAATACCTTTGGTATCAGGCTGCCCACCCATGCCTGACAGGAGGCCACTCCTACAAAAGTAAAGACCGCGTAGGCCCTCTAGCATACGGGTTTGCGGCGAAAGTCCAATTGCTTTTACTGCGATAGTTACCTTTTGCGCAACAGTGCTTATCGCTCTTCGCTCTGTTTCAAGTGCATTGAAAGGACTAACTTTACCCCCGTCCTCATTAGCACTTGCATCGCAAGAAGGTAGTTTCAAATGTCCAACAGTATGGGTATTGCCAGCGTCTTCGTCCTGTCTTCCCTGTTGTTGTCGCCCCTGGCCATGGCTGAAGAATCCAAGGCTTTCGTCACCCGTAATGCTGAGTTCGCCGCAGTCCACCAAGAGGCCCGCGAAGCCGTAGCCGCACAGCAGTTAGACACCGCAAAAGACGCTAACCAGACAGCTTCCAAGGTTTCTGTCGATGCCAATGCCGACAGCTGATCAAGTGCTGTCGCTGCTCCCGTTTTCCCTTGGCTACGCCATGGGCACTACCAGTGCCGATATGTTAGCCTTTTAAAGCCGCTGCCGATCAGCGGCTTTTTTTATGTGCTTCAACTATCAGCCAAGCTGTAACGTTCACCTATAAAAAAGACGCACATTCGAAAATAAAAACTGCCCCACCGCCAGACCCAAGGAGCTAGTACCGGTGCCTTCCGCGTTTCGTTTTACCCCGCTGTTCATTGCGTTGACTGCAACGATCCCTTTCGCCGCCCAGGCAGATGAAGACAAGGCTGATGGCTTCATCGAAGGCTCGTCCTTAAACCTGCATTTCCGTAATGCCTACTTCAACCGCGACAACCACAACGCCGGCGTGCGCGACACCCGCGAGTGGGGCCAAGGTGCGGTTGCACGTTTCGAGTCGGGCTATACCCCGGGTATGGTCGGCTTTGGCCTGGACGCCCATGCCATGCTGGGCCTGAAGCTCGACGGGGGCGGCGGCCATGCTGGCACCAGCATCCTGCCGACCCACCAGAAGAACGAAGACGAACTGGGTGCTGCCCCGCACTCCTTCTCCACCGCCGGTGCCGCAGTCAAGCTCAAGGCGTTCGACACCGAGCTGAAAGCCGGTGACCTGTTCCTCACCAACCCGGTGATCGCTGGCGGCGAAACCCGCATGCTGCCGCAGACCTTCCGTGGTGTGAGCCTGACCAACACCAGCATCGACGGCCTGCTGCTCGAAGGCGGCCAGGTGAGCTTCACCAAGCCGTACAACCAGAGCGGCCACCGCCGCATCGACACCTACTACGGTTCGTTGGGCGAGCATGACAAAAGCAAGCACCTGAACTGGGCCGGCGCGTCGTGGAGTGGCACCCCGAACATCACTGCCAACCTGTATGCGGCCGAACTGAAGGACATCTGGAACCAGTACTACGCCGATTTCGACTACACCTATGTGGTCAACGACCTGGTCAGCCTGAACCCGGGCGTGCACTTCTATCACACTCAGGACACCGGCCAGGCACTGCTGGGCAAGATCGACAACAACACCTACAGCGTGCATTTCACCGTCAACGCCGGGTTCCACAGCGTCACCGCCGCCTACCAGCGGGTCAATGGCAACACGCCGTTCGACTACATCAACCTGGGCGACAGCGTCTATTTGGACAACTCGCGCATGTACTCGGACTTCAACGCACCGAACGAGCGCTCGTGGAAGCTGCAGTACAACTATGACTTCGCTGGTGTGGGCATCCCAGGCCTGAGTACGGTGCTGTCGTACTCGCGCGGTGAAGCCGACCTGACCAAGGCGGTCCAGGACACCACCCACTACGACTACTACCGTGCCGATGGCAAGAACGCCATGCACTGGGAGCGCGACGTGGACGTGAAGTACGTGTTCCAGGAGGGTGACCTGAAGGACCTGTCGGTGCTGGTGCGCTATGCCACCCACCGCGGCAGCCAGGGTTATGCGTCGATCGACAGCAACAGCGACAACGATGAACTGCGGGTGATCGTGGATTACCCGTTGAACGTGTTCTGATCCAGCCCCGGGTGCGAGGGCTTCGCCCTCGTTTCGCCGGCAAGCCAGCTCCCACCTTGACCGCATTGACCTCAAGCCTTGTGCGGTACTTGTGGGAACTGGCTTGCCGGCGATGGGCTGCGCAGCAGCCCCTGCGTGATTCCGTCGGACAAATCTTGTCCGACAATCCCCGCTTCCCTAGAATGTCGCCGCCGCGAATGGCCCTGCCCACGCAGTAGCGAGCATGACCTCCCGATCACCGCGTTTCGCACTCTACAGGTCACACCCCGAGCTGCTCCTCAACCTGGGCAGTTGCCTTGCCGTGCTCGCCATCGTGGCCATCGTCAGCTACCTGCTGGCGCGGGAGCGCGACAATATCGAGCTGTCGGCGATCCGCTCGTCCAACAATATTGTCCAGCTGATCGAAAGCGACATCCTGCGCAACGTCGAACTCTACGACCAGTCGCTGCAGGGCCTGATCTGGGCGGTCGGGCGCAAGGAGCTGCCGGAAATACCCGGCCCGGTGCGCCAACGCCTGCTATTCAATGAAGCCTTCGTCGACCGCAAGCGCGGTGACGTGCTATGGCTGGACAAGCAAGGCAACGTGGTGGGCGATTCCACCAGTAGCGTGCCACGCAAGGCCAACTTCAGCGGTACAGGGGTATTCCAGGCCCATCTGCACAACGCCAACCTCGGTCTGCTGGTCGGCCCGCCGTTCAAGGCCAGGCTCGGCGACCTGGACTGGTGCATCAGTTTCAGCCGGCGCATTTCCGGGCCCAATGGCGAGTTCGTCGGCCTGGCCGCGGGGGCACTGCGCCTGTCGTACTTCAGTGACCTGTTTCAGCGCCTGGACATCGGCGACGATAGCAGCATCAACCTGCTCAACACAGACGGCCAACTGTTGGCCCGCCAGCCCAGCCGCGCGCAAGACCCGGCGATTGGCAGCAATTATGCCGAACGGCCCAATTTCAAACGCATTCTCAGCGAGCAGAACGGCAGCTTTACCGCACGCTCCAGCCGCAACGGCACCCCGCGCATGTACACCTTTGCCCGGGTCGCTCAGTTGCCGTTGATCGTGCTGGTCGTGCGTTCGGCCGATGAAGTTTTCGAGTCGTGGCGCCGCACTGCGATCGTGGTCGGCGTCGCCACAGGGGTACTGTGTGTGGGTATCCTCTGGCTGACCCTGCTGCTGGGCCGCGAGTTGCGCCGCCGGCAAGAAGCCGAACAGGGTCTGGCCAACCTGGCCGCCACCGACAGCCTGACCGGCTTGCCCAACCGCCGCCACCTGGACCAGGTACTCCGTCAGGAATGGGCCCGCGCCCAGCGCAATCGCAAGTCATTGGCAGTGCTGATGGTGGATGTGGACCACTTCAAGGCATTCAACCAGCGCCACGGCCACGCCGGTGGCGACCATGCCTTGCGCGAAGTGGCCAGGACCATCGAGGCGTGCATCCGCCGCCCGGCCGATCTGGCGGCGCGCTATGGCGGTGAA
Source organism: Pseudomonas sp. PNPG3 (assembly GCF_023093815.1). Taxonomy (NCBI): domain Bacteria; kingdom Pseudomonadati; phylum Pseudomonadota; class Gammaproteobacteria; order Pseudomonadales; family Pseudomonadaceae; genus Pseudomonas; species Pseudomonas sp. PNPG3. The sequence goes on from NZ_JALLKV010000037.1 coordinate 51,136, forward strand.
GAATTCCAGGTGGTGTTGCCGGAAACTGACCTGGCCGGTGCGCAACTGCTGGCGGAGCGCATCCGCGCCAGCGTCGAGGCGCTGGCACCATTTGCCGACGATGCCCACTCTGTCACGGTGAGCATCGGCATCGGCCTGTCAGGCACCCAGCACGACCTGGCGGGGGTGCTGGGTGCTGCGGACGAAGCGCTCTACCGAGCCAAGGCCAAGGGCCGCAACCGGGTAGAGGGACCTGCGGACTAGCTGCGGGCGCGCGCGGCGTTGCGCAAGGCCCTGACCTGATCATGGTTACGCTGCACACCTTGCAGCTGTTTTTCCACCAAGGTGTAGGTCTGGTCGCTGGCGGTGCGGCCCAGCTTGACCAGTTTCTCGCGAGCTTCCTTGTAGGCCTTGAGGGCATGGTCCTCGCCCCGCTCCACCTCGTTCAGCACCGCTTCCTCATCCTTGCCGGTGACCATCGCCTTGAGGTTTACCCAACCCCGATGCAGGTCACCGCTGATGCTGGTAGAGGTTTCCGGGTCGCCCCCCAGGCGACGCACCTCGCTCTGCAGTTCGCCGGCCGCATTGGCGCACTCACCGGCACGCTGAACGAAGAACGCTTTAAGTTCGGGGTTCTTCACATCATCGGCAGAGGCCTTGAAACCTTTCTCACCATCCTTGCTGTACTCGATCAGGTCGTTGAGCACGTCGATCACGTCTTTGTTGGGATTGCTCATGGCACAAACTCCTTGGCAGGTGATAGTCATCTGTATGGGAGCAGCGTTCGTGCCAAGCGAGGATTATCTACAAATTCCTTAACAATCAATAAGATAGAAACACAAGGTCTGAGTTTGATCACGGCGTTCTGCATGATTGCCGCTTGGGCCTTCGTGCAGATTGCAGTATGGTCGGCGCTTTTCAACAGCCAGGTGCGCCGATGATGAAGCCGGAAACCCTCGAACTGCTGGTCACCCGCACCATGCCGTTTGGCAAGTACCAGGGACGAATCATTGCCGACCTGCCAGGGGATTACCTGGCCTGGTTTGCGCGCAAGGGTTTCCCGTCGGGGGAATTGGGTGGCTTGCTGGCGCTGATGCACGAGATCGATCACAACGGGCTGGGCGATCTGCTTGTGCCGTTGCGGCAGAAGCACGGGCGTTGACCTGTTCCGGCCTCTTCGCGGGTGAACCCGCTCCCACAGAGACCGCGCCGGACCTGATGCCTGTGCAGTCCTGTGGGAGCGGGTTCACCCGCGAAGAGGCCAGTAAGGCCCGCTAAAATCTCTAACCCTTCACCGGCGCTACCGCCAACTCCACCCGCTCACTCTTCTTGATCACCGCATACACCACCGCCGTCAGCAGGCTGCCCGCCACGATCGCCAACAAGTACAGCAGCGCATGGTTGATCGCATTGGGGATCAGCAGCACGAACAGGCCGCCATGCGGCGCCATCAGCTTGCAGCCGAAGTACATCGACAATGCCCCGGTCAATGCCCCACCGGCCACGCTGGCCGGGATTACCCGCAGCGGGTCCTTGGCGGCAAACGGGATCGCCCCTTCGGAGATGAAGCACAGCCCCAGCGCCAACGCCGCCTTGCCCGCTTCACGCTCGCTCTGGGCAAACTTGCGTCGGGCCAGGAAGCTGGCGATACCCAGGCCAATCGGCGGCACCATGCCGGCGGCCATGGTCGCCGCCATCGGTGCATAGCTCGATGAAGCCAACAGCCCCACCGAGAAGGCATAGGCGGCCTTGTTGATCGGCCCTCCCAGGTCGACGCACATCATGCCGCCCAGCAACAGACCCAACAGGATGGCATTGGTGGTGCCCATGCTGTCGAGAAATTGCGTGAGCCCTTCCAGCATCGCCGCCACTGGCTGGCCAACCACGTAGATCATCACCAGGCCGGTGAACAGGCTGGCCAGCAGCGGGATGATCAGGATCGGCTTCAGTGCCTCCAGGCTGCTGGGCAAGCGCGCCCAGCGGGCAATGGCCTTGGCGCTGTAGCCAGCGAGGAAGCCGGCGACGATACCCCCGATGAAACCGGCGCCCAGAGTGCTGGCCAGCAGGCCGCCGATCATGCCGGGCGCCAGCCCCGGGCGGTCGGCGATGGACCAGGCGATGTAACCCGCCAGCAGCGGCACCATCAACTTGAACGCAGCCTCGCCGCCGATCTGCATCAACGCCGCCGGCAAGGTGCCCGCTTCTTTGTAAGCCTCGATACCGAATACGAACGACAGGGCAATCAGCAGGCCGCCAGCCACCACCATCGGCAGCATGAACGACACGCCGGTGAGCAGGTGCTTGTATACCCCGCTCTTCTCGCCCTTGGCTGGCGTGCTCGCCGCTGCGGCATCGCCGCTGTTTTCCACCTTGGCATCAGCCAGGGCCTTGTCGAGGGTCGCGCGGGCTTGCTTGAGGGCGATACCGGTGCCGCAACGGTAAATGCGCTTGCCAGCGAAACGCGCGGTGGGCACTTCGATGTCGGCGGCCAGCAGCACTACATCCGCTGCAGCGATGGCTTCGGCAGACAAGGGGTTGCGCGCACCGACCGAGCCCTGGGTCTCGACGGTGAGCTCGTAGCCCAGTTGCTGCGCAGCCTGCTGCAAGGCTTCCGCGGCCATGAATGTATGCGCGACGCCAGTCGGGCAAGCCGTGACGGCGACGATGCGTGCGCCAGCGCTGCCAGTTTCAGCCGGAAGGCCTGGCACCGTGGCCAGCAGATGGGCGCTGGAAGCCGCCTCATCGAGGAAGCCTTCGCGGTCGGCCAAAGCCTGGGATGGCGTGCTCTGGTACACGCGCTTGCCGACGAAACGCTCCAGGTCCACCGGGCCGGTGCTGACCACCAGCACCCAGTCGGCCTCGGCGATCTGCGTGGCGCTCAGTTGCCGCTCGGGGTGGCCGGCATCCTGCACTTCGACGCTGGTACTCCAGCCCCGCCGCTGGGCTGCGGCGGACAGCAAGCGCGCGCTCAGCACGCTCGACACCTGGCCGTTGGGGCAGGCAGTGACAATGGCAATATTCATCGGCAACCCTCTTTTTGTTCTGTCAGTTGCACGGCAGCTTCCAGACGCGCCAGTTGCTCGCGGTCACGGATGCCGAAACCAACCTGGGTAACAGCCTGTGCAGCGATGGCGGTGGCACGGGTCAAGGTCTGCGCCGGGGCTTCGCCCTGCAGCAGGCCGTGGACCATGCCGGCCACCAGCGAATCACCTGCACCCACTGTGCTGGCAACCTGCACCTTGGGCGGGCAAGCATGTACGGCATGGCCGCGGGTGAACCAGCTGACGCCCTGCTCTCCCGCCGACACCACCACGTGTTCGACGCCACTGGCCAGCAGGCGCTCGGCAGCAGCGCGCTGCTGCGCCGGGTTATCCACAGCCAGGCCGAGCACCTCGCCCAACTCTTCGGTATTGGGCTTGACCAGCCAGGGCGAGCTCTGCAGGCCGGCACGCAGGGCTTCACCGCTGCTGTCCAGAGCCACCTTCAGGCCTTGCGTCTTGAGCTGTTCGAGCAACTGTCGGAACCAGTCGGCGCTGATCCCACGCGGCAGGCTACCAGCCACCACCACCGCATCGTGGCCCGGGGCAACCTGCGCCAGGCAGCGCAGCAATGCACTGCGCGCCGCTTCGTCGACTTCCGGGCCTTGGCCGTTGATGTCGGTGACACGGCCATCGGCTTCGACCAGCTTGATATTACTGCGGGTTTCGCCCGGCACGCGGACAAAGCAGTCGACGAAGCCGCGCCAGTCGATCAGCGCCTCGAAAGGCTGCAGGTTGTCACGCCCGAGGAAGCCGCCAACAGTGACGGTGTGGCCCAGGTCGGCCAGTACCTGGGCAACGTTCAGCCCCTTGCCTGCGGCGTGGCTGTGCTGCTCCTGGCTGCGATTGACCTGCCCTGGGCGCAGGGTACCCAGGCCGATGGTGATATCCAGCGCAGGGTTCAGGGTGAGGGTGAGGATCTTGGCCATTCAGTAACGCTCCACCAGCGCGCGAACCGCTGCGGCGCTGTCCTGTTGCAGGGCCTCGCGCGCCAGGGCGCGGGCCGTCTGGTGATCGGCCTGGCGAACCAGGGCCTTGACTTCGGCAATGCTGCGCGCGGCGACGCTGAGTTCGTCCACGTCCAGGCCCAGCAGCACGGGCACAGCCTGCGGGTCGGCCGCCAGCTCGCCGCACACGCCCACCCACTTGCCATGGGCATGGGCGGCGCGCACGGTCATGTCGATCAGGCTGAGCACCGCCGGGTGCAGGCCGTCGGCCTGGGCCGAGAGGCTGGGGTGACCACGGTCGATGGCCAAGGTGTACTGGGTCAGGTCGTTGGTGCCGATGCTGAAAAAGTCCACTTCGCGCGCCAGTTGTGGTGCCAACAGCGCTGCCGAGGGCACTTCGACCATGATACCCAGTTGCAGGTCGGCTACCGGGATCTCGGCGCGCAGGCGCTCGACCATGGCGCGCGCCTCGCGCCATTCATGCACCTGCCCGACCATCGGGAACATGATGCGCAGCGGGCGCTGGTCGGCAGCGCGCAGCAGGGCGCGCAACTGGTCTTCCATCACCTGCGGGCGCTGCAGGGTAAGGCGTACGCCGCGCACACCGAGGAACGGGTTTTCCTCGGCAGCGATCGGCCAGTACGGCAGCGGCTTGTCGCCACCGACATCGAGGGTGCGCACCACCAGCGGGCGCCCGTCGAGGCCATCGAGCACACGACGGTACTCGGCTTCCTGGGTCGCCACGTCCGGGGCCTGGGTGTGGGCCATGAAAATCAACTCGGTGCGCAGCAGGCCAACGCCTTCGGCGCCCTGCTCCACTACCTTGGCGATGCCGTTGCTCTCGCCGATGTTGGCAAACACCTCGACAGCGTGACCATCGCGAGTGACCGCCGGCTCGAAGCGGTTGGCCCAGGCGGCCTGCAAGCGTTGCTCGCGCAGGTCGCGCTCGGCCAGGGCCTTTTGCAGTTCATCCGCCGGCGGCGCCACGCTGACCACGCCACGCTGGCCATCGAGCAGCAACGGCGTGCCGCTGTCCAACAGCAGTATCGACGCCCCCGCGCCCACCACCGCCGGAATGCCCAAGGCACGGGCGACGATGGCACTGTGGGCGGTGGCGCCACCCTGGGCGGTGACGATACCGGCGACGCGGCTCGGGTCCAGCCGGGCGACATCGGACGGGCCGACTTCGGTCATTACCAGCACGTAGGGTTGCTCGGGTTCAGCCTGGGCCTGCACGCCACACAACTGCGCCAGCACGCGGCGGCCGATGTCACGCAGGTCGGCAGCACGTTCGGCGAGCAAGGCATCGTGCAGCGACTCCTGTTGACGCGCCGCCGCCTCGATCACTGCCATCCATGCTGCCGCGGCGCTTTCGCCCTGGCCCAGGCGCTGCTCGACATCATCGCTCAGGGCCGGGTCTGCGAGCATTTCCTGATGGGTGACGAAGATTTCGCCAATGGCCTTGTCGCTGCGCTGGACCAAAGCCTGCAGCTCGCCATTCACGGCCGCCACAGCTTCACGCAGCTTCTGCCGCTCCTGGGCGCAGGACTCACCGCGCAGGGGGTAGTCGAACTCACGCTCGACACACACATGGGCCGGGCCACTGGCAATGCCGGGCGCAGCACCCACGCCGTGGATACGGCTACCGGCTGCGGGCGCTTGCAGCACTTCGGCCGCTGCGCCAGCTACAACCTCAGCACTCTGCGGCAGTGGCTCCACCTCTTCACCCAGGCCTTGTTCGATGGCGGCCAGCAGCACAGGCAAGGCATCGGGGGCGATGCCGGGCTCAGCCACCAGCTCCAGTGTCTGGCCACGTCGGGCGCCGAGACTGAGCAGCTTGCTCAGGCTCTTTACGGACACCGCCGGCTGCGCGCTATCCGCCAGCCGCACACGGATTTCCCCCTCGAAACCTTTGGCCAGTTGCGCCAATACCTTTGCCGGGCGGGCATGCAAACCGTGCGGGTTGGCCAGCACCACGCGCGCACTGGGCCAGTCTGTCGGCGCCTCACCGCCTAGTACCTCCAGCACCGCGCGGCTGCTGGTAGCCTGGTAGAGCATCTGGCCGCGGCCTTCGATCAGCACTTCGCACAGGCGTTCGAGCAAGGCCTGGTGGGCTGCACCGAGGCTGGCCAGGCAGAACAGGCCGTTGAGCGGTTGGTCGCGGTAACGCAGCGGCTGCTGCGGGGTGATGAAGGCCAGCCCCGGCTGGCGCACCTGGCGCTCGCTGTGCAGCCACCACAGGCCCTCGCCCAGCGGCAGCGGTTCGGCCTGCTGCAGGACGGCGGCAAAACCGCTATCGACGCAGTCGGCACGCTGTAACAGACGGGCGCCGCGCCAGGCCAGCTCATCGAAGTCTTCGGCCGGCAGGTTCAGGCCGACCAACTGCGCATCCAGCGCCAGTTCCTGAGGCGCGCCCTGCAACAGCTTCAGCAACGCCTCCGCGGAACCGGCGCGGCGCAGAGCTTCGGCCAGGTCGGTCTCGCCCAGGGCGCGGGTCAGCAGTTGCAACAGGCGCAGGTGCTCATCGGAACGGGCGGCGATGCCGATAGCCAGATAGACCATCTGGCCATCGCCCCAGTCCACGCCCTCGGGAAACTGCAACAGGCGCACGCCGGTGGCGTACACCAGGTCACGGGTCTGCGGCGTGCCATGGGGGATGGCAATGCCCTGCCCAAGGAAGGTAGAGCCTTGTGCCTCTCGGGCCTGCAGCCCTTGCAGGTATCCCTCGGCGACCAGGCCGTCATCGACCAGCCGGTCGGCCAGCAGGCGCAATGCCTCGGCCTTGTCGGCGGCCTTCTGGCCCATGGCTATCTGCTCCTTGGCGAGCTCGAGCATGACCTTCTCCTTTTGCAGTTCCCGGTCGGGTACTGGAGTATTGTTGTGGAATTCACATGAACGGCCAGTTCAACAGCCTTGCACCGATGGCAGCCGAGGCAGAAAATTCGGCAGCTGAAACGATTAATCTGACCAGGCGGCCACGTTACTCGATAATCTGCCGATGAAAAAGCCCCATCCTGTCGGACAATTGCGACAATGGTCGTCTGCGCGTGGCGCCCTCGCCGGGTCAAACTACCCGGTCAGGGCTCACAGCCAGCCCCGGTAATAACAAGGAAAATTCGGTGAAACTCAGCGATATCGCCCGTCTGGCCGGTGTGTCCGTGACCACTGCCAGCTACGTCATCAATGGCAAGGCCGAACAGCAGCGCATCAGCAACAGCACTGTCGAGCGGGTACGCGCGGTGGTCGAGGCCCACGGCTTCACCCCCAACCCGCAGGCCGCTGGCCTGCGCAGCCGGCATACCCGCACTCTGGGCTTCATTCTCCCGGATCTGGAGAACCCCAGCTACGCCCGCATCGCCAAGCAGCTCGAACAAGGTGCCCGCGCCCGTGGCTACCAGTTGCTGATTGCCAGCAGCGACGACCAGCCCGACAGCGAGCGCCAGTTGCAACAGCTGTTTCGCGCCCGCCGTTGCGATGCACTGTTCGTCGCCAGCTGCCTGCCGCCAGAAGACGACAGCTACCGCGAGCTGCAGGACAAAGGCCTGCCGGTAATCGCCATCGACCGCCGCCTGGACCCTGCGCACTTCTGCTCGGTGATCAGTGACGACCGCGACGCCAGCCGCCAGCTGGCCGCCAGCTTGCTGAGCGTCGCCCCGCGCAGCATCGCCTTGATCGGCGCCCGCCCCGAGCTGTCGGTCAGTCAGGCACGTGCCGGTGGCTTCGACGAAGCCCTGCAAGGCTATGCCGGCGAGGTTCGCCGCTATCAGGGCGAAGCGTTCAGCCGAGAGTGCGGCCAGCGCCTGATGCAGCAACTGATCGATGACCTTGGCGGCCTGCCGGATGCCCTGGTGACAACCTCCTACGTGCTGCTGCAAGGGGTGTTCGACACCCTGCAGGCGCGCACTGCCGACTCACGCCAGCTGCAGCTGGGTACCTTTGGCGACAACCAGTTGCTCGACTTCCTGCCGCTGCCAGTCAATGCCATGGCCCAGCAGCATGGCTTGATTGCCGCCACCGCGCTGGAACTGGCACTGGCCGCGATCGAGGACAAACGCTACGAACCTGGCGTGCATGCCGTCGGTCGAACGTTCAAGCAACGCATTACAGCGGCCTGAACATGCGCCTGATCGACACCCACACCCACCTGGACTTCCCCGACTTCGACGCCGACCGCCAACAACTGCTGGCCAACGCGGTGTCGCGCGGGGTGGAGAGGATGGTGGTGCTGGGGGTGTACCAGGCGAATTTCCAGCGGGTGTGGGACCTCGCCTGTGCCGACCAGCGCCTGTTCGCCGCGCTCGGCCTGCACCCGATCTACCTTGACCAGCATCGCCCGGAGCACCTGGCGCAGCTGCGCGAGTGGCTGCAGCGCTTGCACGGCGACCCACGGCTTTGTGCCGTGGGCGAGTTTGGCCTGGATTATTACCTCGAAGACCTGGACAAGGCCCGCCAGCAGAAGCTGTTCGAAGCGCAACTACAGATGGCCTGCGACTTCGAACTGCCCGCACTGCTGCACGTGCGCCGCAGCCATGCCCAGGTGATCGCCACGCTCAAGCGCTACAAGCCGGCGCGGGCGGGGGTGATTCATGCGTTTGCCGGCAGTTACGAAGAGGCCCGCGAGTACATCAAGCTGGGCTTCCGGCTTGGGCTTGGCGGTGCGGGTACCTGGCCGCAGGCCCTACGGCTGCGCAAGACCCTGGCGCGGTTGCCGCTGGACAGCGTGGTGCTGGAGACCGATGCGCCGGACATGGCGCCGGTTATGTTCCCCGGGGTAAGGAACAGCCCGGAGCACCTGCCGGAAATTGCCGGGGTGCTGGCGCAGGTGATGGGGGTGGATGTCGCGGAACTGGCTCAAGCCAGCACCCGCAATGCTTGCGAGTTGTTTGGCTGGTAGCTGAAGTGCTGGCACCTGCGTGGGCCTCTTCGCGGGCTTGCCCGCTCCCACAGGGACCGCGCAAATCTTGAGACCGGCGCAGTACCTGTGGGAGATTCTATGGTTTTCAGCAAGCCAGTTTCGCGCCTTTAGTGAC
>NZ_JALLKV010000379.1:0-217 GCF_023093815.1 Pseudomonas sp. PNPG3
TGCCGCGGAAGCGCCCGCGGATGCGGCGGCGAGCGCGGGCGCGGCGGCGGACACGACGGAGGATGCGGCGGAGGACGCGGCGGCGGACGTCGCCCTGCGGGATCGGCTGCGGGCCCTGCCCGGGTTTCCGCCCGCGCTGCCGGTCCTCGACCCGGCGACGGTGCCCGCGGACCCGCGCGAGCTCGTCGCCGCCTGGCTCGACGAGGCGATCGCCAGC
>NZ_JALLKV010000380.1:0-217 GCF_023093815.1 Pseudomonas sp. PNPG3
GGCGATGGTGTAGCGACTGTCGCGAAGATAACTGTATTCGCAATCAGTCCTCGTACCCTGTGGGAGCGGCTTTAGCCGCGTAGAATCCTGCGCGGTGCATGGCACCGGCTGCGCCGGTGTTCGCGGCTAAAGCCGCTCCCTCAGGGGGCCGCGTTATGTACAGTTCCATGCGAGCTGGCTTGCGGGGCCGATCTCTTTCACGACGCCTTGCGTGTCT
>NZ_JALLKV010000381.1:0-217 GCF_023093815.1 Pseudomonas sp. PNPG3
CCGCGGCCTCCACGTCGATCTCGGCCCGGGGCAGGGCGGCAGCGAGCTCGGCGCTGCTGAGGCGGCGCTCGCGGAGGTCGAGGACGGTGAGGAGGCGATCGGTGTCGGACATGCCCTCCCGTCTAGGAGCGGCGGCGCCGCGCCCCGCTCGGCGCCCGACCGACGGACGAGCCGCGCCCGGCCGTCGGACGATCGGCGCGCGCGCTCGCTCTCCCGC
>NZ_JALLKV010000382.1:0-216 GCF_023093815.1 Pseudomonas sp. PNPG3
TCTCGTACACCTTCAACGAGTACTTCAACAACGGCCGTCTGCTCTCCGCCGCGAACTTCGTGGGCCTCCTCCCGACCCTGCTGATGGTCCCCTTCGGCACGGCCCTCGCCAAGCGGTTCGGCAAGCGCGAGGTCGGCGTCGTCGGCATGGCCCTGGCCCTGGTGTCCGGCATCCTGCTGTTCGTCGTCCACACCGACAGCCCGTACGTGTTCATGG
>NZ_JALLKV010000383.1:0-216 GCF_023093815.1 Pseudomonas sp. PNPG3
CCGGTTGTCAGCATCGCCGTAACAGTTATCGGACAGACCGCTGGCATGGCACCTGTGCGTCGTGACGGTGCTGTACCCGGCGATGAAGTTGCGGTGATTGGCCAACTCGGTTTGGCAGCTGCCGGACTGGCCCTTCTCGGACGCGGTTTCCGTTCTCCACGTGCCGTTGTGGCTGCCCAGCGTTGTCCCGAGGTTCCCTACGGTCAAGGACGGGTG
>NZ_JALLKV010000384.1:0-215 GCF_023093815.1 Pseudomonas sp. PNPG3
GAGACTGGGGAGGGAGAGGGGATGGTTGCTGGGGTGCGGCGAAGGGAAGTGGTGGAGACGGCGTGAAAGCGGGGGGCCGCTTTGCGGCCCTTTCGCTACACAAGGCCGCTCCTACAGAATCGTGTGGGCGCGGCCTTGTGTCGCGATTGGCCCCAAAACAGCCCCAAGTGCCACAGAACCGTCTCAAAAGAAGCAGAGCCTGGTCACGAAGAAAA
>NZ_JALLKV010000385.1:0-215 GCF_023093815.1 Pseudomonas sp. PNPG3
TTGTGAGTATTGTGCGCTGAGGCGCTCGCCGCGGGTTTATGCGCGCCTGTGAGATCGTGCGCCGGCGGGGGGGGCGGGGGGGGGGGCGGGGGGGGGGGGGGGGGGTGGGTGGGGGGGGGGGGGGGGGGCGGGGGGGGGGGGGGGGCCCCCCCCCCCCCCCCGGGGGCGCCCGGCCGGCGCCCGGGGGCAGGAGGAGGGGTTTGGTCAGTCATGGT
>NZ_JALLKV010000386.1:0-213 GCF_023093815.1 Pseudomonas sp. PNPG3
GCCCTCGTACGGGTCGACCCAGAGGCGCAGGCGCGAGAGGGTCGCGCCCTCGGCGGCCATGATGCGGAACAGGTCGTCGGCCCGGCCGTCCCGGTGCCGGAAGACGGCGCCGAGCTCCTCGAGCTCCTCGGTCATCGACGCGTCGGCGCCGCGGATCTCCCGCATGGCGGTCATCCCTTCTCCCCTCCGGCCGTGAGGCCGCTGATCAGGTGC
>NZ_JALLKV010000387.1:0-213 GCF_023093815.1 Pseudomonas sp. PNPG3
TCATCTAGCTGAGGTGGTGGAGAGCTGGGGGTATGACTTCCTCGGGCTCGATCTGCGTCGGTACGGGCGAAATCTTGTTCCCGGTCAGATGGCTGGCTGGGTTCGTGACTTGGCCGAATACGATGAGGAAATTGACGCTGCGGTGTCATTGCTGCGGGCCGATCACGACTCGGTGACGATAATGGGTCACTCCACAGGGGGGCTTATTGTCCC
>NZ_JALLKV010000388.1:0-212 GCF_023093815.1 Pseudomonas sp. PNPG3
GATAGGGAAGCCCCGGCTTGACCATCAGCATGTCGGCGCCTTCCTCGACATCGAGAGCAGCGTCGCGCACGGCTTCGGTGCCGTTCGCCGGGTCGATGTAATAGGTCTTCTTGTCACCCTTCAAGAGGCCGCTGGTCGAGATCGCCTCGCGATAGGGACCGTAGTGACAGGAGGCAAATTTCGTCGCGTAGGACATGATGCCGACACTCTGG
>NZ_JALLKV010000038.1:0-58467 GCF_023093815.1 Pseudomonas sp. PNPG3
TATTTGGGCCTCATTATGAGGCTTGGAGGTGTCTACGAAACCAGGGGCGATTCAAAGGGCTATCTCTGCACGATGGAGTTTGAGCGACGCTACGCGAGCAGTAGCTATCAGCACTAATCCCGGCCTGTCTCTGCCGATTGTGGCTCGTTACGTCATTGGTTTCGCTTCTGAAATGCGACCATTCGACTCGAAAAAATCTCAACCACACATTATCGCGATGACATAAGCACCAAGGAGGTTAGCCCCATGTCATTGCAGTGCCCTCGCTGTCACTCCCCAAAAATCGCTTCCTTCCATCACGCCATGAGAGTCGGCGCCGCCGTCGGCACCCTTGGCGGTATTGCACGTAGCGTCAGCGCAGCCCTGGGAGGTGGCCAAGCTGGCGCAGCTATCGGCGCGTTCGCCGGACCTGTCGGTATCACCCTAGGTTCCGTGTCTGGTGCCATTCTCGCCGGCCTGGCCGGCGGCGTAGGCGGGTGTGCGCTAGGCGCCCAGCTTGGCGAGTCGCTCGACCGCCACGTCCTGGCCCACAATCTCTGTCTGCTCTGCGGTCATCGCTTCAACCTGCCAGTCTGATCCGGCCCTTTCTCTCCTCTCATTTCAATCGTCCGGTCGGTGCTGCGCCTGGCGCGGCGCTTTATGCCGGCCTGCACCCAAAGGAATCGCTCACATGGCACATCTCGTCGAAACCATGGCCTACGCTGGCGCTACTCCGTGGCATGGCCTGGGCAATCAGCTCACTCAGAAACAACCCATCGAAGTCTGGCAGCGTGAAGCCGGGATGGACTGGCAGATCCTCGAAAGTCCCGTGCATTTCAAATCAGAGGTCACGGGCCATCTGGGCGCAATTCACTCCTTCCCCGAACAGAAGGTGCTGTTCCGTTCGGACACCAAAACCCCGCTGTCGGTGGTCTCGCAGCGCTACCACACCGTGCAGCCTCGGGAAGTGCTCGAGTTTTACCGGGACCTCACCGAGGTATCCGGCTACGAGCTGGAAACCGCTGGCGTGCTCAAGGGCGGGCGCAAGTTCTGGGCGCTGGCGCGTACCGGGCAAGGCGCTGCGATCAAGGGTAATGATCAGGTCAACGGCTATCTGCTGCTCGCGACATCCTGCGACGGCACCCTGGCCACCACTGCCACACCCACCACTGTGCGCGTGGTGTGCAACAACACCCTGACCATCGCCCTGGACGGCACCAGCCGCGCGATCAAGGTGCCGCACAACACCCGCTTCGATCCGCAAGCAGTGAAGAAACAGCTCGGTATCGCCGTATCCCAGTGGGACGACTTCATGTACCGCATGCGCGCGCTGGCCGAACGCAAGGTGCAGTGGCATGAGGCTTTGGGATTCTTTATGGGCGTGCTGTGCGAGACCAGCCCGACCGGCGCCCTACCGGAGGTACTGCCCAACGAGCGTGCGCTACGCAAAGCCCAGGAGCTGTACGAAGGCCGTGGTCGCGGTAGCCAGCTGGACTCTGCACGTGGCACAGCTTGGGGCCTACTCAACGCCGTGACCGAGTACGTCGACCACGAACGTCGTGCCCGCAGCAACGAGTACCGCATGGACTCGGCCTGGTTCGGCCAGGGGGCACAGATCAAGCAACGCGCTCTGGATGCCGCGCTACAGCTCGCCGCTTAGCCCTCACTTACTTCAACCCTCGCGCCCGGTCAGCCTTGTGCTGGTCGGGCGTTTTCATGTCTGCAGGTGAATACCATGAAAGCAACGTCATTGAACGGCAGCTCCCGCAAAGCCCGCCCGGCCCTGCGCCTGGTCAGCACCAAGGAGCTTCCGCGCGAGGACTGGCTGCAGATCCGTAAACAAGGCATCGGCAGTTCGGATGCCGCGGCTGCCGTGGGACTGAATCCCTACAAATCGCAGCTCGAACTGTGGCTGGAGAAGACCGGCCGCGACACTGCGCTGCCTAAGGGCGATACCCAGGATGAGGAAAGCCCGATGTATTGGGGCAACGTCCTGGAACCCATCGTGGCCTGGCACTACAGCAAGCGCACCAAGAACAAGGTCCGCCGCATTAACGCCGTGCTACAGCATCCGGATCCGGAGCTGCCCTGGATGCTGGCCAACATCGACCGTGAGGTAATCGGTGCCGACGATGTGCAGATCCTCGAATGCAAGACCGCCGGCATAAACGGGGCACGTCTCTGGAAGGAAGGCATCCCCGAGTATGTCGAGCTTCAGGTGATGCACCAGCTCGCCGTCACTGGCAAGCAGGCTGCGGATGTAGCCGTGCTGCTTGGTGGCCAGACGCTGGAGATCCACCGCATTGAGCGGGACGAGCAGATGATTGCTCGCCTGATCGAGCTGGAGTGCAAGTTCTGGCGCTACGTGGAGACCGACACACCACCGCCAGCCGACGGGACGGCATCCGCGGAGGCAGCGCTACGCTGCCTGTATCCGGAGGACAACGGTCAGGTAGTCAACTTCAGCAGCCATGCTGGGCTGACTGCCGCCTATATCGAACTGAAGGCCCTGCGGCAGTCGATGGCCGACAAGGAAAAGCGCGAGGCCGAGCTCAAGCAGATGCTGCAGCAGGCCATGGGCGACGCCAGTCGCGCGGAGTTCTCCAGCGGCTACGTCAGTTGGCGCAAGGCCAAGGACAACATCGGTTTCGATGTCGCGCAACTGCTCAAGGACAAGCCGTACCTGCAGGCCAAGTATCCGTTGCTGAAGCCCGGTGCGCGGCGCTTCCTGGTCGGCTGATTTCCTCCTCCATCACCCCTTCCCCCTTGGCCAGTCCATGCAGTTCGCGCTGCGTGGCTGGCCTTTTTCATTTCCAGGAGCACCACCATGTTGAAAGGTCTCGCACTCATCCCTCCCGCACTCGGTCGCATCTCCATTGGCAAGGTCGTCGAGAAAAACGGTAAGCGTCTTCCGGAGAAGGATGACCAGTTCACCATCACGTCCCAAGTGCAGGGCCGGGATGGCTGGCTGTTGCACCCGCTCAACGATGAACTGCGTCAGGGCAAGGACGACAAGCTGCGTAGCATCCCGGTACGTCTGCTGTTCAACGAACCGGAATTGAACTTTCGCGCCGACTACACCCTGTTCGACCGGCAGTCGGGACGGCCACTGTGCGTCGGTAATGGCGAAACCTGCAAGCGCGTCACTCAGGACGGTATGCAATCGCTGCCCTGCCCTTCGCCGGATGCCTGCCCGCTGGCCAAGGGTAATGCCTGCAGGCCCTATGGCCGGCTGAACGTGGTCATTGGCGAGGAGGATCCGCTGGGCACCTTCGTGTTCCGCACCACCGGCTTCAACAGCATCCGCACCCTGGCAGCCCGGCTACATTACTTCCAGGCCATTTCCGGCAATCGCTTGGCCTGCCTGCCGCTGGAGCTGCGCCTACGCGGCAAGTCGACGCGCCAGAGCCACGGCACCCCGATCTTCTACGTCGACCTCACGGTACGCAACGGCATGGGCATGGCTGAAGCTCTGCAGCAGGCGGGCGAGCTCGCGGCGCAACGGCAAACCGCCGGCTTCGATCAAGGGGCGCTGGATGAGGCAGCCCGCCGGGGCTTCGGCAATGGCGCCTTTGAGGACAGCGAAGAAGACAGTCACGCCGTGATCGAGGAGTTCTTCACCGCCCCAGAGCCAGCCAGCTCGACCGCCCCCGTTGATTCACAGGCGGCGCCCAAATTCCTCGCAGACAAACTGGAAGCCCTCGCCTCACAGCCCCACTGAATCCCACCTGCCTGCGCTGCCGTCATCGGCCAGGCAGGTTTTCTTGGAGACTCACTATGCTTCTACTTCGATTTCTACTCCACCTGCTCATCTTCATCGGCGCGCTCGCGGCCGCTGCTACGGTGGTGCTGAGCATCTTGCTCATGCTGCGCTTCCCGCCGCTGCTGCTCGCCGTGGTCCTGGCCTGCTGGATGCTGAATCGCCTGCTCAGATTGCTCTGCCCACGCCCGGGCAATCCCTGCTGAAAACCCCCAGCGACAACCGCCAACCAGTCATCACCAGCGGCTGTGCATTCGGCCGTTATTACCACGAGGAACCATGATCAGATGCTTAATCTGCGAGTCCAAGGCCATTCTGACGCGGGACGTTGCCAAGGGCATCGCCCTGCTGGTCAGCCTGGCCGACAGTGCATTGCAGGGGGCTCAGGAGGCGGACACAGATACCCCAACCCTGGGGTCGCCAAATATCACTTCGGAGGGTTCAGGTATTTGTGCCTGCGCTGTGGATCGCTGTTCGATGAGCCGGGTACAGAGGAGGCGTCCGAGCCCGCCATGTAGTCGCCATGATTCAGCGCTCAGTCCTGGCCGAGCCGGGCAACCAGGCGCTCCACCATGTCCATGACAAGCTCACGGTCTGCCGCTGTCAGCCGGGAAAGAAGGTCATGGAGCCTGCGGGCCTGGTCCTCCGGGCGGGAGCTCCCTCGGTCAGCAGGTCGGCTGTTTCGCAGTTGAAGATAGTTGCCAGCTCGACCAGACGCTCATGATGATTCTTGGGAGGACCGACCTTAACAATCGCTTAGCTTGCAATCAATGAGCCTGGCGTACAGGTGTGTTTCAGCCATGCGGCTGGACAAACGCAACGCGCCATGCTGAAGCCCGGCTTCAGCATGGCGCGGGTCACACCCGGGCGGTCAACGTTTGCCAATGCTAGCCAGGTAATCCAGGCAGCTGTCGACGGTTTCCACGTCGGCGAACTTGGCATCAATGTCAAACAGGTTCCAGGCCACCGCGCCCGGTACCCGGTCGCCGATGCACTCTTTCACGGCGATGGTGCGGAAGCCTTCGGCCAGGCCGTCGCACAGGGTGGTACGCACGCAAGCCGAGGCCGTCACGCCGGTCACCAGGATGGTGTCGACCCCTGCCGAGCGCAGGTACCCGGCCAGCGAGGTGCCGCTGAACGAACTGGCGCGCTTCTTCACCAGCACGAACTCGCCATCGACTGGCGCGATGCGCGAGTCGATCGCCCAGAGGTTCTCATCGGCCTGGTTGACCACGTCCACCGGGATCTTGTTGTGCCACTGGCCCATGTCGGTGTTGGGGTCATGGCGGTCGGTGTTCTGGTAGCAGGTGGTGACGTGGACGATCGGGAAGTGGTTGGCACGGAACACCTTCATCAGGCGCTGCACGCCGGGGATGATTTCGTCGTCGATCTTTTCGCAGGTGAACGGGTTGCCTGGGCGGGTCCAGGCGTTGGCCAGGTCGACGTTGATCAGCGCCGGGCGCTTGCCGAAGCCGATACGGCGCTGGAAGCCACGCTCCTTGTAGAGCTTGGTCGATTCTTCGAAGGCGCGTTCGAGCATGGTCATCAGGTCTTGCGACATAGTGAATCTCCCCAGTGGGTCGTTGTGAGCGGTTCGGCAAGGAAGGTTTGCCTTGACCTGGAACTCACGATAATCTCGGCCACTGATGACATCCAATTCATTGTTGGCGAGCATTGATACCAAAATGAGCATTAATATCCGCTTTGATCTCAAGCAGATAAAAGCCTTCGTCCGCGTCGCGCAACTGCTGCATTTCAAGCGCGCCGCCGATGCCCTGTTCATCACCCAGCCGGCTTTGAGCCGCCTGATCAAGGCGCTGGAAAGCGAGCTGGGGGCGGAGTTGTTCATGCGCACCACGCGCCATGTGGCGCTGACCGAGGCCGGTCGGCTGTTTTTGCAGGAATGCCAGCAGGTGTTCCGCCATATCGAACGCGGTATCGACCTGGCGCGTAGCGCCGCGGCGGGGGACATCGGCCACCTGACCGTGGCCTACAACGACTTCGCCATCAACGGCGCGCTGCCGGGCATTCTCGAGCGCTTCAAGGACCTGCACCCGGATGTGACCGTGGAGTTGCTGTACATGCCCTCTCACGAGCAGTACAAGGCGATCCGCGATTGCCTGATCGACGTGGGGTTCCTGCTGGGGCCAATGACCGAGCCGGACATCGCCTCATTGCCGGTGAACCAGGAACGCATGGTGGCAATTCTGCCGTCACGGCACCCGCTGGCCGGACAGGCCACTTTGCGCATCGAACAGTTGCGCGACGAGCGCTTCATCTTCGGTGCGCCCAGTGGCTGGAGCCTGTTCCGCGACCAGGCGTTTCAGCTGTGCCAGCGCGCCGGTTTCAGCCCGAACATTCACCAGGAGGCCACCACCAGCATCGGTATCCTCGGGCTGGTGGCGGCCAACATGGGGGTGTCGCTGTATTCGGAATGCGCCTACCGGATCCAGCGCGAAGGCGTGGTCATCGTGCCGCTGCAGGACGAGCATGCCCAGGTGCAGACCATCGCCGCGTGGAACGAGGAATACCAGAGCCCTACCGCCGCGCGTTTCAAAGCCCTACTAGGGCACCGAGCTGCGGAGCTTCACGCCTGATCTGATGGCGTAAGGCCGAAGCGATCGGTACTGGCATCGTAGCGCCAGTCGTGGCCGACACTGCTGGCCAGCCACTGCGCGCCATTGCCGGTGAGCTCTTGCTGGGGATAGCGCCGAACGATCCAGAACTTCATCAGCATGGCATGGATCACCAAACCGCTGACGAAACCGACTACAAATGCCCAGTCACCGGAACAGTACGCCAACACGCTGGCCGCAGCCCACGCTAACAAGCCGGCAGGGTTGAAACCGCGCCAATAGTGGAATTGCCCTTGCAGCTCATACAACTGCGGCACGTTCAACCGGCGTCGCCGAATCAGGTAATAGTCAGCCACCATGATCCCGCCAATTGCCGAGAGGAACGATCCATACGAAAACAGGAAGGCGAACAGGTTATCGAGGATGGCCCACGGCATCGAAAGTGTACCGATGACTCCCGCGATCATCACTGCAGTCGGGTATCTGACTCGTGGTGCTCCAGCATTGACGAAGGTCAGCGCCGCCGGGATCAGGTTGGCTGCAGTATTGGTCGACCACTGTGCCAGCACCACCAGGACCATCAGCACGACCAGGCTCAGCCCGGTGCTCTGGGCCTGGATGACATTGATTGGATTCCAGTCTCCGGCGGCGACGAAAGATGCCGCGCCAATGACCGCGATCCAGGTCTGAGTCAGCGGTAATGCGACCAGTTGAGCAAGAAAGATATGCCGGTTACGAGACAGGAACCCCCGAGCATTGACTGGTGTCCGCACGTAACGGGTGATATTGGGAATGTCGATGGCCAAGGTCGACCAGAAAGCCACGTTAGCCAGGAACAGGGTAATGATGGTCAGCTGCTTGTCGCCGACGAACGTCCAGATATTGACCCCTTTGGTGACTGCCAGCACATCGAGGGTCAGGTACATCCAAACCGAGATGGCAATGATCGCCGGCGCTGCTATGGACGAGAGAAACTCTACCGCCTTGATACCCAGCGCGGTATTGATGATTTGCACCACTGCGAAGATCACATACCACAAGGCCCAGTTGTCGAACCCGGTCAAGTACTCGACGATACCGCTCAGGGCCAGGGCGCCGAGGTAGGTCTGGATACCGAACCAGATCGCCGCGACCAGGCCGCGAAACAATGACGGAATGTGTGTGCCATGCACGCCGAACGGCGCTCGCAAATACACCGCGAAAGACAAACCATGTTCGGTACCGATGTCCGCGGTCAGGGTCATCAGTAGCGCCAGGACGATGTTGGCCAGCAGAATGATCGCTACGACCTGTGGCAGCGGCAGGCCGGCAACACCCGTAGCACCCAGCTGGAAGGTGGCGATCATGAACGCGATACCGATCCAGATCCAGGTGAAACCCAGGGTACCGATCGAGCGATGTCGTCGTTGTACCGGAAGAATCGACGGTTCCAACAGGTTGTGACGGGAGACGGCCGGAGTCGGTGAGACAGAAGTCAATTCGGGGCTGTTCATCGAAGCACCTGTGCATGAATGGAAGGCGCAACCTACCTGCCATGGCGATGGCCGCAGGCTCTTGGGGAAAGGAACGAACGTGGGCAACGGCCTTTGCTGGCGAATAGCAACCCAGCAAAGGCTGCGGCGGGCAGACCTGTGGTCAGCCCTGCAGTTGCTGGCGCCGGGCGCGGGTGGCCTCGATGTCCAGGCGCACCTGCTCGTCGAGCACCACTCCGTACACCTCAAAGGCCTGTTCGAGGCTGCAGAAGTCATCCAGCACGTCTTCGCGCACCTGCTCGGCACTGCGTTCTAGCGGGTTGCCATAGCCACCGCCACAGGGCGAGTAGTAGGCCATCACATCCCCCGCCTTGGACGCGTACCCGGAGAACTTCGACGGCATCGACACCACCTGCCCGGGGCTGGCGACATTGTAGATCTCGGTCTTGCCTACCACCCCGTCGCAGCCACCGAACACCCCCCAGGGCACATCGAAATGCCGTTCGCTTTCGTGGGTGATGAAGCCCGCCGTGAGCACCCGCTGGGCCTTTACCACACCGATGCCACCGCGGTACTTGCCAGCGCCTGGCTGCACATCGTCACGCAGCTCGTAGCGGTCGCAGATCATCGGCAGGTGCATCCCCAGGTCTTCGATGGGGTTGTTGCGGGTGTTGGCCATCAGGTTGTCGATGGCATCGGGCCCGTCGGATTTCGGCCGCCCGCCGTATGCCCCTTCGTTGACTTCGAGGAATACCCAATAGTCGCCATCGGCCTTCACCCCGGAATAGGCAGCGAAGGAGATCGACGCCGAGCTGCCGGCGATCACCCGCTCCGGCAGCACCGGGGCCAGGGCCTTGATGATGAGATCGATCATCCGGTTGCACTGGGTGAAGCGCGCCTCGGCAGCGGCTGGGAACACTGGGTTGAAAATCGTGCCCAGCGGCGCCACGACGCTGATCGGGCGGAACGACCCCTCGTTGGACGGCACCGGGCTGGGCAGCGTGGCAGCGTCGAGCAGCAGCTTGCGGAAGGCGGCGTAGGCGGCCACCTTGCACGAACCTTCGAACGGCACGTTATAGGCGGTTTCGGTTTGCAACGCCGAACCGGTCAGGTCCACCTCCAGGGCATCACCGCTCACTTTTACCGTGACCACCACCGGCAGGCGCCGCTCGCGGTTGCGGCCGTCGTCGTCGAGGAAGCCTTCGGCGCGGTAGTCGCCATCGGGAATCTGCGCGATCTGCTGGCGCATGATGGTTTCGGCGTAGTCGATCAACTGGTTGATCGCGGTAAAGCTGAAGTCCTTGCCGTAGCGGGTCAGTAGTTCCTTGAAGCGCCGGGCGCCCAGCTGCGCCGAGGCCACCTGGGCTTCGATGTCGCGAATCAGCTGGTCGGATGCACGGCTGTTGTAACGGAACATCTGCACCAGCGCTTCGTTGCGCACACCGCGCTCATAGAGCTTGAGCCCGGCCATCAGCATGCCTTCGGCGTACACGTCGCCTACGTCGATGATCAACCCCGGCGTAGCTGCGCCGATGTCGATGTGGTGCGCGGTGTTGCCGGAAAAGCCCACCAGCTCGCCTTCATGGAAAATCGGCACGATCACCGCCAGGTCCGGGCTGTGGCTGGAGCCGTGATAGGGATGGTTGTGCACCACCACATCGCCCTCGTGCCAGGCGCCACCTTGCAGGGTGGCCTCGATGCCGCGCAGGTAGGCCGGGATCGAGCCGATGTGCATCGGCGTGGATTCGGACTCGCAGATGGTCTGGTAGCGGGTGTCGAACAGCCCGGCGCCCATGTCCTGGGACTCGCGGATGATCGATGAGAACGACATGCGGTACAGCACGTGGCCCATCTCTTCGGCGATGGTCTTCAAGGCGCCGCTGATGACTTGCAGGGTGATCGGATCGACCGGTTGCGTATTCATGGCTGTGTCCTCTGGCGTTACTGGCGGGAGATGATCAGGTTGCCGTGGGCGCTCACCCTGGCCACCCAACCCGGCGGCACCAGCGAGGTGGAGTCGTGCTGCATGAGCATGGCCGGGCCTTCGATGTACTGGCCGGCGTGCAGCTTGCTGCGGTCATAGCGTGGCGTGGGCAGGCACTGGCCATCGTCGAACCAGGTGTCGCGCTCGTAAAGGAAGGCCTGGCCGGTGTCGCTGTCGACCGCCGCCGGCAGCGGCTGCCAGGCCAGCTTCTCGGACTGGGAATGGCCGATGACACGCAGGCTGACGACTTCCACCGGGGCATCGGCGTAGCAATAGCCGTAGTCCTGCTCATGCACTTGGTGGAAATGCGCCATGACCTGGGCAATGGCCTGGTGGTCCACCCTGCCGCCAGGGATCAGGGCACGCAACTCGAAGCCCTGACCGTCGTAGCGGCATTCGGCGATGCGGGTCAGCTGCATGCAGGCATCGTCCACGCCATCGTTGCGCAGTTGTTGCCGAACATTGGCTTCCAGTTCCTGCAAGGCGCTTTCGAGCCGATTCAATTGCGTGTCGTCGATGGTATTCAGGGTGCACAGCAACGAGCGCAGGGCCTCGTACTGCAGGTCGGTGGTCAGCAGGCCTGCGGCGGCGGTGATGCCCGGCGCTGGCGGGATGAGCACCGACTTGGCATTGACCTCATCGGCCAGCGCCGGACCATGCACCGGCCCTGCCCCGCCGAACGGCATCAGCACGAAATCGCGGGGGTCGATACCACGGGCCACCGAGTTGGAACGAATGGCCAGGGCCATGTTGTTGTTGACCACCCGCAGGATGCCCAGGGCCGCCCGGTGCACGCTAAGGCCCAACGGCTTGGCGATCTTCGCCTCGATGGCCTGGAACGACAGCGCCGGGTCGATCTTCAGGTCGCCGCCCAGCATCTGGTCCGGGTCCAGACGGCCCAACACGATGTTGGCGTCGGTCACGGTGGGCTCCTCGCCACCGCGGCCGTAACAGGCCGGGCCGGGGTTGGAACCGGCCGAGCGTGGGCCGACCTGGAAGCCACCGGCCGGGTCGATGAAGGCCACCGATCCGCCACCGGCACCGATGGTGATCAGGTCGATCATCGGCACCAGCACCGGGTGCCCGGACACGTAGGAGTCGCGCGGGTTCATCACCTTGATCTGGCCATCGACCAAGGTCGAGATGTCCGCCGAGGTACCACCAATGTCGACGGTGATGATGTTGCGCTCACCGTCGAGCCCAGCGAAGTAATGCCCGCCCATCACGCCACCGGCGGGGCCGGACATGAGGATGTTCACCGGCCGCTCGCAGCAGCTTTCAACGGTGGCCACACCGCCGTTGGACTGCATGATGCGCAGGTCGGCCTGGATGCCGTTTTCACGCAGCTGGCTGGCCAGGTGGGTCAGGTAGTGGGCGGTGCGCGGTCCGACGTAGGCGTTCATGGCCGTGGTGGAAAAGCGCTCGTACTCGCGCATCACGTCCACCACATCGGTGGAGCAGCAGACGAACGCCTCGGGCATCACCTTCTGCACGATGGCCTTGGCGCGCAGCTCATGGGAGCGGTCGAGGAAGGCGTACATGAAGCCGATGATTACGGCCTGCACGCCACGGGCCTTGAGCAACTGCGCGGCCTCGCGGACTTCCTGCTCGTCCAGCGGCGTCTCGACCTGGCCATGGGGCGGTAGGATGCGCTCGTTGATGGCGATGCGGTTACGCCGACGCACCAGCGGTGTGCTCTGCCATGGCACATCGAACTGCAGCGAGAAGTTGTAGGGCCGTTTGTGCCGGCCAATGTGCAGAATGTCGCGGAAGCCCCTGGTGGTGAGCATGCCCACCTCGGCGCCATTGTGTTCGATGGAAATGTTGGTCGCCACCGTAGTGCCATGGACGATCAGGTCCACTTCTTCGGCGCCGATTCCGGCCTTGGCACACAGCTCGAGAATCCCGCGCATCACAGCGATGGACTGGTCTTCGAGGGTGGTGGGGACCTTGTGGGAAAAGATCCGCCGGCCGATGGAGTCGCGCTCCGTGGTTTCCAGGATCAGGTCTGTGTTGGTACCGCCGACATCTACGCCTATACGGGCCATTCTGCGTCACTCCTGGTGATCGCGAATGCACTCGGCAACTGCGCCGCCGAGCCGATTCGCACGTGGGTCTTATGGTTGTTGTTGAGGTGCGGGGGCCCCAAGCGGGGCCTGTTTTTTTTATGCCAAGGGGTTGGCGGGTTGATCGGCGGCGTGGCTCAAGGGGCGCCCCGCCGTCTCCGGCAACGACAGCCCGCCCGCCAGGGCGAACAGGGCGATACCGGCCAGGTAATAGGCCGGCGACAGCGGGTCACCGCTGCGCTCGATCAGCCAGGTGGCGATCAGCGGCGCGGTACCGCCGAACAGCGTGTAGGCCATGTTGTAGGTGATGGCCGAGGCGGTGTAGCGACTGCGGGTGGGGAACACTTCCGACAACAGCACGGCCGTGACCACACCGCACAGCACCGCGCCGATGGCCAACAGGAATGCCCCCGCCAATGCTGGGTAGAACAACCCGGAGCGCGCCAGCAGAAACGCCGGGTAAATGGTCAGCACCAGCCAGGCGGCAGCCGTGACCATGGTCGGGCGCCGGCCAACGCGGTCGGAAAAGCGTCCGGCAAAGGGGCAGCAGGCTGCGGCGAACAGCAAGGTCAGCAAAGAGATCAACAGCGCTGTGGGCTGCGGCTGGCCGCCTTGCAGTTGCAGGTAGGTCACGAAGTAGGTGGTGCACATGTAGAACGACAGCGCGGTCAGCGAGATGAACGCCGCCAGGCAGCACATCGCCCCGCCCTGCTCGCGCAATGTCTGGCCCAGCGGTGCATGCACGGCACGCTCGGCGCTAGCCAGCGCCTTGAACGCCGGCGTCTCGTCCAGGCGCCAGCGCAGGTACAGGCCCACCAGCCCGAGGGGCGCGGCGATCAGAAAGGGCAGGCGCCAACCGAAGGTTGCCATCTGCTCGGCTGTCAGCCAGCGGTTCAGGGCATAGGTGACGATGGCGGCGGCCGCGAACGAGGCGAAGGTCGACACCAGCGCGGCACTGCCATAGCGGGCGCGCTGCCCGGCCGGGGCGTGCTCGATGAGGTAAATGCAGGCACCGGCGTATTCGCCACCGGCGGAAAAACCCTGCACACAGCGGATCAGCGTCAACAGCAACGGGGCGGCCAGGCCGATGCTGGCATAGGTCGGCAGCAGCCCGATCAGGGTGGTGGCTGCGGCCATCAGCAGGATCGTGATCGACAACACCCGGCGCCGCCCGAAATGGTCCCCCAGCATGCCGAACACCAGCCCGCCGAGCGGGCGGAAAGCAAAGGCAACGGCGAACACGGCAAAGGTCTTGAGCAGCGCCGTGGTGCTGTCACCCGAGGGGAAGAACAACTGGGCGATGGTGGTCGCCAGAAAACCATACAGGGCAAAGTCGAACCACTCGACGAAGTTGCCGATGGACGCGGCCCAGACCACGCGTTTCAATTGCTCCGGCGCGACCGGCTGCTGCGACGTACCCGACATATCCACCTCACTGTCTGTTGGAGAACAAGCGATTGGCAGTTCGAAACCTTCACGCAGCGAGTGGGCTGCAGGCGCAGCCCTCAAGCTCAGTCCGGGCGGGCCTCTGGTGGGCCGTCACCGTCAATGTGCGCCCTGCGCCTCCAGCCCCCGACGGCTGAACACCAGCGAGGCATTGGCCCCGCCGAAACCGAAGCTGTTGGACATCACGCAATTCACCTGCTGCCCTTCGCGCACGCTCCGTACCAAGGGCAGCCCCTCGACCTGCGGGTCGAGCTGTTCGATGTTGTGCGAAGCCGCCATGAAACCGTGGCGCATCATCAGCAACGCATAGATCGCCTCGTGCACCCCGGCCGCCCCCAGCGCGTGCCCGCTCAGCGACTTGGTCGAGCTGAACGGCGGCAGTTCACCGTCGAAGGCAGCCAGTGCCGCCTGCAGTTCCACCAGGTCGCCGGCCTGGGTGCTGGTGCCATGGGTATTGAGGTAATCCACCGGTTCGGCGCAACTGGCCAGGGCCATCTGCATGGCGCGCAGTGCGCCGTCGCCGCTGGGGGAAACCATGTCCTGGCCATCGGAGGCAGTGCCATAGCCGATCACTTCGGCGAGGATGGTCGCCCCGCGCGCCTGGGCATGCTCCAGCGCCTCCAGCACCAGCACCCCTGCCCCGCCGCTGATAACGAAGCCATCACGGGCCACGTCATAAGGGCGGCTGGCAGTGGCCGGCCGGTCGTTGTAGCCGGTGGAAAACGCGCCCATGGCGTCGAACATGCAGCTCTGGCTGAAGTGCTCGGCTTCGGCACCGCCAGCAAACACCACATCCTGTTTGCCGAACTGGATCTGCTCGAAGGCGTGGCCGATGCAATGGGCGCTGGTGGCGCAGGCCGAGGCGATGGAATAGTTGAGGCCCTTGATGCCGAAGAAACTGGCCAGGCACGCTGAGACCGTACTGGTCATGGTACGGGGTACACGGTACGGCCCCACCTTGCGTACGCCCTGGCTGTGCAGCAGCTGGTTGGCCTCGACGATGTCTTCGCTGGAGCCGCCACCCGAGCCCATCACGCAGCCGGTGCGGGTGTCGGCCACCTGCTCGGGCGTCAGCCGTGCATCGGCGATGGCATCGGCCATGGCCAGGTAGCCATAGGCTGCGGCATCGCCCATGAAGCGCCGGTGGCGCCGGTCGATGCGCTGAAAGTCGACCTCCAGCCGGCCGCTGACATGGCTGCGCAGCCCCGCTTGCGCATAGGCCAGGTTGAAGGCGATTCCCGAGCGCCCCTGGCGCAATGCCTGGAGGACCTGCGCAGGGCTGTTGCCCAGACATGAGACGATGCCCATGCCGGTCACGACCACGCGGCGTAGCCCGATTGTCTGCTTCGATAACATGCACTGACTCCACAGGTTCAGAACTGTCCGGGCAACCTGGCTGGGTTGCCATGGACTCGAGTCTAAGGGGCGGCTTTGATTCTGATAATTCGTATTTCGTTAGCCATTGATACCGAATTTGGCATCAGTAATTATCCTGCGCCCATGGCAAAGCACCCCGCCCGGCCAAAGCCGGCGGGGCATGATGAATGCCGTTGCTAGAGGGTGGCGTCAGGCAAAGCGTTCGACCTGCGCCGACGTGCGGCGCATCAACACTTTGCCGTTGCGCACCGAAATTAGTGCGTGGCCCTGGCTGCGGACCATCTCGTAATCATCCGGCGCCGACAGCAGCAGCAAGTTGGCCGGCCGCCCGACCTCGATGCCATAACGCTCCCCAAGGTTGAGGGTGCGGGCACTGTTGTCGGTGATCAGATCCAGGCTGCGTTGCAGGTCTTCGTAGCCGAGCATGTGGCAGATGTGCAGCCCGGCTTCGAGAATGCGCAGGATGTTGCCGTTGCCCAGCGGGTACCACGGGTCGACGATGGAGTCCTGGCCGAAGCACACGTTCATCCCGGCGCGGTCGATCTCGGCCACGCGGGTCAGCCCGCGGCGCTTGGGGTAAGTGTCGAAGCGCCCTTGCAGGTGAATGCTCTCGGTCGGGCACGAGATGAAGTTGATGCCCGACATTTTCAGCAGGCGGAACAGCTTGTAGCAGTAAGCGTTGTCATAAGAGCCCATGGCCGTGGTGTGGCTCGCCGTGACCCGAGCGCCCATGCCACGTACCCGGGCCTCTTCGGCCAGCACCTCGAGGAAGCGCGACTGTGGGTCGTCGGTTTCGTCACAGTGCACGTCCACCAGGCAACCGGTGCGCTCAGCCAGCTCCATCAGGAACTTCACCGACGACACACCCTGATCGCGAGTGTTCTCGAAATGCGGAATGCCACCGACCACATCGGCGCCCATGGCCACCGCTTCGGTCATCAGGGCCCGGCCATTGGCGAACGACTCGATGCCCTCCTGGGGGAAGGCGACGATTTGCAGGTCAACCAGGTGGCGTACTTCCTCGCGCACCTCGACCATGGCCTTGAGCGCGGTGAGCTTGGGGTCGGTCACATCCACATGGGTTCGCACGTGCTGAATGCCATGGTCCACCAGCATGTCGATGGTCTTCTTCGAGCGCTGCTTGATGTCGTCGTGGGTGGTGATTTCCTTGCGCTCGGCCCAGCGTTCGATGCCTTCGAACAAGGTGCCGCTCATGTTCCACTTCGGCTCGCCGGCGGTGAGGGTGGCGTCCAGGTGAATGTGCGGCTCGACGAAGGGCGCCACCACCAGGTTCTGTTGGGCGTCCAGGTCGTCGGGGTTGGCCAGCACCGCCACATCGGCCTGGGGCTCGATGGCGGCGATACGGTCGCCGTTCAGTTCGATACGAAACAGGCCCGACTTGCCACGCAGACGGGCGTTGATGATGTTCATGCTGTTACTCCTTGCATTGGGCTTCGCTCATGCGCCATACCAGCATGGCGACCGAAGCGTTCATACGAAATAGCGGGTCGTCGAGTGACTGCCCACTCAGTTGTTCGATACGTTGAATACGTTGGTTGATGGTGTTGCGGTGCAGGCCCAGACGCTGGGCGGCCTTCAGGCCATTGCCGTTTTCCTTGAGCAGGGCGTCGAGGGTATGCACCAGCACATGGGGGTGCTTGCGGCCGGGCGCGATCAGTGGGCCAAGGGTTTCGGCGACGAAGTCGTCGATCAGCGAGCGATCGACGATGCCTTGCAGCAGGCGCAGCACGCCCAACTCGCTGAAGTCGCAGAAACCGGTGGCCGGGCGCAGGTTCTGCGCCACTTCCAAGGCCTGGCGCGCTTCATTGAGCGCCTGGCGGTAGTGGGCGCAATCCTCGGCCAGGCGCGACAGGCCCATGAACAGGCCCAGTTCACCGACCACGCCCGCCAACTGCCGGTGCAGCGCGGCCAGGGTGGCGTGCAGGCCGTGGGCATCGGCCAGTAACAACACGAACAGGTCACCCGGCAATTGCGCGGTCACAGTCCCCGGCCTGCCACGACACCAGGCCTCAAGCTGATCTTCCAGCGCCTGGCGAATGCCCTGCCACACGCGCTCGCCCTGGGCCAGCCCATGGCGCTCGAACAATCCATCGACGCCAGACAGCCGCAGTGTCACCAGGCGCCGTGGCTCGTCCAGCGCCAGCTCAAGGTGCGCGGCCCGCTGCCGAGCGATGGCCAGGCTCGGGTAGTCGCCGGTCAGCAACTGGCCGAGGATGTCATTGCGCGAGCGCCGCACCTGGGTCATCTGCACCAGGGCCGTACCGATCAGGTGAGTGACGACCACCATTTTCAGCGCATACGGCTGCTCGATCAGCGGCAGCCCCAGTTGCTCGGCGCGCTCGATCACTACAGGCGGAATGCCGTGGATGAACGTGCCGCCGGTGAGGATCACCATGCCGGCAATGCCCACGGCGTCGCCATCTTCCACCAGGCTCAGCAGGTTGGCCTCGCCGCGTGGGTGGTTGATGCCGGTGACGAACACCAGCTCGCCGCCCATCACCCACTCGGCAATGCCTTCGTTCTCGGCCACATACGGCCAGCGCACCCGCCGCTGCAGGTTGCGCGCGCCGGCCCGGACGGTCATGTCCTGCAGGCCGGGCAGGTGCAGGATTTCGTCCAGCGCCAGGCTCACGGTTCGACACCCGCCTGGCCCAGCGCCCGGCGCCGGCCGCTCAGTTCAAGCATGACGATGTAGCACAGGGCCGAGGCGCCAATGCCCACCAGCGGCGCGACCCACGGCGAGGCGTAGGCCAGCACCGCACCCAGCGCATAGGACCCGAGGCCCAAGAAGTTGTAGCGCGGCAGCTGCACCGAGGCCAGCGCCGGGTACTTGCCGCGGTGGCGGTACCAGAAGTCGGCCATGATCACCCCACCCACTGGCGGAATGATCGAGCCCAGCAGCACCAGGAACGGGATCAGCATTTCATACATCCCGCCAATCGCCAGCACGATGCCCACCGCTGCCGCGACCAGCGTGGCGATGCGTCGACGCTCGCTGCGCAGCAAGTGGCAGGCCGCTGCCGAGACGTTGTAGATGGTCGGTCCCTGGATGGTCCAGAGGTTCAGGCAGAGCATCACCACCGCCGCGAACGACAGGCCTTGCAGCATCATCACTTCGACGATGTCGGCCTGCTGGTAGACCATCGCGCACCAGGCCCCGGCCACCACCATCAGGCCGTTGCCGAGCAGGAAGGCGACGATGCTGGCCACCACCGCCACCCGCCCGCTGCTCGACAACCGGGTCCAGTTGGTGGCCTGGGTGGCACCGCTGGCGAAGGTGCCGAAGACCATGGTCACCGCTGCCGAGAAGGTCATGGTTTCATGCGGCACCACCGCCGCCAGGCCGGCAAAGCCCCCGGCATCGGCGGTGGCGATATACATCGAAACCAGCAGCAGCGCGAACATCAGCGGCACCGACACCCGCGACAGCAGGTCCAGGCCCTTGAAGCCGATGATCGCGGTAATGCTGAAACCCAGGCCGAACAGCACCATCAGCGGCACGGTGAAACCACCCGCCAGGCCCAGCAACTTGACCAGCACGATCGCCACGGTCGCGGTGCCCCAGGCGTACCAGCCAAGTTCGGCGAAGCCCAGGATGAAGTCGGAAAGCCGGCTGCCCGCCTCGCCGAAACAGAAGCGCCCCATCAGCACGCTGTTCAAGCCGCTGCGCGAGGCGATGAAGGCCAAGGCCGCCGCGTACAACGCCAGCAGCGTGTTGCCGATGGCGGCGACCCACAGCATGTCGACGAAGTTGAAGGCCATGCCCAGCTTGCCACCGGCGAACATGGTGCCGGTGAAGAAGGTAAAGCTGAACAACACCATGGCAATGGGCAGCAGCCCTTTGCGCGAGGATGGCGGGGCTTCGCAAAGCGGGAATTCGGTAGGTGAGCTCATGGCACGGTGCTCCGGGTTGTCGTTGCGACTAGGGGAGCAATATGCGGGCCGCTTTTGCCAAGCGCGAAAAACAGGAAATTTGCGGGCAATCGGCACAACTTTACCTGTTCACCTTGCACACTATTTTGCCGAATTGATGAATTAAACCTGTGCGTTAAGACCTGTTTTGATGCGGGCGCGCACCAACGCGGAACAGCACTGGATAGTTTCCACGCAGCCTGCCGTCGGCGGTGCGCGCCGGCCGTCATTCGCTGGCGCTGACATCCACCTCTTCCAGCTGTCATCCGGATCGAAGCGTTTCATGGCCTTGGCAATCTTGTCGCCCTGTGGCCCCAGATCCTTCTCGAACACCTGGTCGTCGTGGCTGATCATGAAGCTCATGACACCGCTATCGTTGTATTTCGCCGGCCAGGCGACCAGGGCGAAGCCGCGGCTCATCTGGTTGCCGATCAGGTAGCTGTAGGCGCCGCCCGGGGCCGACGAGCCTTGGCCATCAAGGATGCGGAAGTGGTAGCCGTACCAGGCATCGCCCACCACATCCTTGCCGAACAGCGGCCCCAGCGGGCTGATCTCGCCGCCCTCTTCGTCCTCCCAGAACAGGCCGTCATGCTTGCCGGGCGTGCTGAAGATCTGCTGGGCATATTCCAGCGCGCCGTTGCTGTTGCGGTCCTTCGAGGCGTAGTCCATCTGCGCGTCGTGATAGGCTAGGACCGACTGCAATGCAGCCAGCTCGTTACGGCCGATGCGCCGGGCGTGGATTTCGGCGCTGCCGGCCTTGCGGTCGAAGCGCCAGCCGTTGGTAGCCTTGGTCAGCCGAACCAGTTCTGCATCAGATGCACGCTCAGCTAGCTTCCCGACCGTAGCATCCAGTAGCGGCCGAATGCGGCCGACAGTACTTGCCTCAGCGCGAATCGTCTCCAATGACCGTTTCAAAGCGAGTGCAGCCACTGTCCCAGCATCTGTGTCGGACACCTTGCGCATGTCGCGACCATTTAGGCCAGGGTTCAGGTTGGTTTCGCTGAACGGGTGATCGGCCGGCAGGCTGGGCTCATCGACATGTTTGTTCGGCACCTCGCAGGGGAATGGATCGATTAGGAATCCCGGAAACCTTCCTTGCCTGCCCCTTGCGCAAGCAACGAGCTCCTACCGGTTTGAGCCGCAGATGTTGATCATTCTTGACCAGGTAACGCATGGCGCAAAGCACGTTAGCCCGCCCATTCAGGTCCCGCCTGTGGATCAGGCCAAGCCCCAGCCTGTCTTGGTATTTATCTTTTTCGAGGTTGCAGTTGTGGAAGTAGCCCTGACCACGGGTAATACGCTCCCATAGCTCACCGATCCGCTGAGCCCTGTAGATATCGGCACTCACTTCAGCACCGTTAAAGAAGAACGCTGCATGGATGTGATAGCCCCGGTCCTCGCCTTGCTCGACGCTGCAAATGTAGCCAATTTCATGGTCGAAAATTAGGTTGCGTTCACGCTCAGCTATCAGCCGATTCAGATCGTCGAATACGCGCTCCACACGCAACCTCGCCTGGACCTCTGCACGGTAATACAGATCAACCCTGATCACGCAGATCCGGGCGTAGCGATCAAACATGGCATCAACGTAGCGATCGACTTCGACCTCTTGCTGAATCGCCTGGTAGCGCTGATCGTGCTCCCTACGCTTGAATCTCTTTTGGGCAAGGAGTGTACGGATGCACTTGGTCAGCTCGTTCAGCGTCTCACTGGTGCTCAGATAGCGCGTTTCACCCTCGTTCAAGCAGGTGATGCCAAAGGGGCTGCGCTCAATCCCAATGGCCTGGCAGGCTTCCTGAAGAAGGCTCAAGTGCCAGCTGTACTGATACGCCACATCTCCGTCGAGCAGCGCGACCATCTGCACGATCCCATCGAAGTATTTTGAAAGCATGGTTTCTCTGACCTGTTCATCTCCATGCTTTGAATATGAGATTCGGCAGGCCTGGCTATCTGTACGCTGGATGGCGTTGATGAGGCGCTCAATTCGAATTGCGATATCGGACTGGGATTGGAGGGTGTTGGCGTTTTGTTTGGTCATGGCTCTGTACCTGGTGAGTGGTTTCGCATACCAGGTACGGGATGTGTATTTATTAACCGATGACCTAACCCGGAGGCAGGGTGATAGTGCCGGTGTGGTTACTAAAAACTCAGCCTATCGAGTATTGACACGGTGATAGCCTAGAACTATATAACTAGATCCCGCTCCAAGACTCAGCGATCACCCCAGGCTGGCCTGGCAATGGGGAGCAACATTACCGAGCCTGCCGAGAGATTCACCCAATCGCATCCTGGGAGAGTTAGCTGAGAGCGCTGGACTTTCCAAGCGGCATAAACGCCATGACCAGCCTTAGCCGGTCATGGCGTAGGTGATAGTTCTAGCTAGCCATACTCAGGTGGCCGGTGGGGCGCACCGCAGCCCCCTCTGCCAGGTCCCGCTCCTCGATCCTTGCCAGGATCCAGTCATGCACCTCGCTATCGACCCAGCCGACACAGCGGTCGCCCAACGAGACCGGCTTCGGGAAGGTACCTTCCGAGATGTGTTTGTAGATGGTCGATCGGGCAAGACCAGTCGAATCGATGACTTCTTTCAGGCGAATGATCCTCATGAACGGGGCTCCTCATATTCGTTCAGAGGATCTGCAGGAGCAGTAAGAAATAACCTGAAGCCCCGTCACCTACTCGGTTAGCAAGCCAAACTCATAGCGGTTCCACACATCCAGGTCAGCCTCGCTGTCGAACTCACGAAGAAACCCGCCCCGGACATCCTTGTACACAATGCAGCAGTTCTGATTCTCGGGAGCCGGATAGACGATCAGAGAAACGACCTCCAAGGCATCATCGCGCCCTTCTGGCTTTGGCACAGGTATCAGCCTAATCACCTGGGGTTGGTACCCCGACCATGCCTTGCCATTGAACTTCTGCTTCAAATGCTCGGCCCACTCAAACGCCACCTCAAAAAAGTGATCGAGCACTCCA
This sequence comes from Pseudomonas sp. PNPG3, assembly GCF_023093815.1. Lineage (NCBI taxonomy): Bacteria > Pseudomonadati > Pseudomonadota > Gammaproteobacteria > Pseudomonadales > Pseudomonadaceae > Pseudomonas > Pseudomonas sp. PNPG3. Next base: position 21,570 of record NZ_JALLKV010000038.1, read on the forward strand.
GGCCAGTAGTAGCCAGCCTCGTCCTGCCCCGGCTTACCGACCTTCAGTTGATCTAACTCTCGACCAATCATGCCCTCCAGAGAAGCAGGAATTTCGCCGTACCTTTCGCCTGGCCTTCCCCATGTCAGGGACAGCAGATGCGACGTGTACCGGCCAGCTTGTGATAGAGGACATCCAGCGCAGCAGGTCCCAAAGCGAGAAGAGCTCTTGCTACATCAGGCTGCGTAAGCCCGCTGGTCAACCGTTCATAACGGGACTGCTTAGCTTCCGCGTAAACCAGCACTGCGCAATGAGGGCGCCGCGCCCTCATCTGCGTGTGGTCAAGGTTCAGGTAGTAGGTACTGGGAACCTTGGCTCCAACGAAGAAACCATTGGATACACCCGGCACATGAACACGTATGAAGCCCAGGCTGACTAGTCGCCTCACCTGATGTTTGAGCGCAATCGGATTCAGGCCCGTCATTGCACGAAGCTTCGCCTCCCCCACCCCGGCCACAACCCCGCACTGATCGGCAAAGGTTAAAAGGGCAGCCAAAAGCACTCTCGTGGCTGTCCCCAGGCGTCCACAAGCCCCAGGTGCTGCCGGCCGCCCGTCCTTGCATACCTGTTTGCGCGCAACCTTCTCGCTCCCGGTATCTGTTTCAGGCCGAGGTCCCTCGGCATAAATCTCCGGCTCATTAAAGAGACGCAGGACCAGGTCCCGATGAGTAAGCGAACTACCTCTTGGCTGGGCAAGCAGATCGAGGAGGTATTGCGACGCCTCATATTCCTGCCCCGGACGACCCACCTTGTCAGCCTGTTTTTTGGCCACTAACAGCCCAGCTTCGGCTAACTCCCGCACTGCGTCTCTGACCAATCTATCCGTCAAGCAGAGGAGTCTCGCAACTGGTTTGACCTTGAACGAGGCGGTCAAGAGTGCCTGCTCTCGGCATATCAGGGCTTGCAGGAAAAACCTAGACTCTGCACCAACCTCTAGGTCTTCATAAAAAGCCAGAAGATTAGCCATTTCACCTACCGAAAAACTGGAAATTTAGATCACGTTTTATACCCTATAAAATCAGCTTATCAATATCATGTAACGTATCTGTTAACTACGTCGATAACATGACCGCTAACATTTACAAAAATTCTGATCAACAGACCTACCATCAGGTCATGTAACACCGTCCAGTAGTGAGGCGACTGATCGCACCCTGAATATGGCGAAGGAGAAGGAAACTCGAAAATGAGCGAGACCGAAGCAGCACCAGGCTGGCTGAACGAGAAGGACAGAGGAGAGTGGCAATGGGCAGCAAGTTACCTATCGAGCCGGTGCTCTCCGTCGCTGCAAGGCAAGATCAGCTTCCTTGCCGACAGTGGTTTCAGCCATCTGGTCAGATCGATCCATGCCCTCGAATCCGAGGCTGAAGGTGTAAAGCTCATCGAGCGATTGAGAAACGCCATCAGACAAAGGCGGTATCGATTAGCCAAAGGCGGCAGAAAGACTTGCTCCTTCACGCTCCCACTCGAAACCAAGACCACACTCAAAAGCCTCGCCAAAGGGCACAAAACAACCGAAACAGCGCTGATTCAGCGCTTGATCGAAGTCGCCGCCCAGGCAGCCGCAGAACAGAAAGAGGTGATGCGTAGCGACGCTCAAATGGCCAAAGTCACACGCAATGCGCGCAAGCTTACGCAGGAGCTGGACAAAGTTCGGATTGATGAGACCAGAAAGCAGCTGCACCACTGCATGAAGCAGCTCGCGCGGTGGGAAACCTTTCTAAAAGAAGAACTGCCCGAGCTATCCTACGAAGACGAAGCAGCCGCAACAGCTCTTGCAGAACGCCGAATGCGTGTAGTCCAAGAGGCCATCGATGCCTCCGTCGCCAAGCATGAGATGCTGAGCCCGAGGTCAGTCTGAGCAAATTTCGAGCCTGCCACCTAAATCCCAAGCCATGGATCTTCTCAGCGCCCCGACATCCTGAGTTCAAATCCAGCCGCCCGGTATTCCAAATGGTATTCCAGACAAATATCAAACCGAACTTTTCTCATATTTTTCATTAAGATAGGCTATCGTTTCAGATTACCCCGGCCCACCAAATTCCAAAGAAGAAGACGCCCTCGGGCGTCTTTTTTTGTGCCTGGATTTTGGGTTGTGCGAGCCCACAAAGTCAGAATCAGGCTTTTCCGCATAGGGCGTTTCCCAAAGATACTCCCTGCGCCGGTTTGCTCTTCACCGGTCTCTCAACCCAAACACGGCTTCCACCACGTGAGTGACAGCAAGCGCTGGTCGCCCCAGTCGCCAGGTCGTGATGCCCGCCGCCAGCTTCATGATTGCCTCTCAGCCAGCAACACTTCCGGCACGGCCGGCAGCGGCCGGCTCAGCAACACGCCAACCAGCATCGCGAACAGCAGCGCCGCCACACCGGCGACCTGCAACACGGCTTCGAAGCCCCCGACGAACGCCTGGCGGGCCAAGGGTGCCACCGTTTCCCGCAACCTGGGCTCCAGCAACGCCAACGCCGCCTGCAAATCACCCGCGGCAACCCGGGTAGCCATCGCGGAAACCTGGCCCGATTGCCCAGGCGCCACGGCAGCCATGGCCTCATACAGCAACTGCCCACTACGTGCAGCCAGCACACCACCCAGCCCACCGATGGCCAGCACGATCGCCCCGAACCGCGTGGTTGTACTCAGCCCCGAAGCCATTCCGGTGCGCTCACGCGGCACGCAAGCCATGATGTTCTTCTGCGTATCGCCATTCAGCAGCCCGGCGCCAGCACCCAGCACCAGACTGGCCAGGGCGAATGCACCGTAACCGCCCTGCTGCGTGGCCCAGGCACACAGCAGGTTACCCGCCCCCACCAGCACCAGCCCAAGCGCGAACACCTGCGCCGGGCTAAAGTGTGCAGCCAGGCGCATGCCCAGGCGTGGCGTCAGCAGCATGGCCACGGCAAACGGCAGCATGCCCGCCCCTGCGGCCAGGGCCGACAGCTGCAGGCCGTTCTGCAAGTACAGTGGCAGCAGGGTCATCATCACCTGGGCGCAGGCAGCATAGGCAAACATCCCCAGCAAGGCGCCAACGAAGCGCCCGCTGCGCATCAGCCGCAGGTCGATCATCGGCCGTTCCTGGCTGCGCTCGACCATGACGAACAGGCCGAACAGGAAGGCGCTGATCACCAGCCGTCCCAGGGTTTGCGCACTGCCCCAGCCCACCTGGTTGGCATCGATCATTGCCCAGATCAGGTAACCCAGGCTGCCGGCGAAAGTCAGGCTGCCCCATGGGTCGAGCCGGGCCGCAGCGCTGTCACGGGACTCTTCGACACTGCGCAGCACCATCACTGCGAGCACTGCCACCAACGGCAGGTTGATGTAGAAGATCCAGCGCCAGCCAAGGGTGCTGGCGATCAACCCGCCCAGCAGCGGCGCAAAGGTGATGGTGGCGCCCATGCAGGCGCCCCAGAAGGCCCAGGCGCGCATGCGTTCCTGGGGTTGGTGGAAGCGATTGCCGATCGCGGCCAGGGCCGAGGTCAGCAGCAATGCCGCGCCAACGCCCTTGGCTGCCCTGGCCAGGTCGAGGAACAGCAGGTTGGGCGCCGCGCCACAGGCCAGCGAGGCGAGGCCGAACAGGGCCAGGCCGAGCAGCAGCATGCGGCGGCGACCAAAGCGGTCGGCCAGGCTGCCAGCGGGCAGCAGGCAGGCGGCAAAGGCCAGCAGGTAGGCGCTGACCACCCATTCGATATCGGCAAACGAGCCGGACAGGTCGCGGGCGATGCTGGGCAGGCTGACCGCGACGATGTTGGTGTCGAGGATGATCAGGGCACAGACCAGGGAGGCGGAGAGCAGGGTGAAACTCGCAGAGGGCATGGTGAGGCTCCGGATGCAGGGCTGGTTGGTCAAATCGCCGGGGCTGCCCTGCAGCCCATCGCAGGCAAGCCAGCTCCTACAGGGACCGCACCGCCTTCGAGGATTGCGCAATACCTGTACCTGCGATGGACTGCAAAGCGGTCCCCTGCAATTCCCAGGCAGCCTTTGCCGCCAAGCCACCAGCCTTGTAGTGTTGGCCTCACCATAACGCCAACAGCCCCCAGGCTTGTTAGCCACGGCGGCTTGCGTCATTACCCTGCAGGTAACACCCATGGAAATCCGCCATTTCCGCTACTTCCTCTGCGTCGCCCGCCACGGTCATTTCACCCGTGCCGCCGAACAGCTGGGCATCGCCCCGCCCACGCTCAGCCGGCAGATCCAGGACATGGAGCGCGAACTGGGCGTGCGCCTGTTCGAGCGCAACCAGCGCGAGGTCAACCTCACCGCAGCGGGCCAGGCGCTTTTGATCGAGGCCGAACATGCCGTGCGCCAGTTCGATGCTGCACAACTGGGCGCGCAACGGGCCGCCCGAGGCGAAAGCGGGCGCATCGAACTGGGCTATGTGGCTTCGGCCGCGTACTCGGGCACGCTCCAGCAGCAAGTCAGCCGCTACAGCGAAACCTGCCCCGGCGTACGCCTGAACATTCGCGAACTGCCCATGGCCGAACTGCCCGGCATGGTCCGCGACGGCCTGCTTGACCTTGCCTATGTGCGCTCGCCGATGGAGCTGCCCGAGGAACTCGAAGCTATCGCCTTGCACCAGGAAGGTTTCGTCCTCGCCCTGCCCGCCAGCTCACGGATAAATGAAGTGCCGCAGATCCCGGCCTCGCGCCTGGCCAATGAAACCTTCATCCTACCCGAACAGATCTCCGGCACGCTGGAAGTGGCAGCACAAGGTGGTTTCGTCCCGAGGCTCGGCCCTCAGCCGGGCAGCCTGGTGGCGGTGATCACCCTGGTGTCACTCGGCCAAGGCATCGCAGTGGTGCCGGAATCGGTGGTGCAGCGCATCAGCCTGCCGCAGGTGCACTACCGGCGTATTGTCGACTGCCAGGCCAGCTCGTGGCTTAGCCTGATCCACCGGCGCTTCGAGAAAGCGCCGGCGGCAATCAGATACATCAAGATGATGAAAGGCTGAAAAAACAAAGGGCACCCATCCACTGGTGCCCTTTGCCCTACCGCCAGGTGAACTCAATCACCCCATCGAACGCACCCCCACAGGTTGCGCATTGCCCCGCGTGGTCACGATCCCCAGGAAGGAAATCACGATCGCCAGGCCCAATGTCGAGCTCACCTCTGCCCGGTGTTCAGGCGTGAACATCATGACCGCCAGTGCGCCGCCAATGAACAGGATCACCGCCCAGGTCAGGTACGGGAACAGCCACATGCGGAACTTCAGCTCGGTGTTTTCCCGCTCCAGGCGACGACGCATGCGCAGCTGCGAAATCGCGATGACCATGTACACCAGCAAGGCAATAGCACCGGAGCTGGCCAGCAGGAACTCGAACACACCCTTCGGCGCGAAGTAATTGAGGATGGCAATGGCCGCGCCGATCAGCGTGCTGCCGAATACCGCAGCGCGTGGCACACCGACCTTGGAGGTCTTGTTGAGCATGGCCGGTGCGTCACCGCGCTTGGCCAGCGAGTACATCATCCGCGAGGCAATATAGATCGAAGAGTTCATGCAGCTGGTCACTGCCACTAGCACCACCAGGTCGACCATGAAGGCCGCGTTGGGGATGTTCATGATCTCCAGCGCACGCTGGTAGGAGCCCACCACCGCCAGCTGCGGGTCGTTCCACGGCACCACCGAAATGATCACGAAGATCGACAGGATGTAGAAGGTACTGATGCGCCAGATCACCGAGCGAGTGGCCTTGGCAATGTTGCGCGACGGGTCGCTCGATTCGGATGCGGCGATGGTCACCGCTTCGGTGCCGATGAAGCTGAACATCACGGTGATGAACGCACCAACCACGGCCGACCAGCCCTTCGGCGCGAAGCCGCCGTGCTCGGCCATCAAGCTGCTCAGGCCACTGACCTCGCGATTGGGCAGCCAGCCCATAAGTGCGGCGAAACCCAGGCCGATGAAACCGAGAATGGCCGTTACCTTGAGAATGGCGAACCAGAACTCGAACTCACCGTACTTGGCCACGCTGAACAGGTTGGTACCAGCCAGCAGCAGCACCGAAGCCAGGGCGAATATCCAGCTGTCCACCTGCGGGAACCAGGCGTTCAGCACATGCCCGGCGGCCAGCGCTTCGATCGGGATTACCAGTACCCAGAACCACCAGTACAGCCAACCGATGGTGTAGCCGGCCCAGCGGCCGATGGCCTGCTCGGCGTAGGTGGAAAACGATCCGGTGTCCGGGTGTGCCACGGCCATTTCGCCGAGCATGCGCATGACCAGTACCACCAAGGTCCCGGCCACGAAATAGGAAATTATGGTAGCTGGCCCGGCTGCCGCGATGGCGTGGCCAGAGCCGACGAAAAGTCCGGCGCCGATGATGCCGGCGATGGACAGCATCGTTACGTGACGTGGCTTGAAACCTTGTGCAAGGTTGCCATCAGATCCCACGGTGTTCATTGATGTTGTTCTCTTTTTACTGACACAAGGATGGACGGGCAGGTGTAGGCGAAAATATCTCCTTTGAAATCAATAAGTCGACACGTTACTCGCGCTCTGTTGTTGATATTTGGCACGCGTCACAGAGCAACGTGCCAGCGCAGGTCGGGCTTCATTTAAGCCCCGCAGGGCTGTGGGAAATTACACGAGAACGCCCCGGAACTGTTCGATCACGACAGGGCATCCCCATTAACGTCAGAAGTTGCGAATGGCATACCCGATCCCGTCACCAGGCCGTCTGGAGCTTTTGTTTTTCATTTGGGTGTGTTTTGGCTGTACTGGCCCTTTCGCGGGCTCGCCCGCTCCCACAGGTACTCCACGCCCCTCAAACCTGTGGTGTACCTGTGGGAGCGGGCAAGCCCGCGAAGAGGCCAGCAGCCTCAACGCACCAGGCAAGGCCGCTTGTTATCGAAGCTCCACCCCGGAATCAGGAACTGCATTGCCACGCTGTCATCCCGCGCGCCCAACCCCATGTTGCGGTAGCACTCATGCGCCTTGGCCAACTGGTCTTCATCCAGCTCCACCCCAAGCCCCGGCCGCGCCGGCACGTGCACATGCCCGTCGACGATGCGCAGTGGTTCGCGGGTCAGGCGTTGGCCGTCCTGCCAGATCCAGTGGGTGTCGATCGCAGTGATTTCCCCCGGCGCCGCAGCCGCCACCTGGGTGAACATTGCCAGCGAGATATCTAAGTGGTTGTTGGAATGCGAACCCCAGGTCAGCCCCCAGTCGTTGCACATCTGCGCCACCCGTACCGAACCCTGCAAGGTCCAGAAGTGCGGGTCGGCCAGCGGGATGTCCACCGATTGCAACTGGATCGCATGGCCCATCTGCCGCCAGTCGGTAGCGATCATGTTGGTGGCGGTGGGCAGGCCGGTGGCGCGGCGGAACTCGGCCATCACCTCACGGCCCGAGTAGCCGTTCTCGGCACCGCACGGGTCTTCGGCATAGGCCAGCACATCGTGCTTGTCGCGGCACAGGGCAATGGCCTCCTTCAATGACCAGGCACCATTCGGGTCGAGGGTGATGCGGGCTTCGGGGAAGCGCTCGGCCAGCGCCGTTACCGCTTCCATCTCCTCCTCGCCGCGCAACACCCCGCCCTTGAGCTTGAAGTCGCTGAAGCCATAGCGCGCCTTGGCGGCCTCGGCCAGACGCACCACCGCGTCCGGGGTCAGGGCCTTTTCGTGGCGCAGGCGGAACCAGTCGTCCTCGGCATCGGCTTCGCTGCGGTATGCCAGGTCGGTCTGCTGGCGGTCGCCGATGTAGAACAGGTAACCGAGCATCTTCACCGCCTCGCGCTGCTGCCCCTCGCCCAGCAGCGCCGCCATCGGCACGTTCAGGTGCTGGCCGAGCAGGTCGAGCAGCGCCGACTCGATGGCCGTCACCGCATGCACGGTGATGCGCAGGTCGAAGGTCTGCAGGCCGCGACCAGCCGAGTCACGGTTGGCGAAGGTCTGGCGCATGGCATTGAGCACGCGCTGATAATGGCCGATCGGCTGGCCGACCACCAGGCTGCGGGCGTCCTCCAGTGTCTGGCGGATCTTCTCGCCGCCCGGCACCTCGCCCAACCCGGTATTGCCGGCGCTGTCACGCAGCACCACCACGTTACGGGTGAAGAACGGGCCATGGGCACCACTAAGGTTGAGCAGCATGCTGTCGTGCCCGGCGACGGGGATCACGCGCAGATCAGTGACCACGGGGGTGCTGGTGTGAAGGGTCTGCATGTTCATGGTTGTTGTCTCGCAGTCATCAATGGCTCTGACCCAGGGCCGAAGGGGCCTTGAGGTCATCGGAAGGGGCGCCCTTTGGGCGAGTGCGTACGAAGAAGATGGCAATGGCTGCCAGCACCGAGGTCACCGCCAGGCCGTACAGGCCGCCCTGGATCGAACCGGTCTGCTGCTCCAGCAGGCCGAAGGTGGTGGGGGCGACGAAGCCGCCGAGGTTACCGACCGAGTTGATCAACGCGATCACAGCTGCGGCGATGCGGGCATCCAGGTAGCCCTGCGGGATCGGCCAGAACAGCGACGATGCCGACTTGAAACCGATGGCCGCGAAGCACACCGCGACAAAGGCGAACACCGGCCCACCCGTGGTGGACATGAACATGCCGATGGCAGCGATCACCAGCGCACCTGCGACCCAGGCCTGCTGGAACTTCCAGCGCGCCGAGCCGGCGGCGAAGGCATACATGGCCAGGATCGAGATCAGCCACGGGATCGAGTTGAAGAAGCCGACCTGCAGGTCGCTGAGGTCACCCATGCGCTTGATGATGCTCGGCAGCCAGAAGGTGGCGGCGTAGATGGTCAGCTGGATGCAGAAGTAGATCAGGCAGAACAGCAGGATCTGGCGGTCCTTGAGCAGGCTCCAGGCCGATGGCCTGACCGCGCCGACCGCTTCGCGCTCAAGTTGCTCGCGATCGATGGCGCCCACCAGTGCTTCCTGCTCGGCCTGGCTCAGCCACTTGGCGTCCTGCGGCCTGGAGTCGAGCCAGAAGAACACGAAGAAGCACAGCGTCACCGAGGCCATGCCTTCGATGAACAGCATCCATTGCCAGCCATGCATGCCCAAGCCCTGGATCTGCATCAGCGCACCGGCCAATGGCCCGGAAATCAGCGAGGCCAATGCCGAGCCGCTGAGGAAGATGGCAATCGCCTTGCCACGCTCGGCGGCCGGCAACCAGCGGGTGAAGTAGTAGATCACACCGGGGAAGAAGCCCGCTTCGGCAACGCCCAGCAGAAAGCGCAGCACGTAGAACTGGGTTTCGTTCTGCACGAAGGCCATGGCCGTGGCCACCAGGCCCCAGGTGAACGTGATGCGGGTCAGCCACAACCGTGCGCCGACCTTCTGCAGCAGCATGTTCGAGGGCACTTCGAACAGCGCGTAGCCGATGAAGAACAGGCCGGCGCCAAAGCCATAGGCCGCGGCGCTGATGCCCAGATCGCTTTCCAGATGGGGGCGGACGAAGCCGATGTTGACGCGGTCCAGGTAGTTGACGATGAACATGATGACGAACAGCGGCAGGACGTGGCGCTTGACCTTGGCCACGGCGCTGGCCAGGGCGTCGCCTTCATTCCGGGCAGACGGAGCGAGGGTATCGTTCACTTGCGGATCTCCCACTAATTGTTTTTGTGCGGGTCGAGGTTGTCTGACATGGCAGTGGGGAGGAGCATATGCGCAGCGCAGTTGTACGACAAGATCAGCAACATCGGTAAAATCACAAAATACAAGCTACCTCAAAGCCTATATGCGTCCATCTTGCAAAAATAGACAAACTACTCGCTGACTTGACCACCGGAAAAATCGGCAAAAAATATTTATATCGATTAACTTGTCGCACAAGCACAACAACAATCGGATCACACCATGGCCACCGAACAAGCCCACAAACGCGGCCACAGCCGTGCCCATGACCTGGTCTCCAGCCTGACCCAACAGATCTTGCTGGGTACCTTCAAGCCAGGCGACAAGTTGCCCTCGGAAAACAGCCTGGTGCGCGAGCATGGGGTCAGCCGCACCGTGGTCCGCGAGGCCCTGTCGAAATTGCAGGCCTCGGGGCTGGTTGAGCCACGCCACGGTATCGGTACGTTCGTGATGGAGCGCCAGGCCCAGGCCGGCCTGCGCATCGCTGCGGAAAGCGCGGCGAATGTGCGCGACCTGCTGGAGCTGCGCATCGGCCTCGAAGGCCAGGCCGCCGCCTTGGCCGCGCTACGCCGTGACGAGGGGCACCTGAGGCGCATGCGCCAGGCGCTGGATGACTACCAGGACCTGGCCGCCGCCGGCGACAGCTGTATCGAGGCCGACCGGCGCTTTCACCTGCTGATTGCCGAGGCCACTGGCAACCTGTACTTCACTGAAATGCTGTTGCAGCTGGGCAACGGCCTGATACCGCGCAACCGCATGGCTCTGGCCGAACGCAGCGGGGCGAAGCTGGCGCGGCAGGCGTACCTGGCCAACCTCGAGCATGATGCGATCCTCAATGCCATCCGCCGGCAGGACCCGGACGCGGCGCGGGCGGCGGTGTGCCTGCACCTGTCCAATAGCCGCGACCGGTTGTTGCCGGACTAGGGACCGCTACGCGGCCCCCAGCCATTACCAGGTCAGGCAGATCTTGCCGAAATGCCGGTTGCTCTCCTGATAACGGAACGCCTCGACGATCTGCTCCAGCTCGAAATGCTTGTCCACCACCGGCCGCAGGCCGTTGGCATCGATCGCCCGCACCATCGCCTGCTGCTGGGCGCGGCTGCCCACCAGCACGCCTTGCAGGCGTATCTGCCGCACCAGCGCCTGCACCAGCGGCAACTGCCCGGCCACGCCGGTGAGGATGCCGATCAACGACACATGCCCACCAATGCGCGCGGCGATCATCGATTGCTCCAGCGTCGCCGGGCCACCCACTTCGATCACATGGTCGACGCCGCGGTTGCCGGTCAGCTCGCGCACTTTCTCACCCCACGCCGGAGTGCTCTTGTAGTTGATCAGGTGGTCGGCACCCAGGGCCTTCAGGCGCTCCAGCTTGGCGTCGCTGGACGAGGTAGCGATCACCGTCGCGCCGGCCAGCTTGGCAAACTGCAGGGCGAAGATCGATACACCGCCGGTGCCCTGCACCAGCACCGTATCGCCGGGTTTGAGGTGGTCGTCGCACATCAGCGCGCGCCAGGCCGTGAGACCGGCCGTGGTCAGAGTGGAAGCTTCGGCATGGCTGAAGCCCTTGGGCGCCAAGGTGAAGGCACTGGCACGAGCAGTGACCTGTTCACGGGCGTAACCATCGATACCGTCGCCGGGCACCTTGGCGAAGCCTTCCACATTTGCCTGGCCGTCGAGCCAGTCGGGGAAGAAGGTACTGACCACATTGTCACCGACCTGGAACTCGGTGACGCCGCTACCCACCGCGACCACTTCGCCAGCGCCATCGGCCATGGGGATGCGCCGCTCGCTCGGGCCCCACATGCCGCTGACAACGGCGAAATCGTGGTAGTTGAGAGAGCTGGCGTGCAGGCGCACGGTGATTTCACCGGCCTGGGGTGCGAGAGCCTCGCTGGTACCGACCTCGACCTTGTCGTAGCCGCCGCCGGGTTTTACGTAGATGGCCTTGCTGGTCATGGGTAGGTCTCCGTTCAGGGAATAGATTGGGGTTCAGCATAGACAGGTCCGGCCTCTTCGCGGGTGAACCCGCTCCCACAGGTTGAGTGCTGGACTTGAGCTCGGCGCGGTCCCTGTGGGAGCGGGTTTACCCGCGAAGAGGCCCGCACAGGCGACACAAAAACTCAGCCCAGCATCACCTTCAATGCCCGGCAATCGGCCGCATGCCAATCCACCAGTTCCGGCCACGGATTGTCCGGCAGGTTCACCAGCACCGTGCGCGCCCCTGCGGCACGCCCACAGTCCAAATCAAACCGGTAATCCCCCACCATCACCAGCTCACCCGGTGTCACACCCCAGGCATTGGCAATCTTCAGCAGCCCATCCGGGCTTGGCTTGGGCGCCGCTTCGTCACGCCCCAGAATGTGCTCCACCGGGAAGCAGTCCGCCAGGCCGATGGCCTCCAGCGTCACATGCGCCAACTCACGGGCATTGCGGGTCAGAATGCCCAGCCGGCAACCACGCTGGGCCAGTTCGCGCACCAGTTCCACCGCCCCGGTGGCCGCCGTGGAGGCAATCGCCAGGTCACGCTCGTGCTCCAGCAGCCAGGCATGCTTGGCCGCCGCCTCGTCCGCCGGCAAGGCTGCCAGGTGGGTGAGGATGTCGTGCTCGGCCGGGATATCCAGCGCTACGCGGATGGCGGCAAAATCGTGCACGGCCACGGTCAGGGTGCCGTCCATGTCGAACACCCAGTTGCGCACCTCGCCCAGGCTCATGCCCAGTCCTTGCGGTGGCGAATCAGGCCTTCCTGGCACGACGACGCCACCAGTTGCCCGGCCTGGTTGAAAATGCTGCCGCGGCAGAAGCCACGGGCATTGCCCGCCCAGGGGCTGTCGGTGGCATACAGCAGCCACTCGTCGGCACGCAGGTTGCCATGGAACCACAGCGAATGGTCGAGGCTGGCGATCTGCATGTCACGCTGCCACACCGATTTGCCATGGGGCAGCAACGAAGTGGTCAGCAGGCCGAAGTCCGAGGCGTAGGCCAGCAGGTATTTGTGCAGGGCGGGGATATCAGGCAGGTTGCCGTCGGCGCGGAACCAGGCGTACTTCACCGGGTCGCCAGCCTGGGGGTTGAATGGGTCGCGCTCGGTGACCGGGCGAATCTCGATCGGCTTGGCGCACAGCACCTTGTCGCGAATGCGCTCGGGCAACTGGTCAGCCATGGCCCGGGCCAGCTCGACTTCAGTGGGCAGGTTCTCCGGGCCGACCACATCGGGCATCTGCGCCTGGTGCTCGAAGCCTTCCTCGTCGTACTGGAACGAGGCGCTGCAGGTGAAGATTGGCTGGCCCTTCTGAATAGCCGTCACCCGCCGGGTGCTGAAGCTGCCACCATCGCGCACGCGGTCCACCGAATACACCACCGGCAGGCTGGCATCGCCAGGGCGCAGGAAGTAGCCGTGCAACGAATGCACATGGCGTGCATCCTCGACCGTCTGGCTGGCCGCCGACAACGATTGGCCCAGTACCTGCCCGCCGTAAAGCTGGCGAAAGCCCAGGTCCTGGCTGCGTCCACGGAACAGGTTCTCCTCGATGGACTCGAGGCTCAACAGGTCGACCAGGTCGTCCAACACATGACTCATCGGGGGTTCTCCGTAGGAGCGAGTCTTGCTCGCGATGCGCCGCCCAGGCGGCGCTCGATCTCATAGGCGCTGAACATCTTGCGGCAAGCGCCCTCCATTAGGGAAATGATACAGGGTTTGTCATTCGCGCCGGGCATTGCCATGCATTCAGGCGCGCAGGGTACGCTCCCAGTGAGCGCGGTCGATGCGGTACAGCACATGCGGGCGCAGCGGATGGCCCACGGGCAGGCGCGGGTGTTCGAAACTGCCATTCAGGTCCTGCTGCATACCGATGGCCTGCATGACCTTCTGCGAGGGCAGGTTGCTCTCGCTAGTGAACGACACCACTTCCTCCAGGCGCAATTGGGCGAAAGCACAGCGCAGGCATGTCCACGCCGCCTCGCTGGCGAAACCCAGGCCCCAGTGGCGGCGTGCCAGGCGCCAGCCGATCTCCACCGCCGGCGCAAAATCGGCATCGAAGCCCACGTGCAGCAACCCGGTCATGCCGATGAAGGCACCACTGTCCTTGCGCTCCAGAGCCCACAGACCAAAGCCGTACTCATTGAAATGCCCGCGCACGCGGCCGATCAGCGCGGCTGCCTCCAGGCGTGTCAGCGGCGCCGGGAAGTAGCGCATCACCTGCGGGTCGGCACACAGGGCGGCGAACTCGCGCAGGTCGTCGTCGTGCCATTGGCGCAGTACCAGCCGCGCGCTTTCCAGTTGCAGGATAGGGGTCATCGGGCGTGCTCCGGTTTTACCGTCTTGCAGTTTACAGCGTAGGCGCGGGTGCAGGTTTCACCCAACCGGCGCGCCCGAATGCAATTTTCACACGCCCTTCACCGCCGCCCGACAGGCCAGTTGGCAGGATGCCAGCCAACACCGCCGCGCCAGCCGCGACCATGCCAACGGAGCAACGCATGCTATCGAGCAACACCCTTGGACACCCTACCATCCACGCCCGGCGCAAGCGACGCCTGACCCGCAAAGCCCTCGGTGCCGCCCTTGGCCTGTGCATGGTCGTGGCGGCGTTGAGCACCTGGCTGGCGACGAGGACGCATATCGTGGACCTTGGCAACGAACGGCAATTGAGTGACAGCGGCCTGCTGCAGGACTGGGCCGACGGTGCGGTGATCGTGATGATCCGCCACGCCGAGCGCTGCGACAGCGCCCCCGGCCCGTGCCTGGACGACCCCACCGGCATAACGGTGGCCGGCAGCCAGGCTGCCGGGCGTGTTGGCCAAGGGATGCACCAGTTGGGCCTTAACAACGCCGATATGCTCAGCAGCCCGAAACTGCGCACACGGCAAACCGCGCATTTCATCCTTGGCCAGGCGGTGGCCAGTGAGGGCTGGCTGGAAAGCTGTGACAGCCAGTTCGCCAGCGAAGCGCTGGCACACAAACGACCGGGGCATAACCTGGTACTGGTGACCCACAACGGCTGCATCGACCATTTTGCCCGCCAGCAGAAAGTTGCGGGGGGTGAGCGTGAGAGCGGCTATGCCAGTGCGCTGTTCGTTTCGGTGGATGGCAATGGCAAAACACGCATCCTCGGCCGCCTGAACGAGCCGGACTGGCAACGGGTGCTGGCCAGTACCACGAAATAACGCCCCTCGTGGCATACACGCCCTGTAGGAGCGGCCTTGCGTCGCGAAAGGGCTGCGTAGCAGGCCCGGCAATTTGTGCATTTGCGCTGATACCCCGGGGCTGCTGCGCAGCCCTTTCGCGACGCGAGGCCGCTCCTACAAAGGCCGGTGCTGGCCAGGAGATTGATGCCTGGCAGGTTCTCCCACAGCAGTCTCCAGCCATGGCAAGATCAGCACTGGCCCCGATTGCGACCCCACCCATGCCGTTGCCGCTGATCTACCACGAAGACTACAGCCCGGAGTTCCCTGCCGAACACCGCTTCCCCATGGACAAGTTCCGCCTGCTGCACGACCACTTGATCGACAGCGGGCTGACCACCGACCAAGCCCTGCTGCGCCCGGACATCTGCCCCAACGACATCCTCGCCCTGGCCCACGACCGCAGCTACATCGAGCGCTACATGAACGGTGACCTGTCACGCGAGGACCAGCGCCGCCTCGGCCTGCCCTGGAGCGAGGCCCTGGCCCGGCGTACCGTGCGCGCCGTAGGCGGCTCGCTGCTGAGCGCCGAGATGGCGCTGCAGCAAGGCATCGCCTGCCACCTTGCCGGCGGCACCCACCACGCCCATTACGACCATCCTGCCGGCTTCTGCATCTTCAACGACCTGGCCGTGATCAGCCGCTACCTGCTGGAGGCTGGCCGGGTACACCGGGTGCTGATCTTCGACTGCGATGTGCATCAGGGTGACGGCACCGCGCGCATCCTGCACGACACACCAGACGCCATCACCGTGTCGCTGCACTGCGAACAGAACTTCCCGGCGCGCAAGGCGCAAAGCGATTGGGACATCCCCCTGCCCCGTGGCATGGGCGACATGGCCTACCTGAAGGTGGTGGACGACGCCCTCAACTACCTGCTGCCACTCTATCGACCCGACCTGGTGCTGTACGACGCCGGGGTCGATGTGCACAAGGACGACGCCCTGGGCTATCTGCAACTGACCGATGCAGGCGTTGCCGCCCGTGACGAAGCGGTGCTGCGCCACTGCCTGGGCCGCGACATCCCGGTGGTGGGCGTGATCGGCGGTGGCTACAGCAAGGACCGCGCAGCCCTGGCCAGGCGCCATGGCATCCTTCATCACAGTGCGGCACGCGTAATCGGTTGTTCACAATGACTGTGGAACCGCTTGTGGATAACCTGCGGGAAAGGCGCTGCAGCCCTTTACAGGCAAGGCCTGCAAAGCTCTGATCATTTTTTGAGCAGTGCTTCCACAGGCCGCGCTGCGCTAGAATGCGCCTCTTTTCCACAGCCTGCTTCCCACCATGCCTGATCTGAGCCCCGCCTCCCCTCCCCTCGCAGTCGTCATCGGCGGCGGCCCAGCCGGCCTGATGGCCGCCGAAGCACTGGCCCAGGCGGGCCTGGCGGTCGAGGTGTTCGATGCCATGCCTTCGGTGGGTCGCAAGTTCCTGCTGGCGGGTGTCGGTGGCATGAACATCACCCATTCCGAGCCCTACCCGGCGTTCGTCAGCCGGTATGCCGAGCGCCAGGGCGAAATCGCCGCGCTGCTGCACGACTTCGATGCCGACGCCTTGCGCCAGTGGATTCACGGCCTGGGCATCGAAACCTTCGTCGGCACCTCGGGCCGGGTGTTCCCCACCGACATGAAAGCCGCGCCACTGCTGCGCGCCTGGCTCAAGCGACTGCGCGACAACGGAGTAGTTATCCACACCCGTCACCGCTGGCTGGGCTGGAATGCCGAAGGTGCATTGCGGATTGCTTATCCACAAGGCGAGAGGCTGGTGAAGGCCGCCGTGGTGGTGCTGGCGCTGGGTGGCGGCAGCTGGGCGCGACTAGGCTCGGACGGTAGTTGGCAGCCGCTGCTCGCCGAACGGGCTGTGGATATCTCGCCCTTGCAGCCCAGCAACTGTGGTTTTGAAGTGGCAGGCTGGAGCCCGCTGCTCAAGGACAAGTTCGCCGGTGCGCCGTTGAAGAACATTGCCCTTAGCGTTCCTGGCAGCGTGCCGCGCAAGGGCGAGTTCATCCTCACCGCGCAGGGTGTGGAAGGCAGCCTGGTGTATGCATGGTCAGCGCCGGTGCGCGAGGCCATCAACCGTGAGGGCCACGGGGTGTTGCTGCTCGACCTGTTGCCGGACAAGCCTGTGGACAAGATTGCCCAGGCGCTGGCCAAACCACGGGGTTCGCGCTCCATGGCCAAGCACCTGCACAGCCAGCTGGGTATCGATGGGGTCAAGGCTGCGCTGCTGCGCGAGCTGACCGATCAGGCGACCTTTGCCGATCCTGGGGCCTTGGCGAGGGCGATCAAGGCATTGCCGATCACGCTGGTGCGCACGCGGCCGCTGGATGAAGCGATCAGCAGCGCGGGTGGGGTGCGTTTCGAGGGGCTGGATGAAGGCTTGATGGTCAAGGGCATGCCGGGGGTGTTCTGTGCAGGCGAGATGCTGGACTGGGAGGCGCCGACTGGGGGGTATCTGCTGACAGCGTGCTTTGCCAGCGGCTTGCGCGCCGGGCGGGCGGCGGCGGATTGGCTTAAATCCAAAGGTTGACACTGTCCCCTGTGGGAGCGGGTTTACCCGCGAACACGGGCGAAGCCCGTGCCATGCACCGAGTCGCATTCTTCGCGGGTAAACCCGCTCCCACAGAGTCCGCGTACACTGCAAATCTACGGCTTACGCTTGCGCGCCCCACCATTGAAGCTCGGCACCTTGCGCACTGCCTTCACCGCCGGCTCCGCACTGCCTGATTCAGCGCTGTCCATCCAGCGCCCCAAGCCGCGCTTGGCGCTGTTTTCCTTCGGCTTCTTGGGCTTCTTCGGCTTCTTGATCACCTGGCCACTGGCGTCGGTCATCGGCACCCGGTGGTCAGGGATGAAGTCCGGCTCTTCATGACGCGGCAGGGTCTGCCGCGTCAGCACTTCGATCGCCGCCAGCAGCTGCACTTCATCGGCACACACCAGCGAGATAGCCTCGCCCTTGTTGCCCGCCCGCCCGGTACGCCCGATGCGGTGCACGTAATCCTCAGCAACGATCGGCAGGTCAAGGTTGACCACCAGCGGCAAGTCATCGATATCCAGGCCGCGGGCCGCCACATCGGTCGCCACCAGCACCTGGATTTCGCGGGCCTTGAAGCTGTCCAGCGCGCGCTGGCGAGTGGCCTGCGGGCGGTCACCGTGGATACCGTCGGCATTCACACCCTCGGCCAGCAAGCGCTCCACCAGTTGATCGACGCCATTACGGGTCTTGGCGAACACCAGCACCTGCTTCCAGCGCTGCTTGCGCAGCAGGTGGCAGAACAGGTCGACCTTGCGTTTTTTATCCACAGGCACCAGCCACTGCTTGACGCTGGTGGCCGTGGCATTGCGCGGGCTGACTTCGATGCTCAGCGGGTCGTTCAGGGCTAGCCCCGCCAGCATGCGGATCTGGTCGGAAAAAGTGGCGGAGAACAGCAACGTCTGGCGCTTGCGTGGCAGCGCGGCGTACACCGACTGCAGCTCTTCGGCAAAGCCCAGGTCGAGCATGCGGTCGGCTTCGTCCAGCACCAGGGTCTGCACCTGGTTGAACTTCACGGCGTTCTGCCGGAACAGGTCGAGCAAGCGCCCCGGGGTGGCCACCAGCAGGTCGACGCCACGGCGCAGGCGCATCATCTGCGGGTTGATGCTGACCCCGCCATACACCGCGTAGGTGCTCAGCGGCAGGTTCTCGGCATACTCGCGCACATTGTTGTGCACCTGCTCGGCCAACTCACGAGTGGGCACCAGCACCAGCGCGCGGATCGAGTTGCTGGCCACCTTTTCGCCTTCCAGCGCCAGGCGCTGCAGCACAGGCAGGGCAAAGCCCGCGGTCTTGCCGGTGCCGGTCTGGGCCGCGGCCATCAGGTCGCGGCCGGCCAGCACAGCGGGGATGGCCTTGGCCTGCACCGGGGTCGGGGTGGTGTAGTCCAGTTGCTGCAGGGTGCGCAGCAGCGGTTCGATCAGGCCGAGTTTGGCGAAATTCATGGCAATACCGTCAGGGGGTTCAGCGAAGGCGGCAAGTTTACCGCATCACCCCTGCCTACTTGCAGATTTCGCCTTTCAACGGCTGCGACGGCTCAGGTGCCTTGCGCCACTGCGGCAGGCCGATCAGCACCACCGCGCCGATGATCACCGCCATGGCCACACATTCTTCGGCACCAATCTGCTCACCGGCAAAGACGATGCCCAGCAGCACGGCCACCGCCGGGTTGACGTAGGCATAGCTGGTGGCAGCTGCGGGGCGCACGTGCTTGAGCAAGTACATGTAGGCACTGAACGCCAGGATCGAACCGAAGAACACCAGGTAGGCCAGTGCCCCCCAGCCGGCAGCGGTCGGCATCTGCGTCATGCGCTCGCCAGACAGCGCGCTGCCGAGCAGCAACACAGCGCCACCAACGAGCATTTCCGCGGCGCTGGCCATGGGCCCCTGGGGCAGCGGCAAGGTCTTGCTCCACACCGAGCCGAACGCCCACGACGCCGCCGCAAAGATGATCAGCGCCGCGCCAATCGGGCTTGCCTGAAGGTTGGAGCCCAGGTTCAGCAGGCCGATACCCACCAACCCGAGGGCGATCCCCGCCCACTCCAGCTTCGAATTGCGGTGCCCGAACAGCAGGCCGAACAGCAACGTGAACAGCGGCACCGTCGCCACCGCCAGCGCAGCGACGCCAGAGGCCACACCGGCATGCTCGGCCACGGTCACGCCGCCGTTACCACAGCTGAGCAGCAGGAAACCGATCGCCCCCGCAGCCCGCCACTGCGGCCAGGTCGGTGCCGGCACACCGCGCCAGCGCAAGAAGCCATACAGCAGGCCCCCGGCAATCAGGAAGCGCACCCCGGCCATGAGCATCGGTGGCCAGCTCTCGACGCCTATGCGAATGAACAGGTAGGTGGAGCCCCAGACCAGGTACAAGGCCAGGAAAGCGCCAATGAGCAACAACGGGAAGCGACGGGAGGCAGGCATGGGAAACACTCGAAATCCGTTTACGGGTGGCTTAGTTTAGAAAGGCCATCGTGTAAACTTAAGTTACAAAACAGCTTTAAATTACCCGAACACTTTGCATTGCATGGTTATTCGGATGCTTTTCAATCGAATCGAAACCAGGCAGGAATAACCCATGGACAAGTACGACCGCATGCTGCTCGCCGCCCTGCTCGACAATGGCCGCGCCACCTTCGCGCAACTGGCGCGCCAGGTGAACCTGTCGGCGCCGGCGGTGGCCGAGCGGGTGGCCAAGCTCGAGGCCAGCGGGGTTATCACCGGCTACCAGGCCAAGGTCGACATGAGCAAGATCGGCCTGCCGATCCAGTGCGTGATCGAACTGCGCCTGGCCAGCCACGGCAACCAGCAGGCCTACGAAGCGTTGACCCAGATCCCCCAATTGACCGAATGCCATCGGGTAACCGGCGACCCCTGCGTCATCATGCAGGCAGCGGTGGGTTCGATGCCGGAGCTGGAAGAGCTGATCAACCGGGTCGCGCAGTTCGGCTTCAGCAAGACCTCGATCATTCTCTCAAGCGCTGTGGAGCGGCGGGTACCGCTGGGGCAACTGGAGAAGAAGCCCTAACAGTACCTGGCCAGAGCTTCACGAACCTTGGCGGCCGGGGTTTTCTGCAGGCGGCAGAGCAGGTCGTGCGAAAGCTGCTGTACACCGTGGCTCTGGCGCAGCACGCCAGCCAAGTGTTGCAGCAGGTTGGCGGCCATTTCGGCATCGGCCATGGCACGGTGCGCGGTACCGGTATCCGGCAGCCCGGCCCAGCGGGTCAAGGTGCCCAGCTTGTGGTTCGGTGCCGCCGGCAAAAGGCGCCGTGACAGCAGCAGGGAACAGGCGAAGGCCTGGCTGCGGCTACGGCCGATGCGGCTCAGTTCGTAGTCCCAAAACTTCTGGTCGAAGGCGGCATTGTGTGCCAGCAGCGGGGTACCACCAACGAACTCGGCCACTTCGTTCATCACCTTGTCCACCGGCGGCGCACTGCGCAGCATGGCGGTGGTGATGCCAGTGAGCCCGGCGACGAAGGCCGGTACCGGCACGCCCGCGTTCATCAAGCTCTGATAGCGCTCGACGATGCGCCCGCCCTCCAGCATCACCACCGCCACCTCAGTGGCGCGGCAGCCGGCGCCGGGGCTGATGCCGGTGGTTTCAAAGTCGATGACAGCGATACGTTCCATGAAAAATCTCAGTGTTTTAGCAACAGCGCACCCTCGATGGGCACATAACGGGTGGCGGCACGGATCAGCGACAGTGCGGTAAGCCCGGGCACACCATACACCACTGCCTCGGTGCCATGGCGCTGTATCACCCGCTCCAGCAGCAGATCGAAATCGCCGTCGCCGGAGGCCAGTACCACTTGGTCGACGCGGCTGGCGGCGTCGATCACATCCAGGGTAATACCCACATCCCAGTCACCTTTGGCCGAGCCATCGCTGCGCTGGATGAAGGGCTTAAGGCGCACATCGAAACCGAGATTGCGCAGGATCTGCTGGAACTGCTGCTGCTTGCTGTCGCCCCGGTCGATGGCATAGGCCACGGCCTCGACGATCTGGCCTTCGCGGCTGACATCGGCCCACAGGGCGGTGTAGTTGAAATGGCAGCCGTGGGCCTGGCGCACGGTGTAGTAGAGGTTCTGCACATCGGCGAACAGCGCGATCTTTTTCACCTTGGAACCCCTTGGTCGGCCTGGAATGCTGGGGGCTGCCTTGCAGCCCTTTCGCGACACAAGGCCGCTCCTACAGGGGTTCGCGTACCCTTGCAGGAGCGGCCTTGCGTCGCGAAAGGGGCGCAAAGCGCCCCTAAAATTGCCAGCAGTATGCCAGACCTGTCAGACGTACGAATC
Organism: Pseudomonas sp. PNPG3; assembly: GCF_023093815.1. Classification (NCBI taxonomy): domain Bacteria; kingdom Pseudomonadati; phylum Pseudomonadota; class Gammaproteobacteria; order Pseudomonadales; family Pseudomonadaceae; genus Pseudomonas; species Pseudomonas sp. PNPG3. Next base: position 43,179 of record NZ_JALLKV010000038.1, read on the forward strand.
GTCGTCCGAGAAGAACCCGCCATCATCGCTGCCATAATCGCTGTCGGCATAACCACCCTGGTCGCTGCCCCAACCACTGTTGTCAGCCACCTGCTGCTGCGCCCCCGAGTCGTTCCAGCCTCCGCTGTCGCTGGCAGGCGCCGGCTCTTCCTTGATCACCTCTACCACCTCCTCCGGCTGCGAGTTGTGGTTGAACAGGCTGCTGATGCCCTGCGCCAGCAACACACCACCCGCCACACCGGCCGCAGTCTGCATCGCACCGCCGAGGAAGCTGCTGGCACCACTGCGTGCCGGCGCAGCACCGAAGCCAGGCTGCTGCACTTGCGGCTGGGAAAAGCCCGGCGCCAACGGCTCACGCCAGCCACCGCCAGATGCCACGGGGGCTGCAGCGGGACGCTGCGGTTGCACGGCCGGGGCCGCATTGCGCCCAGACGAACCAAAGATGCTGGACAGGAAACCACCACCGCCATTGCTCGGCGCGCTGCCGGCACGGGCGGCCTCGGCCTGGGCACGGGCCTGCTTCAGTTCGGCTTCCAGTTGCTTGTTCTGCTCGTCGAGGCGCTTGATCGCAGCCTCCTGCACCAGGATCGCCTGGGCCATGTAATAAGGCGCCGCCGGCTGCTGACGCACATGTTCCTCGATGCATGCCTGGGCCTGCGCATCACGTGGCTGGCTCGGGTCTTCGGCTTGCTTGAGGCGGCCGAACAGGCCGTCGATCAGGGTTTGTTCTTCAGTATTCATGGGGCGACCTCGTGGGGTAGCGGACAACGGACAGCGTCAAAGATGGGGCGTACAGGCGTGGGATTCAATCACCGGCGGCGTGAAACTTTTTTCAGCAAGTGACAGCCCCAGGCCTGCTTTGGGCTAAAGTTATGCCCCTGTTTTTACTGCCATGCGATGTAGACCGATGAACCCGCTGAGCGTCCTGCGCGACTCCCTGTACTTCTTCCGCCGCCACCTGCCGAACATCCTCCAGCTGTGCCTGCCGCTGGTGGTGCTGGAAGCCTTGCTCACCCAGCTGCTGTACCGGCAGATGGGCGACCAGGCATCGCCGGCCTACGGCATGCTGATCAGCCTGCTGTTCTACCCGCTGTACAGCGCCGCGCTGATCTTGTACCTCGACACCCGCAGCAACGGCCAGGAAATCGCCAAGCGAGACCTGTTCGCCCGCGCCGTGCAACTGTGGCCGCAGCTGGCCCTGCTGATCCTGATCAGCTCGCTGCTGATCATGGCCGGCCTGGCGCTGTTCATCTTCCCGGGCGTGTGGATCATGATCAACCTGGTGTTCGCCGAGTACCTGCTGGTACTGCGCGGCCTGCCGGTGGTGCAGTCGATGCGCGAGAGCGCACGCATGACCACCGGACACTTCATGCGCATCATGATCTGCGTGCTGGGGGTGCTGGCACCGATCTGGCTGATCGACGGGCTATTGCTGATGGCTTTTCCCGAACCCGCAGCGGGTGCCCAACTGGCCATGGACAGCCTGAGCGGCTTCCTGCAGCTGTTCAGTACCGTGGTGCTGTATCGCCTGTTCATGCTGCTGGAAGGTGAAGCCGGGGCTTGAGGCGTCTGGGAAAATCTTCATTCTGCTCGCACGCCCGACGGTGGCATTAGTGTAAACACACCTTCAATGCCATTAGAGGAAAACGTCATGGAGCAAACAATCAGCACTCAATATGCCGAATCGTTTCGAGGCCGGCTTTTAATGCGCCTCGACGATGGTTATGCCAATACTCGGCTTAGTCGTAGTGGCGACAAAACTGATGATAGTTTCTTTGATTTCTCCCCTGGGGATGATTGGTTAATATTGGGCGGACGCACGCTGCCGCCACTGTTGGAGTTCCGTTATATCTCCAAAACCGAAGATCGCCTGCATTATCACATCCACCTTTGGGGACAACCAGACAAGAAGTTGGGTGTCAGCCGCAATGGCTACCTCGGCTTCTACAAGTATGCCGAAGTCACCGATTACTGGGTGATCGAGCCGCTGCACCTGCTCAATGGATCTCTCATCTGTCATCTGCGAGACCAAAGCGGGCAGAGCGTGGGCGCCATTGACTACAAACGAGACGAGTACCAAGAAACGTTAGCCCCGCTGAATGTCAAGAAAGGTCAGATCGTCACCTTCGACCTGACGAAATATTAATTCATAGGGAGCACATCGATGAAGCGCACATATATTTGGGCTTCTTAGCCTTCACAAATTTTCTTTGGCCGAATCACATGATTCATGAAGACAGCCAGATCTCTAACCCTCTGAACAAGGCAACCGATCTGGCTACCGCTCTGCGTCACATTCAAGTGCCGCGCGGCTTCGCCCGCGCGGTCGCATCGGCCACCAAGGGGTCATCCGGCCAATAGTGCTTGGGATAACGCCCTTTCAAATCCTTCTTAACCTCGGTATACGTCGTGCGCCAGAAGTTGGCCAGATCCTGGGTCACTTGTACCGGCCGCCGTGCCGGTGACAACAAATGCAACTTCACTTGCTGACGGCCTTGGGCAATACGCGGAGTATCGGCAAGGCCGAAGAGTTCCTGCAGACGCACGGCGAGAATCGGTGGGTTTTCACTGTAGTCCAGGCGAATGTTCGAGCCGGAGGGCACCGCCAGATGCGCCGGTGCCCATTCGTCCAGGCGCTGGGGCAATGGCCAAGGCAGCAGATTGCGCAAGATCGAGGACACATCCAGGGCGGCGAAATGGCTCAGCCGCGAGACCTTGCCCAAGTATGGCTGCAGCCAGTCTTCCAGGGTCGCCAGCAGCGCTTCGTCCCCCAGGTCAGGCCATTCGCTTTGCCCCTCTTTGTCCAGATCAAGCTGACGTAACAGCGCCACCCGCGCTTGCCATTGGCGAAGTTCCGGGGTCCAGGTCAACAGGTTCAGGCCCTTGCGCCGCACCAGGCCAAGCAACGCTTTGGCGCGGGCATCGTCATCCAGGTTGGGTAACGGTTCACGACCCAGCACCAGCTCGCCGACCTTGGTCTGGCGTTCGGCACGCAGCACCTGCTCACGCTCGTCCCAATCAAGAATATCGACTCGCTCGACCTGTTCGGCCAGCACGCCCTCGAACAGCGCCGGATCGAACTCGGCGGCCAGATAGATGCGTTCTTCGCGCTGGCCCTGGCGGCTGCCCAGGTCGGCGATCACCACCCACGGGCACTTCATCAGTGCATCGACTTCGGCAAACAGCGCCGCCCGGCCGTTCGCCAGCCGATATTCCGCCCCCCCTTCGCGGCGCTGCTGAGCGACGCGGTCGGGATAGGCCAGCGCCAGCAGCGCGCCCAGCCAGCGCGGGTGATCAGGGTCCACAACCGGCGCGCCTGGTTTGCCACGCAGCAGACCACGGTACTGGCGGGCCAATTGGCGCGCACGCTGCACACCACCGTGGCTGCCACGGGCGGCCCTGCTCTCGCCACTGACCAGCGCCAGCCGGCTGTGCAAGTCGGCGCCACCGCCGCGCTGGATATCCCGCTCGCCCAGCAGCGCAGCCACATCACAGGCCATCTGTGCCAGGCCCAGGGCCTGGCCGCGCAACAGCAAATGCGCAATACGTGGATGCGCGGGCAGCTCGGCCATGGCCAGGCCGTGTTCGCTGAGGTTGTCACGGCTGCCGGGCTTGAAGGCATTGAGCCGTGCCAGCAGGTCCTGGGCCTGGGTGAAGGCAGCAGTGGGGGGCTGGTCGAGCCAGCGCAGCTGCTCGGGCGTAACGCCCCAGCGTGCCAGTTGCAGGGCCAGGCCGGCCAGGTCGGCCTGCAGGATCTCGGCGCTGCCGTGTGCGGCCAGCTGGTCATGCTGGGCCTCGGACCACAGGCGATAGCACACGCCGGGCTCCAGGCGGCCAGCACGGCCAGCGCGCTGAGTGGCACTGGCGCGAGAGATACGTTGGGTGTCCAGACGAGTCATGCCGCTGCCGGGGTCGAAACGCGGTACCCGGGCCAGGCCTGTGTCGATCACCACGCGCACGCCGTCGATGGTCAGGCTGGTCTCGGCAATGTTTGTGGCCAGCACCACCTTGCGCAGGCCCTTGGGCGCCGGGTCGATGGCCGCACGTTGGGCGTCGAGATCGAGCTCGCCATGCAGCGGGCAGAGCAGGACCTCGGGACGCTCGCCCAACGCTTCCTGCAGGCTCTGGTGAACCCGGCGGATCTCGGCCTGACCCGGCAGGAATACCAGCAAACTGCCGGTCTGGTCAGCCAGTGCCTGCAACACGCTGTCCACTACCCGAGGCTCGATGAACTCACCCGCCTGGAAAGGCCGCCCCCAACGGATGTCGACGGGGTGCATGCGGCCTTCGCTGCTTACCACCGGGGCATCATTCAGCAGCCGCGAAAGTCGCTCGCCCTCCAGGGTCGCGGACATCAGCAAAACCTTCAGCGGCGGATCGTCCCGCAGCAATTCCCGGCCATTCAGGCTCAATGCCAAGGCCAGGTCGGCATCAAGGCTGCGCTCGTGAAATTCGTCGAAGATCACCAGCCCCACACCCTCCAGCGCCGGGTCGGCCTGCAGGCGGCGGGTGAGGATGCCTTCGGTCACTACCTCGATGCGGGTTTTCGGCCCGACCTTGCTGTCCAGGCGGATGCGATAGCCAACGGTCTCGCCGACCTTTTCGCCCAGTTCGCTGGCCAGGCGCTCGGCCGCAGCCCGCGCTGCCAGGCGGCGGGGCTCGAGCATTAGAATGCTCTGCCCGGCCAGCCACGGCTCGTTGAGCAGCGCCAGCGGCACGCGGGTGGTCTTGCCCGCACCAGGTGGCGCCTCGAGCACCGCTTCGTCACGGTTATCCAGGGCCTGGCGCAGGGCGGGCAAGACAGCATCGATCGGTAATGAAATCATGGTGGTCCTCGAACAGTCCCGCGAGTATAACGGCGAACCCACCCTGCTCTATCATGGTCTTAGCTTCAGGTGCAGGCGCTTCGCTTGCCCTGCTGGATACCTTTTCGGAGATTTACATGCGCATCCCAACCCGCGTCATTGGTGGCGCCCTCATCGTCACCTTGCTGACCCAACTGACCGCCTGCGGCACCATTCTCTACCCGGAACGGCGCGGCCAGATCGGCGGCAAGATCGACCCAGTGGTTGCCGCAATGGATGCCATCGGCATCCTGTTCTACGTGATCCCGGGGCTGATCGCCTTCGGTATCGACTTTGCCACGGGCGCCATCTATTACTCAGGCGGGCGATCCGCCCAGGTTGACCCGGTCAAGCTGCGTGAAGCCGTGAGCCCCGATGGCAAGGTCGACAACCTGAAGTTGCAGGCCATTCTGGAAAGCGAACTGGGCCAGCGCCTGCCGCTGAACGACCCACGGCTGATCCAGCATCGCGGCAGCATCGAGCAGTTGGCCAGCCTGGGCCTGGTGCCTGCAGCCTGAAGCCTGAAGCCTGAAGCACAAGGACACTACCCACGGATGATGACCACCCCGGCTGAACACCAGCGCCTGTTACGCCTGGCCACGCGCGCATCGCTGGCGGTGGCCAGTATCCTGGTCCTGAGCAAGGCGCTGGCCTGGTGGCTGAGCGGCTCGGTCAGCCTGCTGGCCGGGCTGACCGACTCGGCACTGGATGCCGTTGCCTCGTTCCTCAACCTGCTCGCCGTGCACTATGCCCTGCGCCCGGCCGACGACGACCACCGATTCGGCCATGGCAAGGCCGAAGCCCTGGCCGGTATGGCGCAGGCGCTGTTCATCGGGGTCAGTGCGGTGCTGATCGGTGTGCAGGCGGTTGAACGCCTGCACACCCCGCAACCCTTGGGCGATACCGCCGTCGGTATCGGGGTAATGCTGCTGTCGCTGGTGCTGACCCTTGCGCTGTTGGCACTGCAACACAAGGTCATCCGCCTGACCGGCTCCACGGCGGTGCGGGCCGACTCCCTGCACTACCGCTCGGACCTGCTGCTCAACGGCAGCATCCTGCTGGCCCTGCTGCTGGCACGCTTTGGCTGGCCGCAACTGGATGCGCTCTTCGGCCTGGGCATCGCTGTCTATATCCTTTGGAGCGCGCTGCAGATCGCCCGGGAAAGCACGGCCATCCTGATGGATCAGGAACTGCCCGGCGATGTCGGCGAGGCCATGGCTGCGCTGGTGCTGGCCATTCCCGGGGTCAAAGGCGTGCACGACCTGCGTACACGGGTGTCGGGCAACCAGTGGTTCGTGCAGTTGCATCTGGAGATGCCGGGGCAGTTGCCGCTGCATGAGGCGCATGCCTTGTGCGTGGAGGCCTCGAAGGTGATCCGCCAGCGTTATCCACAGGCGGATGTGATGGTGCATGCGGATCCGGTGTGAATCAGTGAGCGTAACTGTAGGAGCGGGTTTACCCGCGAACACCGGCACAGCCGGTGCCATGCACCGCATGTCTTGCTTTAGTTGATGCTGTAGCCTCGGCCACTGAAGCACGCGCCCAGCGCCCGCCGGTAGTTGTCCGCCACATTGGCCGGCGGCGCATAAGTCGCCGTCGCCGGGTCGAACCCTGACTGGCTCACCGCCCAACGGTGGCACTGGTAACGGTCCTGGTCCTGCTGTTCCTGCCCTTGCCCATACATGGGGTAGGCCACCACATCATACCGACCACTTACAGGTGCGGGCGCGGCTAGCGGCGGATTGACCACCACGTACTCGCGGCTGTCGGCCAGGTACTGGTAATAGGTATCGGCCACCAGGAAGAACAGCGCCCCGCCCAACCAGACTTCCCGCGCATAAGGCGGCAGGTAGTCGACCCGCACGCCGTAGGGCGGGCTCACCACGACATAACGGCCACCATGGGGGCGATACCAGTAACCACCGGAGTAGAAATAGTCATCCCCACGGTAGGGCACTTTCCAGTAGCGGTCCGGGAAATGATCGATGGTGTACCCCGGGCGATAATGCGGCCCCGGCCCCCAGCCATTGCCATGACCATCAGGGCGCCCCTGCCAGTCACCGCCAGGCCGTTGCCCCGGGCCACCGGCTTCCCAGTGGCGGTTGTCGCCATGGCGGCGGGGAATATCCTGGTAATAGCCCTGCCGTGGCGGCTGGGTCTGCTGCACTTCGTCACGCGAATTGAGCGAGCGGCCCGGCGCCCCCTCGCCCGGCCCTTCGGCCATGGCCCCGAGGCTGATGCTCAACCCCAACACACCAACACCTGCCAACTGCCAGATGCGCGACTTCATGCTGTTCCTCTCGGTAGAAAATACGGCAACCACAGCCAGTCTACCGCGCCTGTCACGCACGCCAATTAAATTTCCGGACATGAAAAAAGGGAGGCCGCTGGGCCTCCCTTCAGGAATTGTCGTCCGTGCTCGGCACTTGTGGCGCCGGCTCACCTCACACCGTCTTCTGGAAGGTGTGTAGCCCGGGGGCCTGCAGATCCTGTTGGATGGCTGGCCGCGACCGCCCGCCTAGGGCGCGTCGCCGTGGACTGATGTCCGGGCAGTGATTCTGTGGATAAAGATACCGGACAGGATGCGACAGATGATTGCGAAGATTGCTCAGATAAATAGCACTTGCGCAATTTTTCACCCTGGATTGATAATTCATCGCAATCTGAACAGAAAAGGCATAACCCATGAGCAAACTTGACCGCTACGACCTGAGTATCCTCGCCGAATTGCAGCGCGATGCGCGCATTTCCAACCAGGAACTGGCCGAACGCATCGGCTTGTCGCCTTCGCCATGCTCGCGTCGGGTCAAGCAACTGGAGGACGATGGCTACATCTCGCGCCAGGTAGCCCTGCTCGACCGCAAGAAGCTGGGCCTGAGCCTGACTGCCTATGTGCTGATCGGCATGGACCGCCACACCCCGGAGCGTTTCGAAACCTTCGAGGCGGCCATCCGCAACCTGCCACAGGTGCTTGAATGCAGCCTGGTCACCGGCATGGATGCCGACTACCAGCTGAAGGTGGTGGTGCCCGACATGGACCACTACCAGAAACTGCTGCTAGGCAGCCTGACCCGCATTGAAGGCGTCACCAGCGTGCGTTCGAGCTTCGTGCTGAACCAGGTGCTGGCCAGCACCGAGCTGCCCTTGACCCACCTGCGTTAATTGCCTGCGCCAGCAGGCGTATAATCGGACGCTCAACCCGCCTGGAGAACACCGATGGATCCCGCCGTATTCGAAGAGTGGATGATGATCATCCTGGTCACCGTGCTGATCGGTTTCATGGGTTTCATCGTCTGGGACCTGGCGAAAAAGTCCAAGGCCGGGCGGTTCGGGACGCTGATCCTGTTCTTCGTGCTGGGGCTGGGGGTGTTGGCCTTTATCATCAAGAGCGTGGTGGTGGGGTTTCTCGAAGGGGTGTAGAAAATTCAAGGCCATTCGCGGGCACGCCCGCTCCCACAGGTCTGGCGCTGCACTTGAGGGCTGCACTATACCTGTGGGAGCGGGCGTGCCCGCGAATGGCCCTTGAACTGGACTAAAGCTTGGCGGCCACTTCGCGCCAGCACCCCTGCTCCAACCCATCCAGCGCCCAGTCGCCAATCCGCACCCGCACCAGGCGCAAGGTCGGCAACCCCACCGCAGCCGTCATCCGCCGCACCTGGCGGTTACGCCCTTCGCGAATCACCAGCTCCAGCCAGCTGGTCGGCACGCTCTTGCGAAAACGCACCGGCGGGTTGCGCGGCCACAGCGCCGGCTCGTCCAGGCGCCGCGCCTCGGCCGGCAAGGTCGGCCCATCGTTCAGTTCCACGCCATCGCGCAAGCGCCGCAACTGCTCCTCGCTCGGCTCCCCCTCCACCTGAACCCAATAAGTCTTGGCCAGCTTGTGCTTCGGGTCGGCAATGCGCGCCTGCAGCCCGCCATCGTTGGTCAGCAGCAACAGGCCTTCACTATCGCGGTCCAGCCGCCCGGCCGGGTACACACCGGGGATGTCGATGTAGTCCTTGAGCGTCGCGCGCCCGTCGCCGTCGCTGAACTGGGTCAGCACGTCGAACGGTTTGTTGAACAGGATCAGGCGCGGCTCGGCCGGTGGCGCCTTGGGCTGGCGACGCGGGCCGGTGGCAGGCCGCGCCTGGGGGCGGCGCGGCTTGGAACGGGGTGGCAGTGACATGGATCCTCAGCGGAACGGCGGCTCATCAAAGCTGCGCAGTTTACGCGAGTGCAGCGAGTTGAGCTCGGTGCGCAGCAGGTCGAGGGCGGCAATGCCGATCTTCAGATGCTGGCTGACCGCCCGGTTATAGAAGGCGTTGGCCGAACCCGGCAGTTTGATCTCGCTGTGCAGCGGCTTGTCGGACACACACAGCAAGGTGCCGTACGGCACGCGCAAGCGGTAACCCTGGGCGGCAATCGTACCGCTTTCCATGTCCACCGCCACGGCACGCGAGAGGTTGATCAGCGGCCGCTCCTGGGCCCAGCGCAGCTCCCAGTTGCGGTCGTCGTAGGTCAGCACAGTGCCGGTGCGCAGGCGCTTCTTCAGCTGTTCACCACGCTCGCCGGTGACCTGCGCAGCGGCTTCCTGCAAGGCCAACTGCACCTCAGCCAGGGCCGGAATCGGAATGTTCGGCGGCACTACCCGGTCGAGAATACCGTCACGGCGCATGTAGGCGTGTGCCAGCACATAATCGCCAATAGTCTGCGACTGCCGCAGGCCGCCGCAGTGGCCGATCATCAGCCAGCAGTGCGGGCGCAGCACGGCCAGGTGGTCGGTGATGTTCTTGGCATTGGACGGGCCGACACCGATGTTGACCAGCGTGACGCCGTCGCCGTCGGCGGCGATCAGGTGATAAGCCGGCATCTGGTAACGGTGCCAGACCACGCTGGCCACCAGGGCCTGGGTTTCACCGTGGTCCATGCCCTTTTCGATCACCACATTGCCTGGCAGGACCATGCGCACGAAGCGAGGGTCGTCACGCAATTGGTCGAGGCCGTGGCTGATGAACTGGTCAACATAGCGATGGTAGTTGGTCAGCAGGATCCACGGCTGTACATGGCGCCAGTCGCTGCCGGTGTAGTGCACCAGGCGGCGCAGCGAGAAGTCGACCCGCGCGGCATCGAACAGCGCCAGCGGCAGAGTCTCGGCACTGCCCCAGTCATACAGGCCGTCGGCGATGTTGTCGGTCGCAGCCGACAGGTCGGTGCTGGGGAACACCCGCGCCAGCTGCGCGGCGGTGATGCCGCTGCCGGCCAGTTCGTCGCCCTGGTCGACCACGTAGGGGTAAGGGATGTTCTGTTCACTGACGCCGACCTCTACCGTGACGGTGTAGTCGTGCATCAGCGGGCGCAGTTGCTCCAGCAGGTAGCCACGAAAAGCAGCCGGCTGGGTGATGGTGACGCTGTAGGTACCTGCCACCTGAACCTTGGCGTAGGCCCGCGTGGTGGCGGCGACTTCACCATGGCTGTAATAGGTCAGGCGCAGCGCCGGGTAGCGGAACAGGTCGCGCTCTTCGGCGCCCGGCTCGGTACGGTCCTTCAGGTAACGCTTGAGGGCCTGGCTAAGGGCCCCGGTGGCCTGGTCATGCAGGGCCGCCAGACGGTCGACGGCCTGTTCGGGGGTATCAACGACTACAAAAGCTTGGCTCACACTGTGCTTCCTGTCTGGACATGCATGTGAACCATCTTGCCTGCCTTCTTGGCTAAATACACCCCCATTGATCGGTGTTGCATCCATTCGCGGGCACGCCCGCTCCCACAGGATCTTCACTGCCCTCAAGTACGACGCAGTACCTGTGGGAGCGGGCGGGCCCGCGAAGAAGCCAGCTCAGTTCGCCCAGGCTGGCGTAGCCCTGGCCACCAATGCCTCCACATCCACACCCCGCGGCAACGCCCCGTACACGCGCCCGCCCCCCGTCAAGCGGCTGTCGATAAACGCATCACTGACCACCGCATTGCCCGCCTCCAGCAGCAGCTTGGCCTGCAGCGCCAGGGCAATATCCTCGGTCAGCTGCCGCGCGCGGTACTGCATGTCGCCAGTGTCGGCAAACGCCCCCTTGAGGTTGCCGATGTGCGCCGCCAGGCGCGGGTCCCCGTGCCCATCGCCCAGCTCGGCGAACAGCGCATCGAGCACGCCCGGCTCCTTGGACAAGGCCCGCAGTACGTCCAGGCATTGCACATTGCCCGAACCTTCCCAGGTCGAGTTGACCGGCGCTTCGCGGTACAGCCGTGGCAGGATGCTGTCTTCCACATAACCCGCCCCGCCCAGGCACTCGGCGGCCTCGTTGATCATGGCCGGCGCGCGCTTGCAGATCCAGTACTTGCCCACCGCCGTGACCAGCCGGGCGAAATGCGCCTGCTGCGGGTCTTCCAGCTGCTCCAGCGCCTGCCCCATGCGCAGGCTCAGGGCCAGCGCGGCCTCGCTTTCCAACGCCAGGTCGGCCAGCACGTTCTGCATCAACGGCTGCTCGCTCAGCAGCCGCCCGCCGACCTTGCGGTGCGCGCAATGGTGGGTCGCCTGGGTCAGCGCCTGGCGCATCAAGGCGCTGGAGCCGACCATGCAGTCGAAGCGGGTCATGGCCACCATTTCGATGATGGTCGGCACGCCCCGCCCTTCTTCCCCGACCATCCACGCCAGGGCACCGCGGAACTCCACCTCGCTGGAGGCGTTGGAACTGTTGCCCAGCTTGTTCTTCAGGCGCTGGATATAGAACTGGTTACGGCTGTCATCCGGACGGTGACGCGGCAGCAGGAAGCAGCTCAGGCCTTTTTCGGTCTGGGCCAGGGTCAGGAAGGCATCGCACATCGGCGCCGAGCAGAACCACTTGTGGCCGATCAGCTCGTAGGGCTGCCCCGGGCCCGCGGCGCCGACCGGATAAGCCCGGGTGGTGTTGGCGCGTACATCGGTGCCACCCTGCTTCTCGGTCATGGCCATGCCCAGGGTGACACCGGCCTTGTGACGGTCGCCGACGTTACGCGGGTCGTACTCGCAGGCGAGGATTTTCGGCAGCCAGTATTCGGCCAGTTCGGGTTGCAGCCGCAGCGCTGGCACGGCGGCGAAGGTCATGGTCAGCGGGCAGCCGGTACCGGCCTCGGCCTGGCTGTGCAGGTAGGTCATCGAAGCCCGCGCCACATGGGCGCCTGCGCGGGGTTCGGCCCATGGCAGCGACGGCAGGCCGTGCTCGACGGCGGTGCGCATCAGCTCGTGGTAGGCGGGGTGGAATTCGACCAGGTCGATGCGATGGCCGTAGCGGTCGTGGCTGCTGAACTCCGGCTTGTGCGCATTGGCCAGGAAGCCCGCCTGCATCAGCGGGCCACCGGCCAGGGCACCGTAGGCATCGATCCGCGATTCGGCCCAACCCGCACCGAAACGCCGCGACCATTCCTGTAGCGGCAGGTCGAGGCGGTAAAGGTTGGCTCCGTCGAGGGGCGGTGGCTGGTTGGTGACTTCGTGGGTTTCAGCGTACTGGTGCAGGTTCATCGAGGGCTCCTGGATCCGGGTAGCTTGAGAGCCCCAGTGAAGCACTCCCCGCGGGTCAGTCAAAGTGACATTAATGACTAAACATGTGGTGGGGGGCGCATGTCAGCCCTAACCCGATTCCCGCACCGTCATCAAAAAGCGCTGTAGTCCAAATCCCTATCCATTGTAGGACCCTTCCTAAAACCTCCCCTACCTGAAAATACCCGCCTACAGGCTGCTAGGTTCCTGGCTCCCACTTTAAAAAGAGGCGAGCCATGAGCATGCGCATGAACATCTTCGGCCGAGGCCAGGGCCTGGACGGGGACGAAACCACCACTGGCGCCATCTGCATTGCCGGCCAGGCCAGGGGCCGTGTACACGGCAGCGAATGGCCGCTCAAAGGCGACAAGACCACCCCCTGCCCTCTCTGCGGCCAAGAAGGCACCCTCATCGAAGGCGAGTCCCGCTGGCAGCAGGACGGCATACCTACAGCTTTGGATGGAGCGCTGGTGCAATGCGGGTGCCCATTGGGCAGCAATCGCCTGATTGCGCGTGGGCATTCAGCTCCAGCGCCGCGCAGGGCGCCTGTACCTGAGGCCGTTCATGAGGCACCGCCACAGGCTCAAGCGAGTAATCAGGTAAGAAACAGCTATCAACTTGGGGCATTCCAGCCCTCGACCGCTGCGCAAGGCATGGAACCTGGCTTCTACATCGTTCCGCGTTGCATGACGTACCAGGAAGTCTTAGCAGAGCTCGGCGCGCCGCAGGCCAATTTGCCGAGTTCGATTCTGGAGAGACTGAACCCGACGTATGAACGTGGGTTCAAGGCAGGTGAGATCTTTGTCATTGGTGACGGTTTGCGGCGGCCGATGTGCACGCGTGAAGAACTGACTGCAATGAGTGCGGCGAAACAGGCGCGGGAAGCGTTGGCAGAACTGACGCCGGAGGAAGCCGAATTCATGATGCGCCATCAGGCCGAGATCGCCGGGCTGCTCAGCGATGTGAGTCTGACGATGGGTGTGAGCGAGGCGATGATTGGCAAGTCGCTGGATGAGCTCAACGACATACTGCGAAAAATTGAAGACTTGCATAAAGATCAATTCATTAAGCATGGACATCTTAGACACCCGGAGTTCTTTGCGGAACGTCAAAAACTGTTCAAGCAATTAAGTACAAACCTGAAAGCGACTCTCCTGAACAAGCGCCTCAATCTAGGAAATTATGAAAGCTTGCGCCGGGACTTAGGAATATCGTCAAGAAGCTTGGTGCACCACTGGAGTAAAGCGGGGGGAGCGACACACATCCCTGGTTACTCGACACATTTGGACAAGCTGGCCAAGATGGCAAAATATTTAAAAAACGGAGGACGTATTGGCATTGCTATTGGTGGAGGCGGATCTGCTCTGAAAATTTCAGAGGTGTGCAAAGAGGGCAATACAAATGCTTGTAAAAAAGTAAGCGTTACTGAGGCCGGCAATTTCTCCGGTGGCTTAGCTGGTGGCTGGTTGGCAGGAAAATTTGCGGGCAAAATCTCTGCAAAGGTTTGCTGGAGAGTTGGGCCCTACGCCGTGGCATGCGGAATAGTCATCACTGGCGGAGGCGCTTTGGCCGGCAGCATCGGCGGTATGGAAGCGGGTGAGGAGTTCGGCGAATTAGTCTTCGAGGTCTTTGGAGATGATTGATCATCTTGACGTCAAACTAAGGCTATTCCTGTTAGCCACTCCTATCTGCCTCGCCTTAATCGGGCTTGCATCTGATCTTCACATTGCATGCTCTCGCCAGTATAAAGAAATGACCTCAGCACTCCAACGGAGCGCGTGCCTCCCATTTGCGACCGGCATGTGGGGAGAGAAAAGAATAGGTTCCAGAATTCTAGTTATTTCTGTAATCGCGGGTGCCATTGGATCCCCCGCCTCAAGCATTCGGAGCGGACTATTGGATGAGAAAGACCACTTACAATTCCCTAGGCATTTAAGAAGAAAAATACTTATTGCATCCTCGCTAAACACCATTGGTGTTGCCTGGGTAGCGACATATTTCCTAATGAAACTGATTAAATGAGAGCTCCCGTATCTGCTGAATGCCCATCGCCGCTCTTTTAGGCTTTTTGTCGGCTTACGCACCATTAATGCAGTAACCCGCGATGCCTGGTCTTGCCTGAGGACACACCGCGGGGGACCCGCTTCCACGGAGATAGCGCATCTTTCAGTCTATGCACAACTCCTGTGGGAGCGGGTTCACCCGCGAAAGGGCCGGTACAGCTAGTACAAGAATCAGCGCATCAAGCCCAGCTCGGCATCATCCAGCAGCGCCTTGGCCATTGCTGCGAAGTAGTGCGAAGCCCACATCATTTGCTGGTCGCCATCCATCAAACCGGTCAGCGACAAGTCCCGCGCATAGCCCATCAGCTCCGAGGCCTGCTCACGGGCGCTGCGACAGGGGATGCCCTCGGCAATGCGGAATAGTGGATGGGTTTGGCCTTCGCCTTGGTAGAAGTAGGTAACGCCAGGGGTGGTTTTGGTTTCGTCGTTCATGAGTTCGGCACCATGGAGATATATGCCACCCATCCGTTTCCACACATAGGGGTGACAGCTGCACACGGGGTGGAAAACCAGGCATGGTGCGAACCCGGTAGGCCCAAAGGCCTCCCGCGTACAGCTGTCGTAACGACACGCACCATAGGTCTTGCCAGGTTTCCACACCCGATCGCTGAACCGTCAGCGACTGGAAAAGCCTAGAGCGCGGGATTTGCAGGAACAATCAGACGCGTGTCGACAGAGGTTGTAGGGTATTTCGCAGGGGATGGAGTTGCCAGTGCTGAAGCGTAGGAAGAGTCTGGCGTTGTTGTAGGAGTGCAGGTGCGGTCAGGGCATGTCTTGGGGGCCGCTTGCGGCCCTTCGCGGGCATGCCCGCTCCCACAGGGATCGCGCATTGCTCGAACTCAGCGGAGGGTGTCAGAAATTTTGTGTTCGGGCATAACATGAGTAAGAGGTGCATGTAT
>NZ_JALLKV010000389.1:0-211 GCF_023093815.1 Pseudomonas sp. PNPG3
GATTGATGGAGGGCACCTGCGCGCGCGCAGCAACGATGCTCGACGCTGCAAGCCCGACCCCCAATGCTGCCCCCAGAACTCGCATCGTTCCTTACCACGCCTCCGCAAGACGGCTCATCGCCGGCTTCGCCATGACACCAACAGCTGCATCCTTCCAGCCCGGGCGCCCGATGCGCTGGCCGTGGCGACGCAGCTTGCGCATGTCGCTGAG
>NZ_JALLKV010000390.1:0-210 GCF_023093815.1 Pseudomonas sp. PNPG3
TATCACGCGGATCTTCGCCTCGGATCTGGCACGTGCCCGTTCAACCGCTCAGGCATTAGCAACTGCCACGGGATTGCAGGTGACCCTGGACGAAGGCTTACGAGAGATCAGCGTAGGCGAGTGGGAAGGTTTCACTCGCGACGAGATTGAGCAGAAGTGGCCAGACCTTCTGGCTAAGTGGAAGAGTGGCGCCGAGGTGCGTCCACCTGG
>NZ_JALLKV010000391.1:0-210 GCF_023093815.1 Pseudomonas sp. PNPG3
CGCGGAAAATCGAGCGAGCGCCGTGACCAAGGAGTCACCCCAGAAGTCCACCAGCGGTGGCTTCAAGGTCTTTCCTGCCGGATTGGCCGGCAGATTGGCTCCGAACACCACATATTCCGGTGTCTCGTACCTGGCGAGATGCTGGGCGCAATGGTCACGAATTTCGTCGGCCGTTGCACCCTCGCCGGGCTTGAGCACCACGACTGCCTT
>NZ_JALLKV010000392.1:0-209 GCF_023093815.1 Pseudomonas sp. PNPG3
TAACGTTCGACCGTCGTACGGATCAATTCCATGATCAGCACGGTCTTGCCCACACCAGCGCCGCCGAACATCGCGGCCTTGCCTCCCTTGACGAGCGGGGCGAGCAAATCGATGACCTTGATCCCGGTGTGGAAGATTTCCTGAGAGGCGCCGAGCCGGTCCAGTGCAGGAGCGGACGCATGAATGGGACGAAAAACTGTGCCTAGGGG
>NZ_JALLKV010000393.1:0-209 GCF_023093815.1 Pseudomonas sp. PNPG3
GATCAGCGGGGCCGACGGGTCCAGCGGGTCCGACGGGTCCGACGGGTTCGGTGCGTCCGGGCCGACGGGCGGGGCGGGCGTCGTCGATGCCGCGCAGCTGTCCCCGGCGGAGGCGACGACCCTGCGCCGCGAGCGCATCGGGATCGTCTTCCAGCAGGCGAACCTCGTGCCCTCGCTGACCGCCCGCGAGCAGCTCCTCGTCATGGGCG
>NZ_JALLKV010000394.1:0-208 GCF_023093815.1 Pseudomonas sp. PNPG3
CATAGCGCCATGGGGTGCGGGGTTGCCATCGCATGGTGCACTCCTGTGCCGGCCCCTTCGCGGGTAAACCCGCTCCTACAGGTACATCACTGCCCTCAGGCCTTGCTATACCTCTGTGGGAGCGGGTTTACCCGCGAAGGGGCCGGCACAGCTGGCCCATTAATTGCTGATCTACCGCTACCCAGGGCTATCAACGTCGACAGCCCAC
>NZ_JALLKV010000395.1:0-208 GCF_023093815.1 Pseudomonas sp. PNPG3
GATGATCACGCAGCAGCCGCTGGGCGGTAAGGCCCAGTTCGGCGGCCAGCGCTTCGGCGAGATGGAGGTGTGGGCGCTCGAGGCGTACGGCGCCGCCTACGCCCTGCAGGAGCTGCTGACGATCAAGTCGGACGACATCCCCGGCCGCGTCAAGGTCTACGAGGCCATCGTCAAGGGCGAGAACATCCCCGAGCCCGGCATCCCGGAG
>NZ_JALLKV010000396.1:0-208 GCF_023093815.1 Pseudomonas sp. PNPG3
GACCGGCTCGGCACGATCGTGCACACCGGCCACGTGGCCCCGCAGCTCGCCGTCCACCACGGCGCGCGCCTCACCGCGACCGACCTCCCCGCGCACGTGACCTGCACCTACAGCGACGGGTCGACGCACGAGAAGCGCGTGGACTGGGACGCCGCCGCGCTCGCCGCGGTCGACACGAGCATCCCCGGCGCGCACCGGGTCGAGGGTC
>NZ_JALLKV010000397.1:0-208 GCF_023093815.1 Pseudomonas sp. PNPG3
GGGGGGGGGCGGGTCTTTGTGTGGGGGCGGGGGGTGGCGGGTGGGGGGGGCGGTGGGGTTGGGTGGCGTGGTTGGGGGGGGGTGGGGGGGGGGGGGGGGGGGGGGGGGCGCCCCCCCCCCCCCCCCCCCCGGCCCCCCCCCCCACCCCGCCCCCCCCCCCCGGCGGCGCGCGCCCCGGGTGCCAGGGGCGCCGCGGGCGGGGCGCCCG
>NZ_JALLKV010000398.1:0-207 GCF_023093815.1 Pseudomonas sp. PNPG3
GACCGTTCCTGAACGGTCACGGCTGTGAACTCTCGTGTGCCACAAATGATCCACCAAGTGGACGACCCGTGGGGCGAATCCGTCGCGGACCAAGCCCTGGACGACACGTCAATAGGGGAGAAGAAGACCGGGCTCACGGGCAAGGCGAGCCAGTCTCCTTCTACGGAAGTCCCGGGAGGGTGGGTCAGTTGGTACGCAGCTTCCCAT
>NZ_JALLKV010000039.1:0-58412 GCF_023093815.1 Pseudomonas sp. PNPG3
AGCGCCGCGCGGGCGGCGCTCGATCGCACCCCATACACCCCACATCCCGCAATACTTTTCAGTGCTCCAATCCTTCGCATGCGCCTATGTTTCCTGAACCTTTGTGCGAGGAAACCACATGGAGCGTGCTCAATCCCATCTCTTGCGCCGTGGCCGCTTCTCCATGCCCGGCGGCATGTATCTGTTAACAACCGTAACGAATAATCGAAAGCGAATCTTCACGGATTTTTGGCTGGCCCGAGCGGTGATTCAGCAACTTCGGCAGGCTGAGCGCGAAGGTGCGTGTCAGTCATTGGCCTGGGTTGTGATGCCGGACCATCTCCATTGGTTGATTCGGCTGAACGACTCGACATTATGTAGCTTGATGCGACGATTTAAGTCGCGCAGCAGTCATGCGTTGTATCACCGAGGAATGAGGCGCGAAAAAGTGTGGCAAGCGGGCTATCAGGACCATGCCATTCGGCGAGAGGAAGACCTTCGCAGGGTGGCGAAATATGTAATTTGCAACCGATTGCGGGCGGGGTTGGCAAGTAGGGTCGGTGATTATCCACATTGGGACGCCGTATGGGTCTGAGTCATCTGGAAGCGGTGAGCGCCGCCCGCGCGGCGCTCGATCTCACAGGCGCAGAAAGTGTCAAGGCGTATACCCGCGAAGCGCCGCGCGGGCGGCGCTCGATTTGCGCCCCACCACAAATCTCAAGCCCTGCATTAAACCCCATCTCCGGCACGGCTATTGCTACACCGCTGGTAACACACCGTTTTTATGACGGTCAGCCACGCGAGAGAGCAAGATGCCCCAGGCCGCCCACGTAATCCGAGCCCCCGATCCGCAGGGGCAAACCCCGGTCGAGCAGGACAGCCGCCAGGGTGTCGAGCAGGCCTTCGCCCTGTTCAATCAGGTGTCCAGCCAGTTGAGTCAGTCCTACAGCCTGCTGGAGGCCCGGGTCAGCGAGCTCAAGGGTGAGCTGGCGGTGGTCAGCGCCCAGCGCATCGATGAACTGAGCGAAAAGGAACGCCTGGCCAACCGCCTGCAAAACCTGTTGGACCTGCTGCCCGGCGGGGTGATCGTGATCGATGGCCAGGGTCTGGTACGCGAAGCCAACCCGGCAGCCTGTGAATTGCTCGGCGAGCCGCTGGTCGGCCAGCTGTGGCGCCAGGTGATAGCCCGCAGCTTTGCCCCGCGCAAGGATGACGGTCACGAAGTCTCGCTGCGCGATGGCCGCCGCCTGTCCATTGCCACTCGCTCGCTGGATGCCGAACCTGGCCAATTGGTGTTGCTCAACGACCTGACCGAAACCCGTCGCCTGCAGGACCAATTGGCTCGCCACGAGCGTCTGTCGTCGCTGGGGCGCATGGTCGCCTCGCTGGCGCACCAGATCCGCACGCCGCTGTCGGCGGCAATGCTCTATGCCAGCCACCTGGCTGACCCCGGACAAGACCTGGGCGCGGAAACCCGCCAGCGCTTTGCCGGCACCCTGAAGGAGCGCCTGCACGAGCTGGAGCATCAGGTGCGCGACATGTTGGTATTCGCTCGTGGCGAGCTGCCGCTGGGTGATCGAGTCACGCCAAAAGCCCTGTTCCAGGCTCTGCAGCAGGCTGCCCAGGCGCATGTGCAAGGGCACGCCGTGCGCTGGCAGTGCGACAGCCACTTGGGTGAGCTGCTGTGCAACCGGGACACCTTGATTGGTGCATTGCTCAACCTGATCGAGAATGCGCTGCAAGCCAGCGACGGCCCGGCGCGCCTGAAGGTGCACCTGTTCCGCCGCGAGCGCAGCCTGCACCTGTGTGTAAGCGACGCCGGCAGTGGCATAGATGCCGACCTGCTCGGTCGCCTGGGCGAGCCGTTCCTGACCACCAAGGCCACTGGCACCGGCTTGGGCCTGGCCGTGGTCAAGGCCGTGGTGCGTGCGCACCAAGGTACGCTGCGCCTGCGCTCCAAGGTTGGCCGTGGCACCTGTGTGCGGGTGGAGCTGCCGTTGATCGGTGGGCAGCTGGCGGAGGGCATGTAATGACGATCAAGGTGCTGCTGGTCGAGGACGACCGTGTATTGCGCCAGGCACTGGGCGATACCCTGGAAATCGGCGGTTTCGCCTACCAGGCGGTAGGCAGTGCCGAAGAAGCGTTGGAAGCGGTGCTGGAGGAGGCCTTCAGCCTGGTGGTCAGCGATGTGAACATGCCTGGCATGGATGGGCACCAACTGCTGGCCCGGCTGCGCCGCCAGCAACCGCAACTGCCCGTGTTGCTGATGACTGCGCATGCCGCGGTGGAGCGCGCCGTCGAGGCGATGCGCCAAGGGGCTGCCGACTATCTGGTCAAGCCGTTCGAGCCCAAGGCATTGCTCAGCCTGGTCGAGCGGCATGCCGCCGGGCGCGTGGCTGAAGAAGAAGGCCCGGTGGCTTGCGAGCCAGCCAGCCGACAGTTGCTGGAGCTGGCCGCCCGCGTGGCGCGCAGTGACTCGACCGTGCTGATTTCGGGCGAGTCCGGCACCGGCAAGGAAGTGCTGGCGCGCTATATCCACCAACAGTCGGCGCGCGCGGCTCAACCCTTCGTGGCGATCAACTGTGCGGCCATCCCCGACAACATGCTCGAGGCCACCCTGTTCGGCCACGAGAAGGGCGCCTTCACTGGCGCCATTGCCGCCCAGGTCGGCAAGTTCGAGCAGGCCGAGGGTGGCACCTTGCTGCTCGATGAAATCTCGGAAATGCCGATGGCTTTGCAGGCCAAGCTTTTGCGCGTGCTGCAGGAGCGCGAAGTGGAGCGGGTCGGCGGGCGCAAGCCGATCAGCCTGGATATCCGTGTGCTGGCCACCACCAACCGTGACCTGGCTGGCGAAGTGGCTGCCGGGCGTTTTCGTGAAGACCTGTACTATCGCCTGTCGGTGTTCCCCTTGGCCTGGCGCCCGCTGCGCGAACGCCCGGGTGACATCCTGCAACTGGCCGAGCGCTTGTTGGCGCGCCACGTGGCCAAGATGAAGCATGCCCCGGTGCGCCTGTCGCCCCAGGCACAGGACTGCCTGCAGGCGTACGCCTGGCCGGGCAACGTACGCGAACTGGACAATGCCTTGCAGCGGGCGTTGATCCTGCAGCAGGGTGGGGTGATCGAGGCGGCGGATTTCTGTCTGGCGGGCGCCATTCCATTGTCAGCCGGCACAGAGCCATCACTCGAGGTGGTGGCCGAGGCTGGCGGGCTGGGCGATGACATGCGTCGTCATGAGTACCAGATGATCATCGACACCCTGCGAGCCGAGCGCGGCCGCCGCAAGGAGGCGGCCGAACGCCTGGGGATAAGCCCGCGTACCTTGCGCTACAAGCTGGCGCAGATGCGCGATGCCGGGTTTGACGTCGAGGCCAGCCTGTTCGGCTGATTGATACCGCATCCTGCTGCGCGTGCGACCCTTGTGGGAGCGGGTTTGCCCGCGAACACCGGCGAAGCCGGTGCCATACACCGTGTCGCATTCTTCGCGGGTGAACCCGCTCCCACAGGGCTATGTTGCCTGAACCCTGTAGGCTGGCACCTTTGTTGCTTTAGGTTGGCTATCCGCCGCATCACTGTCAAAAAAATGCGGCCGCAGGAGAGAGAAGGGTCATGAGCCAAGGTGTTGAATTCAATCGTCTGATGTTGGACATGCGGGCCATGCAGGCCGATGCCATGTCGCTGCCCAAGGTGGCCGCCACCCCCGAGCTGGCACCGGGGCAGAGTACCTTTGCCGACATGCTCGGCCAGGCCATCGGCAAGGTGCATGAGACTCAGCAGGCTTCGACCCAACTGGCCAACGCTTTCGAGATCGGCAAGAGTGGCGTCGACCTGACCGACGTGATGATCGCTTCGCAAAAGGCCAGCGTGTCGATGCAGGCCCTGACTCAGGTACGCAACAAGCTGGTCCAGGCGTACCAGGACATCATGCAGATGCCGGTTTGAGGACGGACGTAAACCATGGCTGAAGCAGTCGTCGACAACGCCCCTGCCAAGAGCGGCCCGCCCGCGGCCAAGCCGCCGCTGTTCGGCATGGCGTTTCTGGAAAACATCGCGCAGATGCCCATGCTGCGTCAGATCGGCCTCATGGTCGGCCTGGCTGCCAGCGTGGCGATCGGCTTTGCCGTGGTGCTGTGGTCGCAACAACCCGATTACCGTCCGCTGTACGGCAGCCTGGCCGGCATGGACACCAAGCAGGTCATGGATACCCTGGCCGCCGCCGACATCCCCTACAACGTCGAGCCCAACTCCGGGGCTCTGCTGGTCAAGGCCGACGACCTCTCCCGTGCGCGCCTGAAACTGGCGGCCGCCGGGGTGGCGCCAAGCGATGGCAACGTCGGTTTCGAGCTGCTCGACAAGGAGCAGGGCCTGGGCACCAGCCAGTTCATGGAAGCCACCCGTTACCGTCGCAGCCTGGAAGGCGAGCTGGCGCGTACCGTGTCCAGCCTGAACAACGTCAAGGGCGCGCGCGTGCACCTGGCCATTCCGAAAAGCTCGGTGTTCGTGCGTGACGAACGCAAGCCCAGCGCCTCGGTACTGGTCGAACTGTACCCGGGCCGTGCCCTGGAAGCCGGGCAGGTGATGGCCATCGTCAACCTGGTCGCCACCAGCGTGCCGGAACTGGACAAGTCCCAGGTCACAGTGGTCGACCAGAAGGGCAACCTGCTGTCCGAGCAGATCCAGGACACCGCCCTGACCCAGGCAGGCAAGCAGTTCGACTACAGCCGCCGGGTAGAAAGCATGCTCACCCAGCGGGTACACAACATCCTGCAGCCGGTGCTGGGCAATGACCGCTACAAGGCCGAAGTGTCTGCCGACCTGGACTTCAGCGCGGTCGAGTCCACCTCCGAGCAGTTCAACCCCGACCAGCCGGCGCTGCGCAGCGAGCAATCGGTCGATGAACAACGTGCCAGCAGCCAAGGCCCGCAAGGCGTGCCTGGCGCGCTGAGCAACCAGCCGCCAGGCGCTGCATCGGCACCGCAGACAACCGGTGGCGCCGCCACGCCGGCTGCTGCCATCCAGCCAGGCCAGCCGCTGGTGGATGCCAATGGTCAGCAGATCATGGACCCGGCCACCGGCCAGCCTATGCTTGCGCCGTATCCGTCGGATAAACGTCAGCAGAGTACCAAGAACTTCGAGCTCGACCGCTCCATCAGCCATACCCGCCAGCAGCAGGGGCGCATGACCCGCCTGTCGGTGGCGGTAGTGGTGGACGATCAGGTCAAGATCGACCCGGCCACCGGCGACACCACCCGTGCGCCTTGGGGCGCCGAGGACCTGGCACGCTTCACGCGCCTGGTACAGGACGCGGTCGGCTTCGATGCCAGCCGTGGCGACAGCGTGACGGTGATCAACGTGCCGTTCGCCGCCGACCGTGGCGAAGAGATCGCCGATATCGCCTTCTACCAGCAGCCGTGGTTCTGGGACATCGTCAAGCAGGTGCTGGGCGTGGTGTTCATCCTGGTACTGGTATTCGGTGTGTTGCGGCCGGTACTGAACAATATTACAGGGGGCGGCAAGCAGGCTGCCCCGGACAGCGACATGGAGCTGGGCGGCATGATGGGTCTGGATGGCGAACTGGCCAACGACCGCGTCACTCTGGGTGGCCCGACAAGCATTCTGCTGCCTAGCCCCAGCGAGGGTTACGAGGCACAGCTCAACGCAATCAAAGGCCTGGTGGCCGAAGACCCGGGCCGCGTTGCCCAGGTCGTGAAAGAGTGGATCAACGCCGATGAGTGACAACCGAGCCGTTACCGCCAAGCTGAGCCGCGTCGACAAGGCGGCAATCCTCCTGCTTTCTTTGGGCGAGACCGACGCGGCCCAGGTGCTGCGGCACATGGGGCCAAAGGAAGTACAGCGGGTGGGTGTGGCCATGGCCCAGATGGGCAATGTGCACCGTGACCAGGTCGAGCAGGTGATGAGCGAGTTCGTCGAAATCGTCGGCGACCAGACCAGCCTGGGCGTGGGCTCCGATGCCTACATCCGCAAGATGCTCAACCAGGCACTGGGCGAGGACAAGGCCAACGGCCTGGTCGACCGCATCCTGCTCGGTGGCAACACCAGTGGCCTGGACAGCCTCAAGTGGATGGAGCCGCGCGCCGTTGCCGATGTGATCCGCTACGAGCACCCGCAGATCCAGGCCATCGTGGTCGCCTACCTCGACCCCGACCAGGCCGGCGAAGTGCTGAGCAACTTCGACCACAAGGTGCGCCTGGACATCGTCCTGCGCGTGTCGTCGCTGAACACCGTGCAACCGGCGGCGTTGAAGGAGCTGAACCAGATCCTCGAGAAGCAGTTCTCGGGCAATTCCAACGCGGCACGTACCACCTTGGGTGGCATCAAGCGCGCCGCCGACATCATGAACTTCCTCGACAGCTCGGTGGAAGGTGCGCTGATGGACGCGATCCGCGAGATCGACAGCGACCTGTCGGAGCAGATCGAAGACCTGATGTTCGTCTTCAACAACCTGGCCGATGTCGACGACCGTGGCATTCAGGCGCTGCTGCGCGAAGTCTCGTCCGACGTGCTGGTGGTATCGCTCAAGGGCGCCGACGAGCGGGTCAAGGACAAGATCTTCAAGAACATGTCCAAACGTGCCTCGGAGCTGTTGCGCGACGACCTGGAGGCCAAGGGGCCGGTGCGGGTCAGCGACGTGGAAACGGCGCAGAAGGAAATCCTCACCATCGCCCGCCGCATGGCCGAGGCCGGCGAGATCGTGCTCGGCGGCAAGGGTGCCGAGGAAATGATCTAAGGTCTTCGCGATCTGAAAGCCGACGCCGCCCCTTGTGGGAGCGGGTTTACCCGCGAAGGCGTCGGACCTGGCGATAGAGGTTGTCGCTGCCGACGCATTCGCGGGTGAACCCGCTCCCACAGTGACCGTGTCGGCTGAACATGGTTTGAGAACATGACAGCATGCCCACCAAAGAACATCACCCCAGCGACCTGATCCGCGCCCGCGACCTCGAAGGCGTGGACGTATGGGCGCTGCCCAGCTTCGACCCGGAACCCGAGCCTGAGCCCGAACCGGAGCCGGAGCCCGAGGTAGTCGAGGAAGAAGTCGAGGAAGTGCCGCTGGAAGAAGTCCAGCCACTGACCCTGGAAGAACTCGAGGCCATCCGCCAGGAAGCCTACAACGAAGGCTTTGCCACCGGTGAGCGCGAGGGCTTCCATAGCACCCAGCTCAAGGTCCGCCAGGAAGCCGAAGAGGCCCTGAAGACCAAGCTGGAAAGCCTCGACCGGCTGATGACCAACCTGATGGAGCCGATCGCCGAGCAAGACACGCAGATCGAGAAGGCCCTGGTCCACCTGGTTGCTCACATGACCCGTCAGGTAATCGGTCGCGAACTGCGGAGTGATTCCAGCCAGATCACCCAGGTACTGCGCGAAGCGCTCAAGCTGCTGCCCATGGGCGCGGACAATATCCGCATCCATCTCAACCCGCAGGATTTCGAGCTGGCCAAGGCCCTGCGCGAGCGCCATGAGGAAAGCTGGCGGCTGCTCGAGGACAGCGCGCTGCTACCAGGCGGCTGCCGTATCGAGACCGCGCACAGCCGCATCGACGCGACCATGGAAACCCGCATCGAGAAAGCCGTGGCGCAACTGTTCGATCAGTTGCACGACCATTCGCTGCACCCGGCGGCAGCGGATATGTCCATTGATCTGGACAGCCTGGTGGATACCCCGGATGCACCTTGAACGCACCAGCTTCGGCAAACGCCTGGGCAGTTATGCCGAGGCCATCGAACTGCCGGCCCAGCCCATCGTCGAAGGCCGCCTGCTGCGCATGGTTGGCCTCACCCTGGAAGCCGAAGGCCTGCGCGCTGCAGTCGGCAGCCGCTGCCTGGTAATCAACGACGACAGTTATCACCCGGTGCAGGTGGAAGCCGAAGTCATGGGTTTTGCCGGGCCCAAGGTATTCCTCATGCCGGTCGGCAGCATCGTCGGCATCGCTCCCGGCGCCCGGGTGGTGCCGCTGGATGACGGCGGCCGCCTGCCCATGGGCATGAGCATGCTCGGCCGGGTGCTCGACGGCGCCGGCCGTGCGCTGGATGGCAAGGGCGGGATGAAGGCCGAGGACTGGGTGCCGATGGACGGCCCGGTGATCAACCCGTTGAACCGCGACCCCATCAGCAAACCGCTGGATGTGGGTATCCGCAGCATCAATGGCCTGCTCACCGTCGGTCGCGGCCAGCGCCTGGGCTTGTTCGCCGGTACCGGCGTGGGCAAGTCGGTGTTGCTGGGCATGATGACCCGCTTCACCGAAGCCGAAATCATCGTCGTCGGCCTGATCGGTGAGCGGGGCCGCGAGGTCAAGGAATTCATCGAGCATATCCTTGGTGAGGAAGGCCTCAAGCGCTCGGTTGTGGTCGCTTCGCCCGCCGACGATGCGCCGCTGATGCGCCTGCGCGCCGCCATGTACTGCACACGTATCGCCGAGTACTTCCGCGACAAGGGCAAGAACGTGCTGTTGCTGATGGACTCGCTGACTCGTTTCGCCCAGGCCCAGCGTGAAATTGCCCTCGCCATCGGCGAACCGCCGGCCACCCGGGGTTACCCGCCGTCGGTGTTCGCCAAGCTGCCCAAGCTGGTGGAGCGGGCCGGCAACGGCGAGCCAGGCGGTGGTTCGATCACCGCGTTCTACACTGTGTTGTCCGAGGGTGACGACCAGCAGGACCCGATTGCCGACTCGGCGCGTGGTGTGCTCGATGGCCACTTCGTGCTGTCGCGGCGGTTGGCCGAGGAAGGCCATTACCCGGCTATCGACATCGAAGCCTCGATCAGTCGGGTCATGCCTCAGGTGGTCGATGCAGACCATTTGCGCCAGGCGCAAAAGTTCAAGCAGCTGTGGTCGCGCCTGTCGCAAAGCCGTGACCTGATCAGTGTGGGTGCCTACGTGGCGGGTGGCGACCCGGAAACCGATCTGGCCATTGCCCTGCAGTCGAAGCTGGTGGAGTTTCTGCGCCAGGGCCTGCGCGAGAACGTGGGCATGGCGCAAAGCCGCGACCAGCTGGGGGCGATCTTCACGCCCCCGGCAGGCTGATAAGCCATGGCGCTGCCTGGACGTGCCGCGCGCCTGGCGCCGGTGGTGGACATGGCCGAAGAGGCCGAGCGCAAGGCGGCGCAGCGCCTTGGGCAGTTCCAGCAGCAGGTGGCCACTGCCCAGGCCAAGCTGGCCGAGCTCGAGCGGTTTCGCGAGGATTACCAGCTGCAGTGGATCAACCGCGGCGGGCAGGGGGTAAACGGTAGCTGGCTGGTCAATTACCAGCGCTTCCTCGGGCAGCTGGAAACGGCCATGACTCAGCAGCGCCAGAGCCTGGTCTGGCACCAGAACAACCTCAACAACGCCCGCGGCACCTGGCAGCAGGCCTATGCCCGGGTGGAAGGCCTGCGCAAGCTGGTACAGCGCTATCTGGAGGAAGCCCGGCGGGCCGAAGACAAGCGCGAGCAGCGCCTGCTCGACGAGCTGTCACAACGCCTGCCGCGGCAGAATCACCTATAGCCTGTACTGGCCTCTTCGCGGGTAAACCCGCTCCCACAGGCACGGCGCAGGATTCGAATTTGTGAAGGTCCTGTGGGAGCGGGTTCACCCGCGAAGAGGCCGGGACAGGCAGCCCACATGCTTGCCACCCCCGCCATCGCCTGCTAAACCTTTATGGAGTTGCATCCGCCATCATCGAAGGAATCGCTAGCATGGCAGTCGAGACTGATTTTTCGCAGGACGGGAAAAAGCTGACGATAAAGATCAAGGGGCGCTTCGATTTCGGCAAGCACCAGGAATTTCGCGACGCCTACGAACGCCAGCCCAGCCGGCCAGATTCGGTGGTCGTCGACCTGAAGGACACCACCTACCTCGACAGTTCCGCGCTCGGCATGCTGCTGTTGCTGCGTGACCATGCAGGCGGCGATGAGTCGGATGTGCGAGTGGTGCATGCCAGCTCCGACGTGCGCAAGATACTCGCCATCTCCAATTTCGAAAAACTCTTCGATATCAGTTGAGCGCCGACATGCCGGCCGAACAGGCGTTGACCGTGCTGGTGGCCGAAGACGGTGCCGCCGACCGCCTGCTGCTGGCGCAGATCGTGCGCCGTCAGGGTCATCAAGTATTTACCGCGGAAAACGGCGAGCAGGCGGTGGCGTTGTTCGTCGAGCGGCGCCCGCAACTGGTGCTGCTGGATGCGCTGATGCCGGTGATGGATGGCTTCGAGGCGGCGCGACAGATCAAGGCCCTGGCCGGCGAAGCGCTGGTGCCGATCATTTTCCTGACTTCATTGAACGAGGAGGAAGGCCTGGTGCGCTGCCTGGAGGCAGGGGGCGACGACTTCATGGCCAAGCCCTACAGTGCGGTGATCCTTGGTGCCAAGATCCGCGCCATGGACCGACTGCGCCGGCTGCAGGCCACCGTGCTGGAGCAGCGTGACCAGATTGCCCGGCACCACCACCACCTGCTCAACGAGCAGCGGGTGGCCAAGGCGGTGTTCGACAAGGTGGCCCACTCCGGCTGCCTTGCCGCGCCTAACATCCGCTACCTGCAATCGCCCTATGCGCTGTTCAATGGCGACCTGATGCTGGCCGCGTTCACCCCGTCCGGCGACATGCGTGTGCTGCTCGGCGACTTTACCGGCCACGGCCTGCCGGCGGCGGTAGGGGCGATGCCGCTGGCCGAAGTGTTCTACGGCATGACTGCCAAGGGCTACGGCATGGCGCAGGTCCTGCGCGAGATGAACGCCAAGCTCAAGCGCATCTTGCCGGTGGACATGTTCTGTTGTGCGCTGCTGCTCAACCTCAGCATGCAGCGCGGTTCGGTGGAGGTGTGGAACGGCGGTATGCCTGATGGCTATCGCCTGGCAGTGGATGGCCAGGTGCTGTCGGCGCTGGGTTCGCGACACCTGCCGTTGGGCATCCTGGACGCCGAGCGTTTCGATGACAGTACCGAAGTGCTGCCGCTGGCGCCGGGTGAGCGCCTGCTGCTGCTTTCGGACGGCGTGCTCGACACGGCCGACGACCAGGAGCGCCTGTTCGGCGTGCAGCGCCTGCGCAGGGTGCTGGCCGACAACCGTGACCCGGCGCGGCTGTTCGACGAAGTGATGCAGGCCCTGGAGCGCTTTGGCGGGCGCCCGCGCGATGACATCAGCCTGTGCGACATTCGTATGTTCTGTGCCGAGGAGCGAGTGCCGGCGCCGATGATCTACTCTGATAGCGGCCGCTCCAGCCCGCTGGACTGGTCGCTGGGGTTCGAGGTGCGTGGCGAGAGCCTCAAACGCTTCAACCCGGTGCCGTACCTGGTGCAGTTGTTGCAGGAGATTCACGGCCTGCGTGCGCGCACCGGCAACCTGCACAGTGTGCTCAGCGAGCTTTATTCAAACGCGCTGGAGCATGGCGTGCTGGGCCTGGATTCGCAGCTCAAGCGCGATGGCCAAGGCTTTGCAGACTATTATCAAGAGCGCGCCCGGCGCCTCGGGGTGTTGACCGACGGTTACGTGCGCATCGATTTCAAGGTTGAACCGCATGCCGACGGCGGGCGTCTGATGATCGAGGTCCGTGACAGTGGTGCCGGGTTCGATGTGCAGGGCGTGCTGTCGCGGCCCACGCTGGAGCAAGGGCTGAGCGGGCGTGGCCTGAATCTGGTTCGGCGGCTGGCCAGCAGCGCGTGCTGGAGTGAAGGCGGGCGTTGCGCGCATGTGGAGTTCGTCTGGTGAGCCACGGGTTGGCTCGGGCATAATCTGGCTTGATCAAGGAGTGAACAAGTGACTGACATGCATATTGACCACAAGGTACTCAGCGACCTGCGTGAGGTCATGGAAGATGGCTACCTGCAGTTGGTGCAAACCTTTCTTGACGACTCCGAGCG
The DNA here is from genome assembly GCF_023093815.1 of Pseudomonas sp. PNPG3. NCBI lineage: Bacteria > Pseudomonadati > Pseudomonadota > Gammaproteobacteria > Pseudomonadales > Pseudomonadaceae > Pseudomonas > Pseudomonas sp. PNPG3. The sequence goes on from NZ_JALLKV010000039.1 coordinate 11,822, forward strand.
GCGCCTGGGCCAGTTGCATGCGGCCAAAAATGCCGAAGAGCTCGGTTCTGCGGCCCATAGTTTCAAGGGCAGTAGCAGCAATATGGGCGCGGTTGCACTGGCCAGCCTGTGCCAGCAACTGGAGGAGCGCGCGCGGCGGCCTCCGCTGTATGGCATCGAGGACCTGATCAACCGCATCGACCTGGAGTTCGTCGAGGTACAGCGGTTCTACCGAGGTGAGCAGCAACGCATTTCGGCGGGTTGATACACGACTTGGCGCGAGTCTTGCCTGTCTCTGGCTGGATGATTTTTTTGTTTCTGGCGCGGAGACCGCTCGATGCCTGTCGCACCCAACCCATTGCTGCAAGGCAACGCCGTTGCCAATACCTCGCGTTCGGCCACCGCACAGGCCGACAAGCCGCTGCAGGCGCCGGGCGACAAGGGCGAAGGCTTCGGCCAGGTGATGGCCAGGCAGGGCCGCGACAAGGCCGCAGGGCAGGACGACAAGGTCGCCCAGGCCAAGCCAGAGGCGGCGCAGGGCGGCAAGAAAGCCGCTGCCGACAAACCCGCAGTTGCCGATGACGGCAAACAATTGCCAGCCGACGACCAGGCCAAGGCTGACACCGGCTTGCGCGATGCCAGCCTGGTGGCCGGTCAGGTAACCGACGCCCAGCCTGGCGCTCAACTGATCCAGGCGCAGGCCGAGGCGGTGGCGCCGGTGTTGCAGGCTGCCACGGCGCAGGTCACGGCCGTGCTGCCCGAGGAGTCTGCCGCCGAGGAAACCTTCGATCCTGACGCCGACCCTCTGGCCAACCTGCCGACCTTGCGTCTGGCGCTGGAGCAAAGCGCCCAGGCCAAAGGGGCGACTTCGGCACATGCCCTGGACGCTTCGCAGGCTCAGGGCGAGGAGGGGCAGATGGCCGTCAATACCTTGGCGAATCTGGTCGAGAATGCCGAGGGTGAGGCGGGCGAGCCCGGCGACAAGGCCTTTGCTGCCTTGCTCGAAGATGGCCTGAAGGACACCAAGGGCGCTGGCAGCGATACGCGCATCGACGATTTCGCCAACCGCCTGGCCAACCTGACCCAGGCCGCCACGGCCAAGACCGCCAATGCCGTGCCTGCCAACGCCAGCCCGTTGCACCAACCGCTGCCGATGAACCAGAACGCCTGGGCCGAGGGCCTGGTCAACCGGGTCATGTACCTGTCCAGCCAGAACCTGAAGTCGGCGGATATCCAGCTGGAGCCGGCTGAACTGGGCCGCCTGGACATTCGCGTCAATGTTGCGACGGACCAGTCGACCCAGGTCACCTTCATCAGCGGTCACGCCGGCGTGCGTGACGCCCTCGACAGCCAGGTACACCGCCTGCGCGAGCTGTTCGCCCAGCAGGGGCTGGCACAGCCGGATGTCAACGTGGCCGACCAGTCGCGCGGGCAGCAGCAACAGCAGCAGGGTCAGGCGCAGGGCAGCAACCTGTCCGGGGTGGCGGCGCGCCGGGCCGAGCAGGGCGGGGTAGAGGCAGTCGATAGCGCCCGGCCTGTGGAGCAGCAGGTGGTTGTTGGTGACAGTGCGGTCGATTATTACGCGTAGATCCCGATTGCCTGTACTGGCCTCTTCGCGGGTAAACCCGCTCCCACAAGTACAGCGCAGGGTTCGAAGCCTGTGGAGGTCCTGTGGGAGCGGGTTCACCCGCGAAGAAGCCAGCACGGTTGCCCCTGCTGAAATCTCCCTACTGCAAAATCTGGCATAACACTTGCTCAAGCCAAGCCATCCTCCCTTGAACCCCCGATGGACGACGGATTATTGGCATGGCGAAGAGCGAAGCAGTCAAAGACCCCGCCACTAAAGGCAAACTCAAGCTGATCCTGCTGGCAGTAGTGGGCCTGTTGCTGGCGATCGGCCTGTCGGTGGGCGCTACCTGGTTCATCATGCACAAGAGCGAGCCGGCCCCGGCCGCCGATCCTGCAGCCAGCAACGTCAAGCCAGCGGCTATCTACGAAGCACTGACCCCGGCCTTCGTGGTCAACTTCAACCAGAACGGTCGCCAGCGCTACATGCAGGTGAGCATCACCCTGCAAGCGCGCAACCAGGCCGACCTGGATGCGCTCAAGGTGCACATGCCGGTGATCCGCAACAACCTGGTGATGATGTTCTCCGGGCAAGGCTTCGACACCCTGGCCGGCAGCCCGGTGGGGCAGGAAATGCTGCGTCAGAAGGCCACCGCAGTGGTCCAGGAAGTGGCGCAGAAGGAAGTCGGCAAGCCGGTCGTCGACCAGTTGCTGTTCACCAATTTCGTATTGCAGTAGGAGTCCGCAATGGCCGTACAGGACCTGCTGTCCCAGGATGAAATCGATGCCCTGTTGCATGGCGTCGACGACGGGCTGGTGCAGACCGAGAGTGCATCCGAGCCTGGCAGCATCAAAAGCTACGACCTGACCAGTCAGGACCGTATCGTGCGGGGTCGCATGCCGACCCTGGAAATGATCAACGAGCGCTTCGCCCGCTACACCCGTATCAGCATGTTCAACCTGCTGCGCCGCTCCGCCGACGTGGCGGTGGGTGGCGTGCAGGTGATGAAGTTTGGCGAATACGTGCACTCGCTGTACGTGCCGACCAGCCTCAACCTGGTCAAGATCAAGCCGCTGCGCGGCACTTCGCTGTTCATCCTCGATGCCAAGCTGGTGTTCAAGCTGGTGGACAACTTCTTCGGCGGCGATGGCCGCCATGCCAAGATCGAAGGCCGCGAGTTCACCCCCACAGAGTTGCGCGTGGTGCGCATGGTGCTGGACCAGTGCTTCGTGGACCTCAAGGAAGCCTGGCAGGCAATCATGCCGGTCACCTTCGAGTACATGAACTCCGAGGTCAACCCGGCCATGGCCAACATTGTCGGCCCCAGCGAGGCGGTGGTGGTGTCCACTTTCCACATCGAACTGGACGGCGGTGGCGGCGACCTGCACGTGACCATGCCGTACTCGATGATCGAGCCGGTGCGGGAAATGCTCGACGCCGGTTTCCAGTCCGACCTGGACGACCAGGACGAGCGCTGGGTCAAGGCCCTGCGCGAGGACGTGCTGGATGTTGCCGTGCCGCTGACCGCCACCGTAGCCCGTCGCCAGTTGAAGCTGCGCGACATCCTGCACATGCAGCCTGGTGACGTGATCCCGGTGGAGCTGCCCGAGCACCTGGTGCTGCGTGCCAACGGCGTGCCGTCGTTCAAGGCGCGCCTGGGTTCGCACAAGGGCAACCTGGCGCTGCAGATCATCGACCCGATCGAACGCCGCTGAAGGCGTGCCGATCGCACATAACGAATTGAATGCCTGTCGAGGAAACCATGGCTAACGAAAACGAGATTACCTCCGCAGAGGACCAGGCACTGGCCGATGAGTGGGCTGCGGCACTGGAGGAAACCGGTGCAGCCGGCCAGGCCGACATTGATGCACTGCTGGGTGGTGACACCGGCAGCAGCACCAGCGGACCGGGACGCCTGCCGATGGAGGAGTTCGCCAGCTCGCCGAAGCCGAACGAAAACGTCAGCCTCGAAGGCCCGAACCTGGACGTGATCCTGGATATCCCGGTGAACATTTCCATGGAAGTGGGCAGCACCGAGATCAACATCCGCAACCTGCTGCAGCTCAACCAGGGCTCGGTGATCGAGCTCGACCGCCTGGCCGGCGAACCGCTCGACGTGCTGGTCAACGGCACGCTGATCGCCCATGGCGAGGTAGTGGTGGTCAACGAGAAGTTCGGCATCCGCCTGACCGACGTGATCAGCCCCAGCGAACGTATCAAGAAGCTGCGCTGAGTGAAGGGCACGATGCGCGCCATCGCGGCGGCTGCCGCGCTGCTCGCCAGCCAGGCTTGCCTGGCCGCGGCCACACCGGCGGCCACACCGGCAACCGCACCTGGCAGCCTCGGTGGGCAGCTGGCGCAGATGGTTTTCGGCCTGCTGCTGGTGGTCGGCCTGATCTTCTTCCTGGCCTGGTTGCTGCGGCGTCTGCAAAGCACGGCGGTGAAGGGCGGGCAGGTGATCGAGATCGTCGGCAGCCGGGCCATCGGCCCGCGTGACCGCCTGCTGCTGGTGCAGGTGGGCAAGGAGCAGATCCTGATCGGCCATACCCCTGGCAGCATCGAGGCCCTGCATGTGCTGGCCGAGCCCGTGGAAGTGCCGGAAAACGCCCGCCAGGCGACGCCGGAGTTTGCCCAGCGGCTGATGGAGCTGATGGGCAAGGACCCTAAGGACAAGAAGTGATGAGTGGCGCGCTGCGTGTGTTGTTGACTCTGGCGCTGCTGCTGGCTGCGCCGCTGGCCCTGGGTGCCGACCCGCTGTCGATCCCGGCCATTACCCTGTCCAATACCCCGGACGGGCAGCAGGAATATTCGGTCAGCCTGCAGATCCTGCTGATCATGACTGCGCTCAGCTTCATCCCGGCGTTCGTCATCCTGATGACCAGCTTCACCCGCATCATCATCGTGTTCTCGATCCTGCGTCAGGCCTTGGGCCTGCAGCAGACGCCGTCGAACCAGTTGCTGACCGGCATGGCGCTGTTCCTGACCATGTTCATCATGGCGCCGGTGTTCGACCGGGTGAACCAGGACGCCCTGCAGCCGTACCTGAAGGAGCAGATGACCGCCCAGCAGGCCATCGACAAGGCCCAGGGGCCGCTCAAGGACTTCATGCTGGCACAAACCCGGCAAAGCGACCTCGACCTGTTCATGCGCCTGTCCAAGCGTACAGACATCGCCGGCCCGGACCAGGTGCCGCTGACGATCCTGGTGCCGGCGTTCGTCACCTCCGAGCTGAAGACCGCGTTCCAGATCGGTTTCATGATTTTCATCCCGTTCCTGATCATCGACATGGTGGTGGCCAGCGTGCTGATGGCCATGGGCATGATGATGCTGTCGCCACTGATCATCTCGCTGCCGTTCAAGATCATGCTGTTCGTGCTGGTCGATGGCTGGGCGCTGATCATGGGTACCCTGGCCAGTAGTTTCGGCGGCGTCTGACGCCGTCAAGGAGAGCCGCCGATGACACCTGAAGTCGCTGTCGACCTGTTCCGTGATGCGTTATGGCTTACCACGCTGATGGTTGCCGTGCTGGTGGTGCCGAGCCTGCTGGTGGGCCTGGTGGTGGCGATGTTCCAGGCCGCCACGCAGATCAACGAACAGACCCTGAGTTTCCTGCCGCGCCTGTTGGTGATGCTGGTGACGTTGATCATCGCCGGGCCGTGGCTGGTGCAGAAGTTCATGGAGTACATCACCAGTCTCTACACCAACATCCCGCAGCTGATCGGTTGACGCGCCGATGCTGGAGCTGACCGACACGCAGATCGGCACCTGGGTCGCGACCTTCATCCTGCCGTTGTTCCGGGTGACGGCGGTGCTGATGACCATGCCCATCCTCGGCACCCGCATGCTGCCGGCGCGGGTGCGCCTGTACGTGGCGGTGGCTATTACCGTGGTAATCGTCCCGGCACTGCCCCCCCTGCCTGAGTTCGACCCGCTGAGCCTGCGCGGTTTGCTGCTGTGTGCCGAGCAGATCATTGTCGGCGCGCTGTTCGGCCTGGCTTTGCAGTTGCTGTTCCAGGTGTTCGTGATTGCCGGGCAGATCGTCGCGGTGCAGATGGGTATGGCCTTCGCTTCGATGGTCGACCCAGCCAACGGGGTCAACGTCACGGTGATCAGCCAGTTCATGACCATGCTGGTAAGTGTGTTGTTCCTGCTGATGAATGGCCACCTGGTGGTGTTCGAGGTGCTGACCGAAAGCTTCACCACCTTGCCGGTGGGCAACGCACTGGTAGTCAACCATTTCTGGGAGCTGGCCGGGCGCCTGGGCTGGGTATTTGCCGCAGGCCTGCTGCTGATTCTGCCGGTGATCGCCGCGCTGTTGGTCGTGAACATTGCCTTTGGTGTGATGACCCGCGCCGCGCCGCAACTGAACATTTTCTCCATCGGTTTCCCGCTGACCCTGGTCATGGGCATGTTCATTTTCTGGGTCGGCCTGGCCGATGTGCTGTCCCACTACCAGGCATTGGCCAGCGAAGCGCTGCAATGGCTGCGTGAACTGGCGAGGGCGCGCTGAGCATGGCGGAAAGCGAGAGCGGTCAGGACAAGACAGAAGACCCCACCGAAAAGCGCAAGCGCGATGCTCGCGAGAAAGGCGAGATCGCGCGCTCCAAGGAGCTGAACACGGTGGCGGTGACCCTGGCCGGCGCCGGTGGCCTGCTGGCCTTCGGCGGCCACCTGGCCGAGACGCTGCTGGAGATGATGCGCATGAACTTCAGCCTGACCCGCGACATCATCGTCGACGAGCGGGCTATGAGCGCCTTCCTGTTGGCCTCGGGCAAGATGGCGATTTGGGCGACGCAGCCGGTGCTGATCCTGCTCTTCGTGATCTCCTTCGTGGCACCCATCGCACTGAGCGGTTTCCTGTTCTCCGGCAGCCTGCTGCAGCCCAAGTTCAGCCGCATGAACCCGCTGTCGGGTATCAAACGCATGTTCTCGATGCACGCCCTGACCGAGCTGCTCAAGGCGCTGGCCAAGTTCTTCGTGATCCTGGTGGTGGCGGTGGTGGTGCTGGTCAGCGATCGCCAGGCCTTGCTGTCGATCGCCAACGAGCCGCTGGAGCAGGCGATCATCCACAGCTTGCAGGTAGTGGGCTGGAGTGCGTTGTGGATGTCGGCCGGGCTGCTGCTGATCGCGGCGGCTGACGTGCCGTTCCAGCTGTGGCAGACCCACAAGAAAATGAAGATGACCAAGCAGGAAGTGCGCGACGAGTACAAGGACAGCGAAGGCAAGCCTGAGGTCAAGCAGCGTATTCGCCAGCTGCAGCGCGAGGTATCGCAGCGGCGCATGATGGCGGCTGTGCCGCAGGCCGACGTGATCATCACCAACCCGACGCATTATGCGGTGGCCTTGCAGTACGACCCGGAAAAAGGTGGGGCAGCGCCGTTGCTGCTTGCCAAGGGGACGGATTTCATTGCCTTGAAGATTCGCGAGATCGGTGTGGAGCACAAGGTCCAGATCCTCGAATCACCGGCATTGGCGCGGGCGATCTACTACTCCACCGAGCTCGAACAGGAAATCCCTGCCGGGCTTTACCTGGCGGTGGCGCAGGTGCTGGCCTACGTGTTCCAGATCCGCCAGTACCGGGCTGGCAAGGGCAAGCGGCCAGAGCCGCTTAAGGACGACCTGCCGATTCCGCCGGACCTGCGCCGCGACAGTTGACCTTGTGTCAGGGCTTCTGGCCCTTTCGCGGGTGAACCCGCTCCCACAGGTCCTCTGCTGCGGTCCCTGTGGGAGCGGGTTCACCCGCGAAGAGGCCGGAACAGGCAACATAAATCCCCCATCGAGCAAAGTTGGAAAGCTTCTTGCAAAGCCAGCGCCAGGCGCCCCCTGTGCGTCAAAGTTTTGCATCAAGAGGACTCGCGGTGGATCGCACTCAGTTAATCAGCAACGCCCGTAACAACCTGGCCGGGCTCGGTCGGGGCAACCTGGGTGTACCGCTGTTGCTGCTGGTGATGTTGGCAATGATGATGTTGCCGATACCGCCGTTCCTGCTCGATGTGTTCTTCACTTTCAACATCGCCCTGTCGATCGTGGTCCTGCTGGTCTGCGTCTACGCCCTGCGCCCGCTCGACTTCGCTGCGTTCCCTACCATCCTGCTGGTGGCCACGCTGTTGCGCCTGGCCCTGAACGTGGCTTCCACCCGGGTGGTGATGCTGCATGGCCAGGAGGGCCATGGCGCCGCCGGCAAGGTGATCCAGGCCTTCGGCGAGGTGGTGATCGGCGGTAACTACGTGGTCGGTGCCGTGGTGTTCGCCATCCTCATGATCATCAACTTCGTGGTGGTGACCAAGGGTGCCGGGCGTATCTCGGAGGTGAGCGCGCGTTTCACCCTCGACGCCATGCCCGGCAAGCAGATGGCCATCGACGCCGATCTCAATGCCGGCCTGATCGACCAGGCCCAGGCCAAGCACCGTCGTGCCGAAGTGGCGCAGGAGGCCGAGTTCTACGGTTCGATGGACGGTGCCAGCAAGTTCGTTCGCGGTGACGCCATCGCCGGTTTGCTGATCCTGTTCATTAACCTGATCGGCGGCATGCTGATCGGCATGCTGCAGCACGGCATGAGCTTTGGCGATGCCGGCAAGGTGTACGCCTTGCTGACTATCGGTGACGGTTTGGTGGCGCAATTGCCATCACTGCTGCTGTCGACCGCTGCCGCGATCATGGTTACCCGCGCCTCGGGCTCCGAGGACATGGGCAAGCTGATCAACCGGCAGATGTTCGATTCGCCCAAGGCCCTGGCGGTGTCCGGCGCGCTGATGATCGTCATGGGCCTGGTGCCGGGCATGCCGCACGTGGCCTTCCTCAGCCTTGGCCTGCTGGCTGGTGGTGGCGCGTACCTGGTGTGGAAGAAGCAGCAGAAGGCCAAGGCGCAGGCGCTGCAGGAAGCGCAGCGCCAGCAGGACCTGCTGCCATCGCCACAACGCGCGCTGGAAACCAAGGAGCTGGGCTGGGATGACGTCACGCCGATCGACATGATTGGCCTGGAGGTCGGCTACCGGCTGATCCCGCTGGTCGATCGCAACCAGGGTGGCCAATTGCTGGCGCGAATCAAGGGCGTGCGCAAGAAGCTGTCGCAGGACCTGGGCTTCCTCATGCCCACCGTGCACATCCGCGACAACCTTGACCTGCAGCCCAGCGCCTATCGCCTGACCCTGATGGGGGTGATCCTGGCCGAAGCCGAGATCTACCCGGATCGCGAACTGGCAATCAACCCGGGGCAGGTGTTCGGTACTCTCAACGGCATTGCCGCACGCGATCCGGCGTTCGGCCTGGAGGCCGTGTGGATTGATGTCGGCCAGCGTTCCCAGGCGCAGTCGCTGGGCTACACCGTGGTCGATGCCAGTACCGTGGTGGCTACGCACCTGAACCAGATTCTGCAGAAGCACTGCCACGAACTGATCGGCCATGAAGAGGTCCAGCAACTGCTGCAGGTGTTGGCCAAGGCATCGCCTAAACTTGCAGAAGAGCTGGTGCCGGGTGTCATTTCGTTGTCGGGCCTGCTCAAGGTGCTGCAGGCGCTGTTGTCGGAACAGGTGCCCGTACGCGATATCCGCAGTATCGCCGAGGCGATCGCTAACAACGCCGGCAAGAGTCAAGATACCGCCGCGCTGGTGGCGGCGGTGCGCGTCGGATTGTGTCGCGCCATCGTGCAAAGCATTGTCGGCGTTGAGTCGGAGCTGCCAGTGATTACCCTGGAGCCAAGGTTGGAACAGATTTTGCTCAATAGTCTGCAAAGGGCCGGGCAAGGTCAGGAAGACGGTGTTCTTCTGGAACCGAGCATGGCCGAGAAGCTGCAGCGTTCGTTGATCGAGGCGGCCCAGCGCCAGGAAATGCAGGGCCAACCGGCCATCCTCCTGGTCGCCGGCCCGATCCGCGCCATGCTGTCGCGTTTCGGTCGTCTGGCTGTACCGAATTTGCATGTTCTGGCGTATCAGGAAATACCGGACAACAAGCAAGTCACCATCGTTGCCACCGTGGGCCCTAACGGCTGAGGTAGGGGATAATGCAAGTTAAGCGATTTTTCGCCGCCGATATGCGTCAGGCCATGAAGCTGGTCCGTGATGAGCTGGGCGCCGATGCCGCCATCATCGGCAACCGTCGCATCGCCGGCGGTGTCGAACTGACGGCCGCGCTGGACTACAAGCTGTCTGCCCTGGCCCCGCGTGTGCCCAACGCCGAACTGGAAGAAGAGCTGCGCAAGACCCATACGCGCATCGCCACTGCCCAGGCCGAACTGGATCATCGTCAGGACAGCAGCGACAACAACCGCCAATTGTTCGCCGGGCAGTCGCTGACCGCCGCCGAGCCGTTGGTCGAACCGCACATCGATGCGCCCGAGGCCGCTGCGCCAGCCCCTGCGTCGGCGCCGGTCGATCCGCGCCTGTTCGATGCCATGCGCTCCGAGCTTTCGGGCCTGCGCGAGCTGCTGGAAGTGCAGCTCGGCTCGCTGGCCTGGAACCAGCTGCAAGGCAGCAAGCCGCAGCAGGCCACCGTCTGGCGCCGGCTGCAGCGCATCGGTCTGTCCGGGCCGATCGCCCGTGAGCTGCTGGACCTGACCGCCGAGATCGACGAGCCACGTCAGGCCTGGCGCATGTTGCTGGCGCATCTGGCGCGGATGATCGAAATCCCCGAGGTCGAGCCGATCGAAGAGGGTGGGGTGATCGCCATGGTCGGCCCGGCCGGCATGGGCAAGACCACCACCCTGGCCAAGCTGGCCGCCCGCTACGTGCTCAAGTACGGGGCGCAGAACCTGGCGCTGGTGAGCATGGACAGCTTCCGCATCGGCGCCCAGGAGCAGCTCAAGACCCTGGGCCGCATCCTTAACGTGCCTGTGACCTACGTCGACCCGGGCCAGTCGCTGGCCGCGGCGCTGGAGCCGCTGCTGCGCAAGCGCGTGGTGCTGATCGATACCGCTGGCCTGCAGGCCAGTGACCCGGCCCTGCGCATGCAACTTGAAACCCTGGCCGGGCGTGGCATTGCCGCGAAGAACTACCTGGTGCTGGCCACCACCAGCCAGAAGCAGGTGCTGACTGCTGCCTACCACAGCTACAAGCGCTGCGGCCTGGCTGGTTGCATCCTGACCAAACTCGATGAAACGGCGAGCCTTGGCGATGTGCTGAGCCTTGCCATCAGTCATGAACTGCCAGTGGCCTACCTGACCGATGGGCCGCGCATTCCTGACGACCTGCACCTGCCTCGGGGGCACCAGTTGGTCACCCGCGCGGTCAATGTGCAGCAGCAGGACGAGCCCAGCGAAGAGGCCATGGCCGACATGTTCGCTGATCTCTATCACAACCCACGGCGAGCGGGTTGATGATGAAGTGTGTGCAAGGTAGCTATGCCAAAGGGTACGCAGAATTGCCCTACGTGTGGCCTGAGTCCCAGCGAGACAAGGTAAAGAACAGACATGGGTAGCATGCATCCCGTACAGGTGATCGCCGTGACCGGTGGCAAAGGTGGCGTCGGCAAGACTAACGTTTCAGTGAACCTGTCCCTGGCGCTGGCCGAGCTTGGCCGCAGGGTCATGCTGCTCGACGCCGACCTGGGCCTGGCCAATGTCGACGTGCTGCTGGGCCTTACCCCCAAGCGGACCCTGGCCGATGTCATCGAAGGGCGCTGCGAATTGCGCGACGTGATGTTGCAGGGCCCCGGTGGTGTGCGCATCGTACCGGCTGCCTCGGGCACGCAGAGCATGGTGCACCTGGCCCCGGCCCAGCATGCCGGGCTGATCCAGGCGTTCAGCGAAATTGGCGACAACCTCGACGTGCTGGTGATCGACACCGCGGCGGGTATCGGTGATTCGGTGGTCAGCTTCGTCCGCGCGGCACAGGAGGTGCTGCTGGTGGTATGCGACGAACCCACCTCGATCACCGACGCCTACGCCCTGATCAAGCTGCTCAACCGCGACTACGGCATGAACCGTTTCCGCGTGCTGGCCAACATGGCGCAGAGCCCGCAGGAAGGCCGTAACCTGTTCGCCAAGCTGACCAAGGTCACCGACCGTTTCCTCGACGTTGCCCTGCAGTATGTGGGTGCTGTGCCGTATGACGAGTGCGTGCGCAAGGCGGTGCAGAAGCAGCGTGCCGTGTACGAAGCTTTCCCACGGTCCAAGTGCGCGCTGGCCTTCAAGGCGATAGCCCAGAAGGTCGACAGCTGGCCGCTGCCGGCCAACCCGCGTGGCCATCTGGAGTTCTTTGTCGAGCGTCTGGTGCAACCCACCAGCGCGGGTCCAGTGCTATGAACGCCAGCGGTTTCAAGATGTACAGCCGAGCGTCGAAAGACGCCCAGTACGAGCTGATCGAACGCTACGCCCCGCTGGTCAAGCGCATTGCCTACCACCTGCTGGCGCGGTTGCCGGCCAACGTGCAGGTCGAGGACCTGATCCAGGCCGGCATGATCGGCCTGCTGGAAGTAGCCAACAAATACGACGCCAGCAAGGGCGCCAGCTTTGAAACCTACGCCGGCATCCGCATTCGCGGGGCCATGCTCGATGAAGTGCGCAAGGGCGACTGGGCACCGCGTTCGGTGCACCGCAACACCCGCATGGTCAGCGACGCGATGCGTGCGGTTGAAGCCAGAACCGGACGTGACGCTAAAGATCATGAAGTTGCTGCCGAACTCCAATTGAGTCTCGATGATTACTACGGGATCTTGAACGATACCTTGGGCAGCCGCCTGTTCAGCTTCGACGACCTGTTGCAGGACGGCGAGCACGAAGGGCTGCATGAGGATGGTGCCAGTGGCCAGGTAGAACCTGCGCGTGGCCTGGAGGACGAGCGCTTCCAGGTCGCCCTGACCGAGGCCATCGCCAACCTGCCGGAGCGTGAGCGCCTGGTGCTGGCGCTGTACTACGACGAAGAGCTGAACCTCAAGGAAATCGGTGAGGTGCTGGGGGTCAGCGAGTCGCGGGTCAGCCAGTTGCACAGCCAGTGTGCCGCGCGCCTGCGCAGCCGCCTGGGGGAATGGCGGGCGCGTTGAGCCCGCTGTCGTTGCAGTCGTTTTCTACGTTGTACCGAATTGTGAATGCGCGCTCGGGGCCGAGCGCGTTTGAGACTGCTTGGAGGTCTACTTGAACAAAGACATGAAAATCCTCATCGTTGACGACTTTTCGACGATGCGGCGGATCATCAAGAACCTGTTGCGTGACCTGGGCTTCACCAACACCGAAGAAGCCGATGACGGCACCACGGCGCTGCCGATGCTGGAGAACGGCCACTACGACTTCCTGGTGACCGACTGGAACATGCCTGGCATGTCCGGCATCGACCTGCTGCGTAAAGTGCGTGCCAGCGACAAGCTGAAGAGCATGCCGGTACTGATGGTGACCGCCGAAGCCAAGCGCGACCAGATCATCGAAGCGGCCCAGGCCGGCGTCAATGGTTACGTGGTCAAGCCGTTCACCGCCCAGGTGCTCAAAGAAAAGATCGAGAAGATCTTCGAACGCGTCAACGGCTGAGTCACGTCAGGGGGCGCGCCATGGATTCATCACAAACGTCTTTGGGCGAGTTCGAATCGACCCTGAAGAAGCATGCCCAGGAGCTGGTCGAAAGCCTGGAGCGGGGCCGTTTCGGCGAGGCGGTGCAGCTGATTCATGAGCTGAACCAGACCCGCGACCGCGGCCTGTACCAGGAAGTCGGCAAGCTGACCCGCGAGCTGCACAGTGCCATCGTCAGTTTCCAGATCGACCCGACCATGCCGCAGGCCGAGGAGGTGTCGCAGATTACCGACGCCACCGAGCGCCTGTCTTACGTGGTCAGGCTTACCGAGGGCGCGGCCAACCGCACCATGGACCTGGTCGAGGAAAGCACCCCGGTGCTCAACGATTTGGCCAGCGAGGCACATGCACTGAGCGCCGACTGGCAGCGTTTCATGCGCCGTGAAGTGGCTGCGCCGGAGTTCCGTGACCTGGTCAAACGCATCGACAGTTTCCTGACGCACAGCGCCGAGGGCAACCGCAAGGTCGCCGGGCACCTCAACGACATTCTGCTGGCCCAGGACTATCAGGACCTGACCGGCCAGGTGATCAAGCGCGTCACCACCCTGGTCACCGAGGTGGAAAGCAACCTGCTCAAACTGGTGCTGATGGCCAGCCAGGTCGACCGCTTCGCGGGCATCCAGCATGACCACGATCAGCTGCGCGCAGAAAAAGATCGAGAAAAACATCCGACTCGGGGTGAAGGTCCGCAGATTCATGCCGATAAGCGTGAAGACGTTGTGTCCGGTCAGGACGATGTCGATGATCTGCTGTCCAGCCTGGGTTTTTAAGGAGCACGTTTGATGAGCTTCGGCGCCGATGAAGAAATCCTCCAGGATTTCCTGGTAGAAGCCGGCGAAATTCTTGAGCAACTGTCCGAGCAACTGGTCGAGCTGGAAAGCCGGCCCGACGATGCCGACCTGCTCAATGCGATCTTTCGCGGTTTCCACACTGTAAAAGGGGGCGCCGGCTTCCTTCAGCTGAACGAGCTGGTGGAGTGCTGCCATATCGCCGAGAACGTGTTCGATGTCCTGCGCAAAGGTGAGCGCCGGGTCGACGCGGAACTGATGGATGTGGTGCTCGAGGCACTGGATACGGTCAACAGCATGTTTGGCCAGGTGCGCGAGCGCACCGAAGTGACCCCGGCTACCCCCGAGCTTTTGGCGGCGCTGTCGCGCCTGGCCGAGCCGGGGGGCGCCGTGGCCGTTGAAGCGCCTGCCGCCGCAGCACCGGCACCGGTTGCCGAAGCGCCTGCCGAGGAGCAGGACATCACCGACAGCGAGTTCGAACAGCTGCTCGATTCGCTCGATGCGGTCAAGGCGCAAGCTGCGGCCGACGAGCAGATGCAGGGCGAGACCGTGAGCGGTGAAGGTGACGAAATCACCGACGCCGAGTTCGAGTCGCTGCTCGACCAGTTGCACGGCAAAGGCCAGTTCAGCGCCGAGGTTGCCGCGCAGCCGGTTGCCAGCGCGCCGGAAGTGGCCAGCGACGAAATTACCGACGCCGAATTCGAATCACTGCTGGACCAGTTGCATGGCAAGGGTACCTTCCAGGCCGATGCCTTGCCCGCTGCCAAGGCGCCGGCGCCTGCTGCAACTGACACCAGTGCAGCCAGCGATGAAATCAGCGAGCACGAGTTCGAGGCGCTGCTGGACCAGTTGCACGGCAAAGGCAAGTTTGGCGGCGACGTGGCCGCCGTCGAAGCCCCGGCTGCAACCAAGGTGCAAGCGCCGGCAGCGGCCAAGGCCGACAGCCAGCCCGTGGCCAAGCCAGCAGCAGCTGCTGCCCCGGCTCCTGCGCCTGCCAGCAAACCTGCTGCAGCACCCCGCGCCCCTGCCCCGGCCGCCGACAAGCATGGCGCCAGCGAAGCGGAAACCACTGTGCGGGTCGATACCGCGCGCCTGGACGAGATCATGAACATGGTCGGCGAACTGGTGCTGGTGCGTAACCGTCTGGTGCGCCTGGGCCTTAACAGCGGTGACGAGGCCATGTCCAAGGCCGTGTCCAACCTCGACGTGGTCACCGCCGACCTGCAGACCGCGGTGATGAAAACCCGCATGCAGCCGATCAAGAAAGTCTTCGGCCGCTTCCCGCGCCTGGTGCGTGACCTGGCCCGCCAGCTCAAGAAAGAAATCAACCTGGAGCTGGTCGGCGAAGAGACCGACCTCGACAAGAACCTGGTCGAGGCCCTGGCCGACCCGTTGGTGCACCTGGTGCGCAATGCCGTCGACCATGGCGTGGAGATGCCCGAGGAGCGTGAAGCCTCCGGCAAGGCGCGTACCGGCCGCGTGGTGCTGTCGGCCGAGCAGGAAGGCGACCACATCCTGCTGTCGATCTCCGACGACGGCAAGGGCATGGACCCTAACATCCTGCGCGCCAAGGCCGTGGAAAAGGGCCTGATGGACAAGGATGCCGCCGAGCGCCTGAGCGAGTCGGACTGCTACAACCTGATCTTCGCCCCGGGCTTCTCGACCAAGACCGAGATTTCCGACGTGTCCGGTCGTGGTGTGGGCATGGACGTGGTGAAGACCAAGATCTCCCAGCTCAACGGCTCGATCAACATCTTCTCGGCCAAGGGCCAAGGCTCGAAGATCGTCATCAAAGTGCCGCTGACCCTGGCGATCATGCCCACCCTGATGGTGATGCTGGGCAACCAGGCGTTTGCCTTCCCGCTGGTCAACGTCAACGAGATTTTCCACCTCGACCTGTCGCGCACCAACGTGGTCGACGGCCAGGAAGTGGTGATCGTACGCGACAAGGCGCTGCCGCTGTTCTACCTCAAGCGCTGGCTGGTCCAGGGCCAGGTGCACGAAGAGCAGCACGAGGGCCACGTGGTGATCCTGTCGGTCGGCACCCAGCGCATCGGCTTTGTCGTCGATCAACTGGTTGGCCAGGAAGAAGTGGTAATCAAGCCGCTGGGCAAGATGCTGCAGGGCACCCCGGGCATGTCCGGGGCCACCATCACCGGCGACGGTCGCATCGCGTTGATTCTCGACGTCCCGAGCATGCTCAAGCGTTACGCCGCGCGGCGTATTTGATTTCGGTGGCGCACCCTGGCGGGTTGCGCCGCCTAATGGAGTGTTTATGGCAGTCAAGGTCCTGGTGGTGGATGATTCCGGTTTCTTCCGCCGCCGCGTCTCGGAAATCCTCTCGGCGGATCCGACGATCCAGGTAGTGGGTACCGCGACCAACGGCAAGGAAGCAATCGACCAGGCGCTGGCGCTGAAGCCCGATGTCATCACCATGGACTACGAAATGCCCATGATGGACGGCATCACCGCGGTGCGGCACATCATGCAGCGCTGCCCGACGCCGGTGTTGATGTTCTCGTCGCTGACCCATGAAGGCGCCCGTGTCACCCTCGATGCGCTGGATGCCGGTGCGGTGGATTACCTGCCGAAGAACTTCGAGGACATCTCGCGCAACCCCGACAAGGTCAAGCAACTGCTGTGCGAGAAGGTGCATACCATTTCCCGCAGCAACCGCCGTTTTGGCAGCTACGCCAGCCATGCGCCGGTTGCCGCACCCGTACCCGCGCCAGCAGGCAGCGGTCACGCAGCTGCCAGCAGTTTCGCCAGCCCGGCAGCGGCGCGCACGCCTGCGCCTGCCCGTGCAGCGGCCCCGGCAGCGGCGCCAGCGCATTCGCCGGCACCCAAGCGCAAGCCATACAAACTGGTGGCCATCGGTACCTCCACGGGCGGCCCGGTCGCCCTGCAGCGGGTGCTGACCCAGCTGCCGGCCAACTTCCCGGCGCCGATCGTACTGATCCAGCACATGCCGGCGGCGTTCACCAAGGCCTTTGCCGAGCGCCTGGACAAGCTGTGCCGCATCAGCGTCAAGGAAGCCGAGGACGGCGACATGCTGCGCCCGGGCCTGGCCCTGCTGGCCCCAGGTGGCAAGCAGATGATGATCGACGGCCGTGGCGCGGTGAAAATCCTGCCCGGTGACGAGCGTCTGAACTACAAACCGTGCGTGGACATCACCTTCGGCTCGGCGGCCAAGTCGTATGGCGACAAGGTGCTGTCGGTGGTGCTTACCGGCATGGGTGCCGATGGTCGTGAAGGGGCGCGCCTGCTCAAGCAGGGCGGCAGCACGGTCTGGGCCCAGGATGAAGCCAGCTGCGTGATCTATGGCATGCCCATGGCCATCGTCAAGGCCAACCTGGCCGACGCGGTGTACAGCCTGGACGAAATCGGCAAGCACCTGGTGGAGGCGTGCGTCTGATGGACGTGCTCAGCCTGATCGGCCTGATCCTCGCGTTTGTCGCCATCGTCGGTGGCAACTTCCTCGAAGGCGGCCATGTCGGCGCCCTGATCAATGGCCCGGCGGCACTGATCGTGCTGGGCGGCACCCTGGCGGCGGCCTTGCTGCAGTCGCCGCTGTCGTCGTTCAAGCGTGCCTTGCAGATTCTGCGCTGGATCCTGTTTCCGCCACGGGTCGACCTGGCGGGCGGGATCGACCGCGTCGTCAACTGGAGCCTGACCGCGCGCAAGGAAGGCCTGCTGGGCCTGGAAGGGGTGGCTGACAGCGAGCCTGACCCTTATGCGCGCAAGGGCCTGCAGCTGCTGGTGGATGGTGCCGAGCCGGAGGCCATCCGCAGCATCCTCGAAGTCGACTTCCTGACCCAGGAAAGCCGTGATATCCAGGCCGCGAAGGTGTTCGAGAGCATGGGCGGCTACGCGCCGACAATCGGCATCATCGGTGCGGTGATGGGCCTGATTCACGTGATGGGCAACCTGGCCGACCCGTCGCAGTTGGGCAACGGCATTGCCGTGGCCTTTGTCGCGACCATCTACGGCGTGGCCAGCGCCAACCTGGTGCTGCTGCCGATCGCCAGCAAGCTCAAGGCCATCGTCATGCGCCAGTCGCGCTACCGCGAGATGCTGCTCGAGGGCCTGCTGTCGATTGCCGAGGGTGAGAACCCGCGCTCGATCGAGCTGAAGCTGCAAGGCTTCATGGAGTAACCCATGCGTCGCCGTCGTCATACCGAGGAGCACGAAAACCACGAACGCTGGCTGGTGTCGTACGCCGACTTCATTACTCTGCTGTTCGCCTTTTTCGTGGTGATGTACTCGATTTCCTCGATCAACGAGGGCAAGTACAAGGTCATTTCCCAGGCCTTGCTCGGGGTGTTCAACGACCCCGAGCGCAGCATGAAGCCGATCCCCATCGGTGAAGAGCGGCCGCTGAGCGTGCGCCCGGCCGAGCCGTTGGTGAAGGACAGCGAGCAGACCGATGCGGGCCTTGGGGCGACCAGTATTGACCCGCTGAAAACCATCAGCGATGACGTGCGCGATGCCTTTGGCGACCTGATCAAGAGCGACCAGATGACTGTGCGCGGCAATGAACTGTGGATCGAGATCGAGCTCAATTCCTCGTTGCTGTTCGGCAGCGGCGATGCCATGCCCAGCGACAAGGCATTTGCGATCATCGAGAAAGTGGCCGGCATTCTCAAGCCGTTCGCCAACCCGGTTCACGTCGAAGGCTTTACCGATAACTTGCCGATCCGCACTGCGCAGTACCCGACCAACTGGGAGTTGTCTTCGGCTCGGGCGGCAAGCATCGTGCGCCTGCTGGCCATGGAAGGGGTCAACCCGGCACGCATGGCCTCGGTCGGCTATGGCGAGTACCAGCCGGTTGCCAGCAACGACACTGCCGAAGGCCGTGCGCGCAATCGCCGCGTGGTGCTGGTGATTTCGCGCAACCTCGAAGTGCGCCGCAGCCTGACTGGCTCGGGCAGTGCCAATGCCACGCCGGATGCTGCATTGCGCCGGGCTGGCACACAAAGTGCACCGGCAACGCCAGCAACGGTGGCGGGGCAGTGATTCGTCAATTCCCCGACGCTGCCAAGTAGTTGAATGTAGCGGTCCTCTGTGGGAGCGGGTTCACCCGCGAAGAAGGTGACACGGTGCATGGCACCGGCTGCGCCGGTGTTCGCGGGTAAACCCGCTCCTACACTGATCGCGCCAGCTTTCCGATGTTGAGCAAGACAGTTGCCCCAGCAGTGTCCCTGCCAAATCAATAGATAGAGTTTGCTTGATGAGAGTCTGGGCAGTAGCCAATCAAAAAGGTGGCGTCGGCAAGACCACCACTACCATCGCCCTGGCCGGCCTGCTGGCCGAGGCCGGCAAGCGCGTGGTCGTCGTCGACCTCGACCCGCACGGCTCGATGACCAGCTATTTCGGGCACAACCCCGATGCCCTGGAGCACAGCTGCTACGACCTGTTCCTGCACAAGGGCACGGTGCCCGAGGGCCTGCCCGGGCAACTGCTGCTGCCTACCAGTGACGAACGCATCTCGCTGTTGCCGTCGAGTACCGCGCTGGCGGTGCTGGAGCGCCAGTCACCGGGGCAGAACGGCCTGGGCCTGGTGATCGCCAAGAGTCTGGCGCAGCTGTGGCAGGATTTCGACTATGCCCTGATCGACAGCCCACCCTTGCTCGGTGTGCTGATGGTCAATGCCCTGGCAGCCAGCCAGCAGCTGGTGATTCCGGTGCAAACCGAATTTCTCGCGGTAAAGGGCCTGGAGCGCATGGTCGGGACCCTGGCCATGGTCAACCGCTCGCGCAAGCAGGCGCTGCCGTACCAGATCGTGCCGACCTTGTTCGACCGCCGCACCCAGGCCTCGCTGGCCACGCTCAAGCTGCTGCGTGACACCTACGGCCAGCATGTGTGGCAGGGCTATATCCCGGTGGATACGCGCCTGCGCGATGCCAGCCGCAAGGGCGTCACGCCCTCGCAATTCGATAGCAAGAGCCGCGGTCTGGTTGCCTACAGGGCGCTGCTCAAGCACCTGCTGACCTACAAGACTACGGCGCAGGTGGCCTGATGACCCAGACCCGGCAAACCAGTACCCGGCCACAGATGGCCCTGCAGTCGTACCTCGACGGCCTGCTGCAGGAAGCCACCGAAGCTGAAGACCTGTTCGAGGCGCCAGCTGCGGCGGACGAGTTCGCCGAAGCGGTGCGCGAAGAGCAGGTGCGTGATGCCTTGCAGCAAGCCAGGCCGGCGTCAGCCGACGCAACCGTGAGCCCCGCACCACGGCCGTTCGCCGAGCCCAGGCTGGCGGTGCTGCCACAGGTGATGCCGGTGGAGGCACCGGTAGTGACGGTAGTCGAGCGCGAGGTGGTGGCCGAGGCCAGCATCCCGGTGCTGGTCGAGGAGCAGACCGTGGAGCCGGCAGTGCCGCTGGTGGACGTACACCTGCCGGCGCCGCAGGTACCCGTGCCCCCGGCCACGGTCGATGGCCGCCCGGTCTGGGCCGCCGAGCCGTTCGAATGCCTGCTGTTCGACGTGGCGGGCCTGACCCTGGCGGTGCCGCTGGTGTGCCTGGGCTCGATCTACACCCTGGCCGGCCAGGAACTGACACCACTATTCGGCCAGCCGGATTGGTTTCTCGGCATCCTGACCTGCCAGGCCGGCAACCTGAAGGTGCTGGACACCGCGCGCTGGGTGATGCCCGATCGCTACCGCGATGATTTTCGCCAGGGCCTGCAGTACGTGATTTCCGTGCAGGGCTACGAATGGGGGCTGGCCGTACACCAGGTCAGCCGCTCGCTGCGCCTGGACCCGTCCGAGATCAAGTGGCGCAGCCAGCGTGGCCAGCGCCCGTGGCTGGCCGGCACGGTTATTGAACACATGTGTGCGCTGCTCGACGTCGCTGCACTGGCCGAGCTGATCGCCAGTGGTGCGGTCAAGCAGATGCACGCCAAACAGAAATGACACCGAACACACCGCCTATGGCGGATTTTGAGGGTAGGGGAATGAAAAAGTCGTCTGCACAAGGTTCCGAAGATCCGATCCTGCAATGGGTTACCTTCCGTCTGGACAATGAGTCCTACGGCATCAACGTGATGCAGGTGCAGGAAGTGTTGCGCTACACCGAGATCGCCCCGGTGCCGGGTGCACCAAGCTACGTGCTGGGCATCATCAACCTGCGCGGCAACGTGGTGACCGTGATCGACACCCGCCAGCGCTTTGGCCTTATGCCGACTGAAGTCACCGACAACACCCGTATCGTCATCATCGAGGCCGACAAGCAAGTGGTCGGTATCCTGGTCGACAGCGTGGCCGAGGTGGTCTACCTGCGCCAGTCCGAGATCGAGACCGCGCCGAACGTGGGTAACGAAGAGTCGGCCAAGTTCATCCAGGGCGTGTGCAACAAGAACGGCGAACTGCTGATCCTGGTCGAGCTGGACAAGATGATGACCGAGGAAGAGTGGTCCGAGCTGGAGAACATCTGAGTTGATCCTCGAGGTTGCTGTCATCTTCCTGGCGCTGGTCTGGGCGCTGAGCCTGTGGTTTTTCCTCAACTACAGCAAGCGCCAGCGCGAGCTGGCTGCGCAGCAGGCAGCGGGTGACGCGCTGCGTGACCAGCGCATCAAGGACCTGGCCAAGCGCCTGGATGATTACCAGAACGGTACCGTGCGCATGGGCGAGGCGCTGCATGACTTGCGCGTGGCGGTTGCGCCGCTGCCCGACAAGATCCAGCAACTGGAACAGCGCGACCCGCACAACGTCACCTTCACCCAGGCGGCCAAGCTGGTGGGTATGGGCGCCAGCGTGGCCGAGCTGACCGAAAGCTGCGGCCTGACCCAGGCCGAGGCAGAGCTGATGAGCAAGCTGCATCGCGGCAACTGATTGCCATGAGTCTTGTGCGGCCCCAGGCACAGCGGCCGCGCAAGCCCGTCCGGCCGTCAGTAACCCTGAGCGTTTCCGGCCATTGCGACCTCTTCCAGGGGTAGCAACCGCAGCTCTGCACGCCGTTGTGCTGCTTCATCCAGCAGCGCGTCGTAGTTCAGGGTGTGCATGTTTGCCAGGTCCGCCACCTGCCTGAAGGTGTAGAGCTCAGGTAGACGTTGGTCGATCACATGGTTGAGCACCGCGGGCCCGGTTAGTCTGTTGAGTCTTTCGGTATAGGCCTGGAATGCCGCCGCATGCTGTCGCGGAGGTTTGGGGACTTTGTAGAACGCCTGGCCCTCCGGGGTGAGGTAGCGCGCCAGGATCTCGTCGGAAATGGCGTTCAGCACCGGATTACCAGCGCGGCTACCAATCATGCTGGTGTTGTAGCTTGTATACATGCCCAATTGCGCATTGCACACCGGGCTCCTCAACAGCAGCCCGTCGAGGGGCGTGGTGAGCGGTACGCTGTCGATCTTTGCCCGCAGCTGCCCGGTTGCGTCCGGCTCGACCAGCAGATGGTCGTCAATATCCAGGTAGATGCCGCCTTCGCTGTGCAGGACGCGGTAGCGCAAGATGTCCGAGGCCGAGGAGAAGTTGCTCGCCACACCGCCATTCCCTTCCAGCGCAGCCTGGTACTGGTCGAAGTATTCACTTGCCGCGAATTGATGATAGAAAGTCTGCTGCTCCAGTACTGCAACCTTCAATCCCCTGTCGATGCGGGGCTGCAGCAGGGTCATGTTACGTTCGAATGCCTGAGGGTTGGCGTTGGACAGGTAGAGTTTGAGCGTGAAATCGCTGTTGCGCAGTGCCTGCACGTTGTTGTCGAGCGCAGCCAGGTAATCACCGGCGATCATCCTGTCACCCAGCCAGATGTGTAATACCTGTCTGGGGACGGGTATGCCTGGTGCAGTCCCCAGTGCATCGAGGTCGACGGGCAGCTGCAGATCGATACCCAGTGCCCGCAGCGTGCGCGAGCGCGATGTCGGGCTGATTTCCCGCAACGGGTCCGTATCGGGCAGCAGTCGGCTGATCGAGGACTGCAGCGGATCGGCGCTGGCCACATAGTGCTGGGCGCCGCGTGTGCCGTTGGGGTACTTGAGCACGAAACTGTCCTGTCGGGCGTCGTAGTACAGCGGGTGTGGGCCATTCCCCGCATCGCCGATCAGTTCGTCACCTGTGCCGAATGCCTTGCGCCGCGTTACGCAGCGGGCAACGTGTGAGTCCGCGCCGGGCAAGGTGGTGGCCACTTGGTCACCCGCTACTGCCAAGTCCTGGAAATAGGGTGTCATCGCAGGCCCAGGCCAGCGCGGCGGCGAAACCGGGCTCAGCGGGTAGCCTGTGCGGCCGTTGAGCCTCACCGGTTTGATGAAGCCAATAGGGCGTCGGCCGAACAGCGCGTTGGTCGCCTTGACCCCGCGCGCCAGCCCCGGGGCTGCGTTCAGCAGACCGAACACGGCTTGCTCGGCGCCTTCGAGCTGTTGGTCCGGATCCTTGGCGTGCAGCGCCTGGTCCAAGCCCACTGTAAATTGGGCGACCCCCGCCACAGCAGCCAGCGGTAGCAGTCCGGGGACCACCAGCAGAAACGGTGCGGCGAGGTTCATGGTCAGGTAGAAATAGCGGCGCCATGCGGCCTTGGTCACTTCACTGTCCCGCGTGATCAGGAAGTCGGCGTCAGCCTGGCTGCGTTGACGTTGTGCCACCGTAAATGCCTCGAACAGGTTGTATTCGATGCGCGGGCTGAAGGTGTCCGCCTTGTAGTTGATCAGGGTATGCGGGTTCCATACCCTGGCCAGGCGATACACGCTGGTTGCAGGCAGGATGATCTGGCGGGGTGGGAAATCGCCCATGCCCTGAAGTACCCGACGCAACCCCGACCGGCCAATCCTGTCCGGAATATCGCAGGCCCGGAAGTGGGCAAGCAGGGCCGCCCGTTTGTCGGCGTCGCGGCACTGCCTGGCAAGCCACGCACGCATCGCGCCCGGGTTGGCGAACTCATGCAACGGCGCCGCATTGCCCGGTAGGTACAGCAAGGTCAGGCGGCTGCGCATATCGCTCAGGCAAAGGATGTCGCTTGATGGGTAGCCATTGATGTTCAGCAGCCTGGCGTCTACCCCGTTGGCACTGAGGCTGGCGCCGTGGTGCCAGCGTTCCACGCCTGCCGCCCGCCACGCCAGGCTGCGCCCCTGTTCACTGAGGTTGCCCCGCAATGCCTGCCGGTTGCAGGCAGCGAGGAATGCGATGCACGCGCTGACGCTGTACTGGCTGGCGGCATGGGCCCAGAAGTCATCGAGCTGGCGTTTGAATACACCCTGGAAGTCGAGTTGCCAGATGAAGGACTGGAAGGTCGCGGCGTCGAACTGCACATAAGTGCTGGCGTCGTAGCGCATGGGTGCGGTCTGGCGGAAAAGGCCATGGAATTCGGTGTGCACATCGATGTCGTGGTCCAGGCCACTTCCTGGCAATTCATCGACGATCGTCACCTGACTATTGCTGAAGGCCTGGGCCCAGGGCGCTCGACCGTGTGGCAGGGAAAGCTCTGGCAGTACACCAAGCAGGTCGACGGTGGCCGTCCCGCCTCTTAGCAGCAACTGCGCGGTTTGCTCGGCAACCTTGGAGTAGCCGCTTTGCTGCCAGTTGCCAAGTAGCGCTTCGGTCAGGCTCATTTGTTGGACGATCTTGGCCAGCCAGCCCCGCTTGGGAACGAATTTGCAATGCAAGGTCACTGCAAGCGTGTTGTCGGGTTCCACGTCCAGCCGCTGCTGGCTGGCCCATTCGCGGATGGCTGCACTGGCACTGCGGTCAGGGCGAGGCACGGAACCCAGCATTGCCTTGACGTAGTCTTGGCCGGCTGCGCCGACCACAGGTTGGCGCGGGTTCATGTTCGGCTCCAGGAATGGTTGCCACCGACAGTGGCGAAGCGGTTCAGGGGCAGGAGCGTACGCACGGAATCGCGCATGCGTGGCAGATCGACGAACCGGTAGGCATTGATGCGCGGCATCCCATAGAGATTGGTGAGCTGTCGCAGGATGCGCAGGCTCGGCAGTTGCCGATCGACCACGTCGCTGAGCAGGGCAGGGCCGGTGAGGTAGCTCAGGCGCCTGGCATACTCATAGAAATTCCCCGGGTCTTCAGCCAGGCTGGGCTTGCTGTCGTAGAAGTCGCGATTGAGCTGGTAGCGTGCGCACATCTCTTCGGAAATGGCCTCCAGCGTGGGGTTGCCGGGGTGGCTGCCGATAAGGCTGGAATTGTAGAGGCTGTTCATGCTCATCTTTTCATTGGACATGGGCGGTACCAGCAGCAGCCCTGTGGCGTCCGTGCTCAGTTCGACCTGATCGATGGGTTCACCGGCGGGACCTACCGGTTGCCCGTCGATGATCAATGAGTACTCGCCTGGCGCGAGCAAGGTGTCATCGACATCCATGTACAAGCCACCTTCGTGGTGCAGCATCGGGTAGCGCAGCACATCGCATGCCGATGCATAGTTGCTGGCAACGCCGCCGTTGCCATCCAGGGCAGCGTCGTACTGCGCGTAGTATCTGCTTTGTCGAAAAGCCCTGAAGAAGGCCTGCTCCTCCAGCGGCAGAACTTGCAAGCCCGGAGCATGACTGGCCAGCAGCTCCAGGTTTTCGGCATAGGCGTGCCGGGCAGTGCTGGAAAGGAACAACCGTATGCTGTATTCGCTGTCTTGCAACTGCGCTGCGTTCTGGCCCAGATTGGCCAGCAGCTCCGGGCCGATGACCCGGTCACCGACCCAGATGCAGGAGATGCGTTTGGGTATTGGCCAACTGCCCGGCGCTCTGGCAGGTACCTGTAGCGGCAATGGCAGGTCCACGCCCAGCGCCCGCAGGGTGCGGTTGCGCATTGCATGGGTAACCACGCGCCCTTGCGGCGCGGGGCTCAGGTTCCGGCTGTCGGGTACCGCCACGAAGCCTACAGGGTCGACCTGGTTCAGGTCTTCGGCCCGAATGAAAACATCCCGCTCCATGTCGTAGATCATTCTGGCGTTGTAGCCCTTGATGTTCGCTGCCAGGGTGTCTGGCTCACCATCGTACTGGGGCGTACGAATGACTGCGTCGGCAACCGCCTGGTCACAGTCAGGCAGTGGCTCTATCGGGTCGGTGATATGGAAGTAGCTTGCGCCCTCGGGCTCGGGAAAGCGCGGTGGCGAGAGTGGGCTCAGAGGGTAGCCGATCTGTTCATTCAGCCGCGTCGGCGGCGCGAAACCCTCGACCTTGAATTCGAACAGTGCCTTGCCCCTTGCGGCAGCGCCTGCTGCCAGGGGCAAGGCGTTGAACAGGCCCCAGGTGATGTTGCCGATACCTTCTTGCTGTTGCTGCAGTGACTTGCCGTTGATTGCCTGGTCGAGCCCCAGGCCAAGCTGGGCGATGCCACCGATGGCCAGCAGCGGCCCCAGGCCGGGTACCACCAGGCACAGTGGCGCCAGCAGGTTGAGCGTAGTGGCCAGGTAGCCACGCCACCTGGCCTTGATGACTTCGCTGTCAGCCGTGATCAGAAACGCGGCGTCGTCGTAGCTGCGCTGACGCTGGCGCTCGGCCAATGCCTGGAAAAGGTCGCCCTTGATCCTTGGGTTGTACCTGGTAGGTCGATAGTTGACATAGGTCTGCGGCGGCCAGGTGCCGTCGTCGTTGAAATAGCCGTGTTCGGGAGGCAGCAGGTGCCGTTCAGGGTAGGCGCCCAGCCCCTCCATGGCAGTGTCCAGGCCGCTGAAGTCGAGGCCTTGCGGGCAATCTGCCAGGCGAAAATGCTGTTTCAGGGCCTGGCGTTTGTTCGGGTCTTTGCATTGTTCGCCGACCCAGGCCTTCAATTCTCGTTCGCTGCTGAACGTCAGCAACGGTGAGCTGTTGCCAGGTACGTACAGCACCGTCAGGTCGGTGGCGGGGTCGTTCAGGTACAGCAGGTCGGTCGCTGCATAGCCGTAGATGCTCAAGGTACTGCATCGCAGCCTGTTACGCCGTGGCATCAGCCCGGCCGCTTGCCAGACCAGTTGCCGTGCAGGCTCGCTGAGGCTGCCCTCGCTGACCTGTCTGTTGCAGGCTGCGATGAAGTTGAGCTTAAGCGCCAGCCTGTGACTGTGCAGATGGTCACGCCAGTACACATCCAGCGCCGCCTTGAAAGGCTGCTGGAAGTCCAGGTTGCTGATGAACTGCTGGAAGGCTTCGGCGCTTACCGGCAAATGGGTGGAAGCGTCGTAGCGTTGCGGGGTAGTGCGCCGAAATAGGCCGTTGAATACTTCGAAGGGCGCCCCGTAGTGATTGAAGACGGGTTGCGGGAGGGTTCCCACCAATCGTATCGGGCCTGCGGGTAACGCACCGGCCCACGGTGCTTGCAGCAGCTTGCCGAACATGTCACTGGCAGACTCACCCTGCCAGTTGCCCAGCAGTGCCTGAGTCAGGCTGGTGCGCTGGCTGATTGCGGCCAGATGGCCACCTGCGCCGTCCGGGCAATAGTGAAGGGTAACGACGTCGAGCTGGTCCGGGTCCAGGTCATGGCCTTGCTTTGCGAGCCATTGGCGGATGGCGCGGTTGGCTTCACGATCGGGGCGAGGCACATGGCCGAGGTGGTCTATAACGTAATGCGTGCCCATCACGTTGATGCGAGTCGAATGCATGGGGGTACCTTGCGCTGAGATGAAGCCGGCAAGGTTGAAGCAGGGGCACGAAAAGACGGTGGTAGATATGTCGGTACGGCGCCTGGCCGATCTCGTCACCCCCTGGCCCTCGGGTGCTGATGGCATTTTGGTCGTGGATGTCACTATCCTTCCGCTTCCTGTCCGGTTCCCTTCTTACCCGGCATCGCACTTAAACGTTTAAATCCCAGCTTGTACGCACAAGGGATTTACGCAATGAACACCCTCTCTTCAAAGCAGGTGGCCCCTGGCGAGCCACAGTTGCAGTGGTTGCGTCAGGCCGACAGCGATACCGCGCCGGCCATCATGCAACTGATCAACAGCACGGTTGGCGATGGCGGTGTTCTGGGTTACGAGCATGAGATGTCTGCCGGGCAGAGCGTCGAATTCACGGCCTCGTTGCAAGAGCGCATCCATGGCGGCAATACCCATGTCCTGCTCGGCCAGGCAATGGCGGGGCCGGCCTGCCTGGTCATTGTTTCGCGCAGCAGCATGCCGAACTGCCGGCATATTGCCGACCTGAGCAAGGGCGTGGTGCACCCGGCCTATCGCGGGACCGGCCTGGTGGCACGGGCTTTCAGCGAAGTCGTGCGCCTGTGCCAGGCCCAAGGTATCGAGTTGTTGACCCTGGATGTACGCGAGGGCACCCGTGCACACCGGTTATGGCAAACCTTCGGCTTCCAGACCTACGGCGTGCTGGACGACTACGCACGTGTCGATGGCGTGAAGCATCGCGGCCATTACATGGCCCAGCCCGTGGAAAGCCTTGCGCTGCGACTCAACCTGGACTGAGTTGCCCTTCGTCGACTCTGCCTGTGGCCATCGCGGTCAACGGCACCTGTCTCTCTCACCCAAGGAACACCCTGAATGGCCTTATCTACTGCAGCCTTTCGCGATCAGCTGGAGCAGAAACTGCACCACCATCTGACCCTGTCCCACCCGATATTCAAGGAACTGCTTGCGCCTGAGGGCAACAGGCCGCTGCTGCGCAAGGTCGCGTTGCAAGGCTATCAGCTCACCAAGTACTTCCTGACCTATGTCGAGCACTTGTTCTTTCATTGCCCGTTGCCTGCCCACAAGCGGGCACTGATCACCAATTGTTTCGAAGAAGAAACCGGCCGGCTTTCCCGCACCGACAACCATGTCGTGCTCATGCAGAATTTCCTGAGGGCGCTCGGCATCAGCGATGCCGAGCGTGATGCCGAGCAGCCGCTGCCAGCCACCTGGGAACTGATCGATTTCCGCCTGCAGGCGGTACGTGACCCGGCGCGTTATCACATTGGTGCGGCAGCAGTGATGATCGCCAGCGAAGGGCAAAACCTCGAGACCGTCGCTGGAGATGCACGGCATGTGTTGCTGGGGCGTGCCTATGGCCTGGCCGAACAAGACTTGCTGTTCTTCTCGGTGCACCAGAAGGAAGACGTGGGCCACGTCAATGAAGGCTTGGACCTTGTCTCGCAGTTGTGCAGCACGGCGCAGATGCAAGAAGAGGCGTTGCAGGCTGTAGACCACACCTGCCAGCTGTTCTACGCGATGTACGAAAACATGTACCAGGCGTATTGCCGAGCTCCGCAAGCCGAGGCGGTGTAATGCCCACACGATAAGGATTGGCCATGAAACAGAAATTCAGCTCTACCTTGATCGTCTCGGTGCTGGTCGTCGGCTTCGTGGTGATGTTTCTGTCCAGCGCCTTGAAGGGGTTGTACCAAGTCTACTTCGTCGACCTGGCCTCCCACTTTGGCGAGGGGCGCGCAGCCTTGGCTACCGCAGGATCGCTGTTCGTCCTGACCATTGGCCTGGTATCGCCCGTGGTGGGGTGGCTGAGCGACAGGGTTGGGCCCTTGAGCACGGTGGCCCTGGGCAGTGTCAGCGGCGGGGTGGTGCTGCTGGGCGTGACATTCGCAGGCACGCACCTGCTGGTGTTCACCCTGTTGTACGGCCTGCTCGGCGCCTTTGCCCTCGCTGCGATGACCTATGTACCCATGGGTATTCTGGTCGATCGCCTGGTCGCTGAACGGTTCAAGGCCTTCGCTTTCGCATTCGTCACCAACGGCACCTCCATTGGCTTCATCGTGCTGTCGCCGTTGTGGATCATGCTGCAGCAGAGCGTGCCCTGGCAGTCGGTGTTCTCCTGGGTTGGCCTGATCTTTCTGGTGCCTTTGAGCCTGGCGCTGTATTGGGTATCCCGCACCGTGCCGTTGAAGCCCGACCCGCAGGCGGCAAAGGTCAGGCATCCGGTGATGTTTCTGCTGCGTGACCCGCGCTTCTTCGTGCTGGCCCTCAGTTTCGCCAGTTGTGGTGCCACCATGGCGTTCATCGATGTTCATCTGGTGTCGTTCTGGCAGGGTGAGGCGCTGCCCAGTTCGGTGCAGGCCAGCGGCCTGAGCCTGTTAGGTGTGCTGGAGCTGGTCAGCGGCCTGCTCGCGGGTTGGTTGGCTACCCGCTACAACAAGGGCCTGCTGCTGATGATGTTTTACCTGCTGCGAACCGCTGCGGTCATCGTGCTGCTGACCACGCCCGGGCCCCTCGGAACGTACGTGTTCGCTGTGCTGTTTGGCGCCAGTTACCTTGGAACGGTGGTGCTCACATCTGCCTTCTGCTTCGCGCTGTATGGCGCCGAAATCAAAGGCAAGGTGTTCGGGATGCTGTTCCTGGTACATCAACTTGGCGCGTTGGTGGCCACGCAGCTGGGCGCACTGGATTTCGACCGGCATCAAAGCTATCAGCTGACCTTGGCCGGCCTGGCCACGGCCACGGCGGTGGCTGCCCTGGCATCGTTGTGGCTGATAGCGGTTCGCCCATCAAGCGAAACCCTGGCTGCTCAACTCGCTGAACCTGAATAGTCCACCAATCAATTGCGCATTGTTCAATGCAAACAAGGAGGCGCAAAACCATGCAATCGACCGTGATTGGCCTGGATGATTTCAACGCAACTGATTTCAATGCAACTGGGGCACTGCATGCTAACCGGGTCAGCGACCTGACCGATGTGTTCTGCGAGCCGTTGGCCATGACGTCCGCCTACACCTTCGCTTCAGCGAAAGAGGCTTGCGAGCGCTTCAGCGGGCAACAGCAGGGCAATGTATACAGCCGCTTCACCAACCCGACCGTTCAAGCGTTTGAAAGCCGTGTGGCAGCGTTGGAAAACGCTGAAAGCGCAGTGGCGTTCGCTTCCGGCATGGGCGCTTTCACCGCGCTTTGTCACGCCTTTCTCCAGCAAGGCGACAACATCGTCTGCAGCCGTGACGTGTTCGGCACTACCGTCAATGCCTTCAGCTACTACATGGCCCGTTTCGGGATCGAGGCCCGGTTCGTCGATTTGACAGACCTGGCGCAGTGGAAGTCGGCAATCGACGGCAGGACCCGTCTGGTGGTGTTGGAGTCGCCCTCCAATCCGCTGCTGAAAATCGGTGATATCCGCGCGGTAAGCTCGCTGGCACATGAAAAAGGGGCGTTGCTGGTGGTGGACAACACCTTGCTGACCCCGGTTTTTCAGCGGCCACACACACTGGGAGCGGATTTGGTCATCCACTCCGCTGGCAAGTACATGGATGGCCAAGGGCGTGCATTGGCGGGCGTCGTGACGGGGTCGCAAAGCCTGATGCAGGTGTTGCGGGGTGTTCTGCGTACCTTGGGCATTTCTTGCAGCCCGTTCAACGCCTGGCTGCTGCTCAAAAGCCTGGAAACCCTCGAAGTCAGGATGATGCGGGCACAGCAGAGCGCCTTCGAGCTGGCCCGCTGGCTTAGCCATCAGGAGCTGGTGACCGCGGTGCATTACACCGGCCTGGAGCACCACCCCCAGCATGCATTGGCATGCCGCCAGCAGGACGGCCATGGCGGACTGTTGGCTTTCGAGATCGTCGGGGGCCAGGCCGCAGCTTGGCAATGGATTGACCAACTGCGTTGCGTGGCGCGCTGTACCAACATTGGCGACACCCGCAGCATGGTCACGCATCCAGCTACAACTACACACGGGCGGCTGGACGCACAGGCGCGGCATCAGGCGGGTATCTCGGATGGTTTGATCAGGTTGTGCGTCGGACTGGAGCGTGTGGACGATATCAAGGCCGACCTGCAACAGGCTTTCCAGGCCGTGTCCTTGCAAACATCCATGGCAGCGCCGATCGGCCATAACCGGAACGCGGTATTCAATGGCTGAACTGCTCGCTTCAGGATTCGGCATTGGCGTGTTCGCCGTGGGCGTGCAGATCCTTGCATTGATCGCGGTGTATGGCACGGCCTGCGCGAAGGAAGTGCGTTTCTATGCCGTGGCTTTCGCGCTGGCGAGTTGCGTGATGGCGGGCATGGCGATGCTCGACCCGTTGGCATTCCCCCAATGGCATGTCGACGGCCTGGCAGTAATGGCGATGTGTGGCTGATGCCGGGCGCCGCCAATTTTCTATATCGGGTGCCGGTTCAACACCCGCTCATGACGTTCAGGGGTAACCAGATGTTCAAAGTAATGACCATCAGCTTGGTGCTGGGCTGTGCCCTTCAGTTCGCAACGGCTCGGGCTGAGGTCGCTGCCACCAATAGCGGCACCGTTGCCACGGTCAGCAAACGGCTCGTCTCTTTCTATAGTCAGCCACTGCCATCCGCCGGCAAGGCGATACCGATTCGGGTTCCGGCGGTGTTGTCGTTGCCGGCCAAGGCCGCGGGCCCGGTACCGGCTGTGATCATCCTGCATGGCTCGGCGGGTATGGATTCGCGTGGTCCCTTGCATGGCGGTGACCTCAATGCCCGCGGCATCGCAACGCTGGAGTTGGACATGTGGGGCGCGCGCAGGCTCACTGGCGGTGCACAAGGGCGGCCGCCACGCGTGCACGATACCCTGCCGGACCTGGCAGGCGCCCTGGCTTACCTGGCCAAGCAGCCTGGCGTCGACGGCCAGCGCGTGGGAGTGCTCGGGTTTTCCTGGGGGGGCGTACAGGCCATGCTCGCCGCCTCTGCGCCCATCAACGACGAGCTGGAGCAAGCCTCAGGTATTCGCCCCATCTCGATGGCAGCGTTTTACCCCGTGTGCTGGGGTTACAACCATGTGCCAGGTTATACCTTCAAGCATCTGGCCCCGGCTCGCTTGCTGGTGCTGGTAGGCGAAAACGACCAGTATGACGATGACCCGCGTGCCTGCCCGGCGCTGATTTCAAACCTGCCCAGCGAAGATCAGGCGCGTGCGCAGGTGCTGGTTTACCCCGGCGCAGAGCACGGTTTCAACGGGCTGGAGGCCGCCCAGGAGTATCAGGACCCGTTCCTGCACCGTGGTCAGGGCGGCGTGGGGCGTTCGGCACCTGACCCGGCGGCGCGCGACGCTTCGCGCCAGGCCGTGGTGAAGTTTTTCACCGAAAGCTTCGCCCCGACTGCGATAAGCGAGCGGTAGCAGTCGAAATCTAGGCGCGCTCGTGGGCGAGAGCGTGGCGAAACTGCAGGGGCGGTTGCGGCATTTCCTGGCGCCATGCCAAGCGAAAGGCATGGCTGCTGCCGTAGCCGCAACGTTCGGCAATCTGTTCCACGTTGAGGTGGCTGCTGCGCAAAAGCTCACGGGCCAGGTCGATGCGTTGGGTGCGCAGGTAGCTCTGCAGCGTTTGACCGGTATTGTCGCGGAACAGTCGCGCCAGGTGCCGGTAGCTGACATTGAACTGGCTGGCCAGTTGTTCGAAGCTGAAGTGGGTGCCCAGGTGTGCATCGATGTAGTCCTGGGCCGCATGCACCAACGGGTGGATGTGATTGCGCGCCAGGTCTGCCGCGCGCAGCTGCACATCTTCGCCAGCGCGGCGCCGGTAGATGACCAGCTCCTGCGCCACCTGGTTGGCCACGACCTTGCCAAATTCCAGGCTGACGATGTGCAGTGCCAGGTCAGTTCCGCTGGACACGCCTGCCGAGGTGAACACGCCATCGTCCTCGACGAACAGGCGGTTCTCCAGCACCTTGGCTGCTGGGTAGCGCATTCGAAGCAAATCGACGTAACGATGGTGCGTGGTGCACTGTCGGCCATCCAGCAAGCCAGCTTCGCCCAGCAGGAACGCACCGGTGCATATGGAGCACAGCTTTATATCCGGCGTTTGCCTGACCACCTTCGCCAGCCACAGGGCGGTGGCGGTCAATATCGCTGTTTCGGCGGGTGTCGCAGAGAGCTTGTTGCCCACCACGAACAGCAAGTCCTGCGGTGCGAGCCGCTCAGGCAACTGGTGCAGGCCACTCAGTGTCACGCCCTGAAAACTGCTGACCTGTTGTCTGGCGGCTATGCAACGTACGTTGACCGGTGCCAGCTGGAGTTCTTCGAGGCTCGCCATGATTTGTAGCGGGCCGCCTAGATCAAGGATGTGGGTGCCCGGGAGCAGCAAGAACCAGATGGTACGCATTACAGTATTCCTTACATCGCCAAGCGCCTGACCTTGAACGGCACGTTACCAACATGGCGCAAAAAGGCAATTTGCATGGATACCATGGCGGTCAGGCGCCTTCGCCTCCGGGCAGCCTTCCGAGCAGCGGTGGGGTAGGCCCTGGGGCGGCAGGTTCGTCATCGAAGCCCGCAGGCACTTTGCCCCGCAGGTGCCAGGCAAAGGCGATGATTTCGGCAATGGTCAGGTACAGCGCCTCCGGTATCTGGTCCCCCAGCTCCAGGCGCGCCAGCAGGCGCACCAGCTCGGCATTTTCGTAGATCGGCACCTCGTGCTCGCGGGCCAATGCCAGGATGACCTCGGCCAGCGCATCGTCGCCCTTGGCGGTGAGGGTAGGGGCTTGCTGCCCGTCGTAGAACAGGGCAATCGCCTGCCGTGCAGGTTGGTGCGTCATGCGTTCTCATCCACCCAGCGTTGTTCAACCCGCGTACGCGGGCCTTGTGGCGGGATACCAGGATGGCATTCCAGATCACCCACATCCAGGCCCCGCGCCAACAGGCGTTCGCGCAAGCTGCCGAGCTGGCTGTCGATCAGCCGGGCTGTCGCCTCGCGTTCCGCCCAAAGCTGGCCACCCAGGCGGCCTTGGCTCAGTTGTGCCTGGACCTGCACCGGGCCAAGGGGCGAGAGGTCGAAAGCCAGCTCGATACGCCACAGGGCTTGCAGCGGGTCGGCTGATTCCTGCTGGCGGTCGGCTTGCTGTTGTGGCGTTTCCTCGCGTTGCAGCTTGACCTGCAACGGGATGAACTCCTGGCCGTGACGGATCGGCACTTCGGTTTGCCAGGTGGTCTGCAGGTTGCCGTTTTCCAGGGTACCGGTTTGTTGCAGGCTGCTCATGGCGTGGCTTTGCAGGCGCGACACGGCAGCGGCGGCCAGGCGCAGCAGTTGTTGCAGGTCGCCTTCGTCTTCCATGGCCTTGAGCAGGCGCGACGGCAGCGGGAATGCGCCCGGCTGCGGCTTGGGGCTGACCCGTTCGAGCATGCCCAGCGCGCTGCGGGCCAGGGCCGGCATGGTTACGGCCAGGCTGGCGGGCGCCAGGTTGGGCGCCCCGGGTATGCTGGCCGGCGCGACGGTGATCAGCCGCAGCAAGTGCGCCTTGAGGTCGGTGGCGACGCTGGCCGGGAGACCGCCCAGCAGTTTGGCTTCGAGAAAGGTACCGCTGTTGTTCAGGGCTTGGGCCACTGCCTTGGCATCACCCAGTTGCCGGGCTTCTGGCAGGCCCGCCAGCAGGCGTTCGGCGCTGGCTCGCAGTTCGCCATCGGCGCCCGGGTCGTGGGCCACCTGTTGCAAGGCATTGAGCAGGCCGGGCAGCGAAGCCTGGCGGTTTTGCTGGGTCAGCAGCTGTTGGGCAATGCTGAGCTGGTCCTGGCGGCCGCTGAGCGGTACGAAACGCAGCGACTGGTCGCCCTGCACCAGCGCGCTGAGCAGGCTACCGACGGCCAGCGGTCGCGGGCTTTCCACGCTCAGGGTTGCGCCGGCCTGGGCACTGTTCAGCAGGCTGACCAGCGCCCGGTAGACGGCGGGCTGGCCGGGCGCCTGGGCCAGCGCCTGGTTGGTCAGGACCTTGCCCTGCAGCAGGGTGCCGACCGGCACCTTGCTGGTGTCCAGCTGAGTGAGGGTGGCGACCTGGCTGGCGCTGGCCTGCTGCAGCATGATCGCCAGGCGGTTGCTTTCGGTCTGGCTGACCGTAACCTGGCTACCCTGGGGCAGGGGCTGGCTGGCGCTGGCTTGCAGCTGGGTCTGGGTGCCGTTGGCCTGCATCAGCCGCAGCACCAGCTGAAAGTCCTGGCCCACCTGGCGCAACGACATGACCTCGGCCTGCGCGGTCTCGCCGGGGGCCATCAAGCCGGGCTGCGGTTGCGTCAGGCGCAGCAGTTCGCCGGTCATGCCCGCCTTGATGGCCTGGGGGCTGATCGCGGTTTGTGCGCCGAGACTGTTGATTTCACTCATGTAGGGTCTACAACCTTTCGAGCTCGCCTGGTTCGCAGCGTGGCGCTGCGTGTCGTCATGCAGTCCGCCCGTTGTTGCCAGTATAACGGCAGCGCTGACAGCGACTTGAGGCGGGAGCCCGGAAAGCGTGCCGGCCTGGAGCTATGAGCCCCAGGCCGGCACACGTCCAGCGTTGTCTCAGTGATTCAGGTTCCTCCAGGCGAACCCGTTGTTCACTCGCACAACTCGGTTCACGCGGAACAGTGACTGGAGGCTGGCTTGCAGCTCTTCATCAGACACTGGCCTCAGGTCCGCGCCCAGCAGCGTAGGTGTCTCCAGCAGCGGGCAGCTGAGCAGCTTGTATATCTGTTTCATTTGCCGATAAGCAGGCAAGGCCCGGTCAACGACGTGATTGAACATTTCAATACCGGTCAAGTTACTCAGCGCCTTGGCATAGGTGGCGTACTTGGCGCCCCGGGCTCCTTGGGCCGGCCAGTTCTGTTTCTGGCTGAAGAATCCTGGGCGGGTGTCCAGCCGACGTTCCATTTCGTCTATGACCCTGCGCAAGGACGGGTTGCGGGGATGGCTGCCAATTACGCTGGTATTGTATTGCTGATGCGCGCCTCTGAATGGGTTGGAGCTCGGCTGCTCGAGCAATAGGCCCTCGGGCGATGCCTCCAACGGCACATTGCCGATCCAGTCGCTGGGTGCGTGGGCATTGACGATACCTGCCGCCGCAGGATGATCAGACGGTGCCAGCATGTCATTGTTGATATCCATGTACAAGCCGCCTTCGTGATAGAGCGCATGGTATTTCAATATGTCATTGGCTGCGGTTATGTGTGAGGACCCGCGCTCCGGTCCCTCCATGGCGGCATCGTAATAGCGCTTGGAGTACCCCATTTCGCGGTAGAAACCTTGGTGTTCGAGGGGCAATACCTGCAGGTCGGGAGCGACGCGGGCCAAGGCGCGGCTATTCATGACGAAGGCGTCATAGTTTGCGTTGGACAGGTAAAGAACATGAGCAAAGCCGCTCTCGTTGAGCAGCCTGGAATTGCGGCTGACATGCGCGAGCGACGCCGGCGAGATGGGATCACCGCTGGGCCATAGATGGATCACTCTCTTGGGGATAGGCAGCTGATTTACGTGGGTGACCCTCGGCACTTCGACGGGGAGCGGGAGTTCTATACCGAGACTGCGCAGCGTGCTTTCGCGCATGGCGTTGCTAACGTCGCGAGGGCCGTTGAATGCCGGTTGGTATGTGCGCAACCTAGCGTTCTCGGCGATGAAGCGGGTGGGTGCAGCTTCACCCACATCGCTTGACCTGACAAACGCGTCGGCATTCAGGTCGTAGACAAAGTCCGTTTCCGGATTATGCACATCTATCAGCGTGTCCATGCCCGCATGGGTGGTTTGCCGGCGGATTACTGTTTCGCCTGCATGAGGGGGGAGCGGTTCGACCGGCACCGGCTGCTCGAAGTACGCCTGAAAGTTTCTACCACCCCAGCGGGGTCTTGGTGGCCGGGTTGGGCTGAGCGGGTAGCCGATCTGGCCATTTATCCTGCGAGGGGCAACAAAACCGTCGTATTGTGCCCGGAACAGTTGTTGGCTGCCGGCTCTCAGCTCTCCGAGCAGCGGCGCGGCACACAGTGCACCGAATGCAATGTTGGTGACGCCATCCAGTTTCTCTTGCAGGTTCCTGCCATTGATCACTTCATCAAGCCCAACGCCGAACTGCGCGATGCCACCAACAGCAACCAGCCATCCCAGCCCGGGCACCAGAAGCGACAGGGGCGCGAGCAGAGTCAGCGTAAGGTTGAGATAACCTCGCCATTTGGCCTTGATGAGGTCGCTATTGCTGGTGATCAAAAACTGTGCATCTTCGTAGCTGCGCTGTTTGTGCCGCAAGGCGATATGGTCGAACAGGCTGCCCGCTATCACCGGGCTGTAGGTCTCGACCTTGTAGTTGATGTACTGGGGGGACCAGCCGCGCGCTGGCACGATCAGATTGTCAATGTACAGGTAGCGCGTGCCCTGGTAATTGCCCAACCCTTCGAGCGTGGCTTGCAACCCTGAGTAGCTAAGCCCGCTTTGCAGGTCTTCGAGACGGAAATGCGCCATCAACGCCTTGCACTTTTCGGCATCCTTGCACTGCTCTACCAACCAGATTTTCATTGCGCCCTGGTTGGCAAACTCATGCACTGGCGAAGAGTTGCCAGGTATATAGAGCAGGGTCAGGCCTGAGGCCCGATCAGTGAGGCAAGGAATATCCGTAGCGACATAGCCATAGAAGTTGAGCATGCGTGCCTCAACCTGGCCGTCATGCGCGGTTTGCGAGTCATCGTCGTTGGCGATACCGGCCGAGCGCCAGGCCAGCTCGCACCCCGCTTGGCTCAGGCTACCTTCCTCGACCTGCTTGTTGCAGGCGGCGATGAAGTTTACGCGTGCCAGCATGGCGAAATCGTCAAATTGGTGCAGCCAATAGTCGTTCAATTGGGTGATGAACTCGTCATGAAAGCTCAAATTCCAGATGAATTGTTGAAACGCTTGCGTGTCGGTGATGATCTGCGTCTGGCGGTTGTATTGCATGGGCTCGGTCTTCCGGAAGAGCCCTTGATACACCAAATGGTCTTCGATCTCGCCAAAGAGGCCGCCTGGGGGGAGTCGATCGACGATATGCACGTGACCATCGGAAAAGGCCTGAGACCAGCTTTCCTGCGTAAGGCTCCATTCCTTGAAAAGGCCTATGAGGTCAAGGGCGACTAGGGCCGTGGGGCGGAGAAGGGGGGCAAGTGAAATGTTCTCCACGCTATTGGATTGATCTTGCCATTTGGACAACAGGGCCTGACTGAGCGGAATTTGCTCAACCACTTGGGCTAGCCAGCCCCCCTCGGGGTTGGGCTTGTAGTGCAAGGTAACTGCCAATGTGGTGTCGGGATCGAGATCGGTTTCCTGAGTCTTGTACCACTGCCTTATTTTTTCGGCGGCGACTCGATCTGGACGAGGAATCAGGGTGAGGTATTTGCGCGTGTGTTGGGCCGCTGATGGGTGCAAATGAGTTGTCATGTCTTGGACCTGCCATGTGAAGGAGTTGGCATGGTCGAGCCCGGGGCGACAGATCTGGAGGTATGTATTTATTGGCCGGGAGACAGTACACCGGGCATGCTCGCCGCGAGGGATTGTGCGGCGAGACTATTGATTTCAGTCATGATTGTATACAACCTGTCGAACCCGCCCTCTTGGCAGCGCGGCGGCGCGTGTAATAATGCCGGCCGTCCGTCGTTGCCAGTATAACGGCAGCGAGGGGGCGACTTGAGATACAGGGCTAGAGGTTGGCGTCGCCTGCTTCGCGGGTGAACCCGCTCCTACAAGGGTTTGCGCAGCTTTCAAACCCTGCGTTGAACCTGTGGGAGCGGGTTTACCCGCGAAGCAGGCGACGCCGACCTCTAGCCCTACAAAGATAAGGCGAAACCGTGACCCTTCACCTCCAAGCCGCGGGCCTGGCCTGCGAGCGCGACTGGCGCCTGCTGTTCGAGCACCTCGCTTTCGAGCTGCGGCCCGGCGACATGCTGCAGATCAGCGGCCCCAACGGCAGCGGCAAGACCAGCCTGCTGCGCTTGCTGGCCGGCCTGATGCAGCCGACGGCCGGGCAGATCCTGCTGGGCGGCAAGCCACTGGCCGAACAGCGCCACGCCCTGGCCAGCATCCTGTTGTGGATCGGCCATGCAGCGGGCATCAAGGACCTGCTCACCGCCGAGGAGAACCTCACCTGGCTGTGCGCCCTGCACCAGCCGGCCAGCCGCGAGGCGATCTGGGCGGCACTGGCGGCCGTCGGCCTGCGTGGTTTCGAAGACGTGCCCTGCCACACCCTGTCTGCCGGCCAGCAGCGCCGCGTGGCCCTGGCCCGGCTGTACCTGGCCAGCCCGCCGCTGTGGATCCTCGACGAACCCTTCACCGCCCTCGACAAGCAGGGCGTGGCGCAGCTCGAGGCGCACCTGGCGGCCCACTGCGAGCAGGGCGGCACGGTAGTGCTGACCACCCACCACACGCTGGAACGCAAGCCCTCCGGTTACCGTGAACTGAACCTGGGGCAATGGGCGGCATGAGCGTATTCATCCTGTTGTTGCGCCGCGAAGCGCGCCTGCTGTTCCGCCGCCCGGCCGAGCTGGCCAACCCGTTGGTGTTCTTCGCCATAGTGGTTGCACTGTTCCCGCTGGCAGTCGGCCCGGAAAGCCAATTGTTGCAAACCTTGTCGCCAGGCCTGGTCTGGGTGGCGGCACTGCTGGCGGTGCTGTTGTCGCTGGACGGCCTGTTCCGCAGCGATTTCGAGGACGGCTCGCTGGAACAGTGGGTGCTGTCGCCGCACCCGTTGGCGCTGCTGGTGCTGGCCAAGGTGCTGGCGCACTGGATCTTTTCCGGGCTGGCGCTGGTATTGTTGGCGCCGCTGCTGGCACTGATGCTGGGGCTGCCGAGCCATTGCCTGCCGGTGCTGCTCGGTTCCCTGCTGCTGGGCACGCCGGTGCTGAGCCTGCTGGGGGCGGTGGGCGCGGCGCTGACAGTCGGTCTGAAACGCGGCGGTTTGCTGCTGGCATTGCTGATTCTGCCGTTGTATATCCCTGTATTGATCCTGGGCAGTGGTGCGTTGCAAGCGGCGTTGCAGAATATGCCGGCAACCGGCCACCTGCTCTGGCTCGCCAGCCTGACGGCCCTGGCCGTGACCCTGGCACCCTTTGCGATAGCGGCCGGCCTGAAGATCAGCGTCGGCGAATAACGAGTCCCGGGCTTTCAAGCCCGGCCAATACCCTGGATGTACCCTGATGAAAATAAGCTGGACGTGGTTCCACAAGCTGGGCTCCCCCAAATGGTTCTATGCCATCAGCGGCCGCATGCTGCCGTGGCTTGCCGGCGCTGCCGTGCTCCTGCTGCTGGTCGGCATCACCTGGGGCCTGGCCTTCGCCCCCCAGGACTACCAGCAAGGCAACAGCTTCCGCATCATCTACATCCACGTGCCGGCGGCGATGCTGGCGCAGTCCTGCTACGTGCTGCTGGCAGTGGCCGGGGTGGTGGGGCTGGTATGGAAGATGAAACTGGCCGACGTCGCCTTGCAATGCGCCGCCCCCATCGGCGCCTGGATGACCGCGGTGGCGCTGGTCACCGGGGCCATCTGGGGCAAGCCCACCTGGGGAAGCTGGTGGGTCTGGGATGCCCGACTGACGTCCATGCTCATCCTGTTGTTCCTGTACTTCGGCATTATTGCGCTGGGCCAGGCAATCAGTAATCGTGACAGTGCAGCCAAGGCCTGTGCGGTACTGGCGATCGTCGGCGTGGTGAACATCCCGATCATCAAGTACTCGGTGGAGTGGTGGAACACCCTGCACCAGGGCGCCACTTTCACCCTCACCGAAAAGCCGGCGATGCCCGCAGAAATGTGGTTGCCGCTGCTGTGCACGGCGCTGGGCTTCTACTGCTTCTTTGGCGCGGTGCTGTTGCTGCGCATGCGCCTTGAAGTGCTCAAGCGCGAAGCGCGCGCCAGTTGGGTCAAGGACGAAGTATTGAACAGCCTGGGGCGGAGGGCCGCACAATGAGTTTCGCCACTTTCGGTGACTTTCTCGCCATGGGCCACCATGGCCTGTACGTGTGGACGGCCTATGGCATCTGCCTGGCAGTGCTGGCGCTGAATGTCGCCGCGCCCGTGCTGGCCCGCCGTCGCTACCTGCAAGATGAGGCGCGCCGTTTGCGCCGGGAGAACAACCAGTGAATCCG
This sequence comes from Pseudomonas sp. PNPG3, assembly GCF_023093815.1. Classification (NCBI taxonomy): domain Bacteria; kingdom Pseudomonadati; phylum Pseudomonadota; class Gammaproteobacteria; order Pseudomonadales; family Pseudomonadaceae; genus Pseudomonas; species Pseudomonas sp. PNPG3. Next base: position 53,253 of record NZ_JALLKV010000039.1, read on the forward strand.
CAGCGCAAGAAACGCCTGTTGCTCATCGTCGGCCTGCTGGTCGGCGTCGGGGTTGCCGTCGGCTTTGCCTTGAGCGCATTGCAGCAGAACATCAACCTGTTCTACACCCCGACCCAGATCGCCAACGGCGAAGCGCCGCTGGACACCCGCATCCGCGCCGGCGGCATGGTCGAGAAAGGTTCGGTGCAGCGTTCGTCCGATTCGCTGGACGTGCGCTTCGTGGTCACCGACTTCAACAAGTCGGTGCCGATCACCTACCGTGGCATCCTCCCCGACCTGTTCCGCGAAGGGCAGGGCATCGTCGCCCTCGGCAAGCTCAACGCCGATGGCGTGGTGGTGGCCGATGAAGTACTGGCCAAGCACGACGAGAAGTACATGCCGCCCGAGGTTACCAAGGCCCTGAAGGAAAGCGGCCAGGCCGCCAGCGGCGGGGAGGCCAGGCCATGAACGCGGCGCTGGTGATCCCCGAACTCGGCCAGCTGGCGATGATCCTGGCCATCTGCTTTGCTGCCGTGCAGGCCAGCGTGCCGCTGCTCGGCGCCTGGCGTGGCGACAGCCTGTGGATGAGCCTGGCGCGGCCGGCGGCCTGGGGGCAGTTCGCCTTCCTGGCCTTTGCCTTCGCCTGCCTGACCCATGCCTTCATGACCGACAACTTCTCGGTCGCCTATGTGGCCAGCAACTCCAACAGCGCCTTGCCCTGGTACTACAAGTTCAGTGCCGTGTGGGGGGCGCACGAAGGTTCGCTGTTGCTGTGGGCGCTGATCCTCGGCGGCTGGACCTTCGCCGTATCGGTGTTCTCGCGGCAGTTGCCGCAGGTGATGCTGGCCCGCGTGCTGGCGGTAATGGGCATGATCAGCGTGGGCTTCCTGAGCTTCCTGATCATCACCTCCAACCCGTTCCAGCGCCTGCTGCCGCAGGTGCCGACCGATGGCCGCGACCTCAACCCGCTGTTGCAGGACTTTGGCCTGATCGTCCACCCGCCGATGCTGTACATGGGCTACGTCGGGTTCTCGGTGGCCTTCGCCTTCGCCATCGCCGCCTTGCTCGGTGGCCGCCTGGACGCCGCCTGGGCGCGCTGGTCGCGGCCCTGGACCATCGTTGCCTGGGCCTTCCTCGGTGTCGGCATTACCCTGGGTTCGTGGTGGGCCTACTATGAACTGGGCTGGGGTGGCTGGTGGTTCTGGGACCCTGTGGAAAACGCCTCGTTCATGCCTTGGCTGGTGGGTACGGCGCTGATCCACTCGCTGGCGGTGACCGAGAAGCGCGGGGTATTCAAGAGCTGGACCGTGCTGCTGGCGATTGCCGCGTTCTCGCTGAGCCTGCTGGGTACCTTCCTGGTGCGCTCCGGTGTCCTGACCTCGGTGCATGCGTTTGCCGCCGACCCGTCGCGGGGCATTTTCATCCTGATCTTCCTGCTGTTCGTGGTCGGTGGTTCGCTCACTCTGTTCGCCTTGCGCGCACCGGTGGTCAAGAGCCAGGTCGGCTTTGCCCTGTGGTCGCGCGAGACGCTGCTGCTGGCCAACAACCTGGTGCTGGTAGTGGCGGCCTCGATGATTCTGCTCGGCACCCTCTACCCGCTGGTGCTCGATGCGTTGACCGGTGCCAAGCTGTCGGTCGGCCCACCGTATTTCGACGCCTTGTTCCTGCCGTTGATGGCACTGCTGATGGTGGTGCTGGGCGTGGGCGTGGTGGTGCGCTGGAAAGACACCCCCGGCAAATGGCTGGCCAGCATGATGACCCCGGTGCTGCTCGGCAGCGCCATCCTCGCGCCGGTGGCAGGCTTTATCGTCGACGACTTCGACTGGCCGACCCTGACCGCCTTCGCCCTGGCCGCCTGGGTGGTGCTTGGCGGGCTGCGCGACATTCTCGACAAGACCCGTCACAAAGGCCTGCTCAAGGGCCTGCCTGGCCTGGGTCGCAGCTACTGGGGCATGCAGCTGGCGCACCTGGGCCTGGCGGTGTGCGCGCTGGGCGTGGTGCTGTCGAGCAACAACAGCGCCGAACGCGACCTGCGCATGGCACCGGGCGAGAGCGTGGAGCTGGGCGGTTACCACTTCCTGTTCCAGGGGGCCCGGCACTTCGAAGGGCCGAACTTCATCTCCGACAAGGGCACCGTGGTGGTCAGCCGCGATGGCCGTGAAGTGACCACCCTGCACCCGGAGAAGCGCCTGTACACCGTGCAGCAGTCGATGATGACCGAAGCCGGCATCGACGCCGGCTTTACCCGCGACCTGTACGTCGCCCTCGGCGAGCCGCTGGAGAACGGCGCCTGGGCAGTACGTGTGCATATCAAGCCTTACGTCCGCTGGATCTGGCTGGGCGGTCTGCTGACCGGCCTGGGCGGGTTGCTGGCGGCCCTCGACCGGCGCTATCGCGTCAAGGTCAAGACCCGGGTGCGTGATGCCCTGGGCGTGTCTGGAGCAGCTGCATGAAGCGTTGGATCATGGTAGTCCCCCTAGCGGTATTCCTGCTGGTGGCGGTGTTCCTCTACAAAGGGCTGTTCCTCAAGCCCGACGAGCTGCCCTCGGCAATGATCGGCAAGCCGTTCCCGGCGTTTTCCCTGGCCTCGACCCAGGGCGACCGTACCCTGACCGAGGGCGACTTGCGTGGCCGCCCGGCACTGGTCAACGTGTGGGCCACCTGGTGCCCGTCGTGCAAGGTAGAGCACCCGTACCTGAACCAGCTGGCCCAGCAGGGCGTGGTGATCCACGGCGTCAACTACAAGGACGACAATGCGGCGGCCCTGAAGTGGCTGGCCGAGTTCCACAACCCGTACCAGCTGGACATTCGTGACGAGCAGGGCAGCCTGGGCCTGGACCTGGGCGTGTATGGCGCGCCGGAAACCTTCCTGATCGATGCCAAGGGCATCATCCGCTACAAGCACGTGGGCGTGGTCGATGCCACGGTCTGGCGTGAGCAGCTGGCGCCGCTGTACCAGGGCCTGGTCGACGAGGCCAGGCCATGAAGCGGGGGCTGGCAGCTGCCGTGCTGGGGCTCTTCATGGGATTGAGCCTGGCAGGCGTGGCCAAGGCGGCCATCGACACCTACCAGTTCCGCGACGATGCCGAGCGTGAGCGCTACCAGCAGCTGACCAAAGAGCTGCGCTGCCCCAAGTGCCAGAACCAGGACATCGCCGACTCCAACGCGCCGATTGCCGCCGACCTGCGTCGGGAAATCTTCCGCATGCTCGGCGAGGGCAAGAGCAACCAGCAGATCGTCGACTTCATGGTCGACCGCTATGGCGACTTCGTGCGCTACAAGCCGGCGCTCAGCGGGCGTACCTGGCTGCTGTGGTTCGGCCCGGGGATTTTGCTGGCCGGTGGTTTCGTGGTGCTGGCGCTGATCGTGCGCCGGCGCCGCAGTGCGGCCGTGCAGGGCGCCAATGAGTTGTCCGCCGAAGAACGCGAGCGTCTCGCCAAATTGCTGGAAAAAGAACAGACCCATGATTGAATTCTGGCTTAGCGCGGGCCTGCTGCTGCTCGCTGCCCTCAGCTTCCTGCTGATCCCGATCCTGCGTGGCCGTGGCCGCCAGCAGGAAGAAGACCGCACCGCCCTGAACGTGGCACTGTACCAGGAGCGCGTCGCCGAACTGGTTGCCCAGCAGGCCGCTGGCGTGCTCGACGAGCCGCAGATGGCCAAGGGCCGTGACGAGGCCGCCCGTGAGCTGCTGGCGGATACCGAAGGTGCCGAGGCCCCGCGCCAGGGGCACCTGGGCAAGGCCCTGCCGTTGCTGGCGGCGCTGCTGGTGCCGCTGCTGGCATTGGGGCTGTACCTGCATTTCGGCGCGGCCGACAAGGTTGAGCTGACCCAGGAGTTTGCCGAAGCGCCCAAATCGATGGAAGAAATGACTGCCCGCCTGGAGCGGGTGGTGCAGGCCCAGCCGGATTCGGCCGAGGCCGTGTACTTCCTGGGCCGAGCCTACATGGCCGAGCAGCGCCCCGCCGATGCCGCGCGTACCTTCGAGCGCGCCGTGGCCCTGGCCGGTCGCCAGCCCGAATTGCTCGGGCAATGGGCACAGGCGCTGTACTTCGCCGCCGACAAGAAATGGAGCCCGCAGCTGCAGGCGCTGACTGACGAGGCGCTGAAAGCCGACCCCAACGAAGTGACCAGCCTGGGGCTGCGTGGTATCGCTGCCTTCGAGGGCGAGCGTTACCAGGAAGCCATCGATTACTGGAAGCGCCTGCTGGCGCAGCTGCCGGAAGGTGATACCTCGCGTGCGGCGCTGCAGGGCGGCATCGACCGCGCCGCCGAGCGCCTGGGTGGTTCGCCGGGGCAGTCTGCGGCGCCCGTGGCGGCTCGCTTGAAGGTGCGCGTGGAACTGGCGGCGGCGTTGAAGGACAAGGTCAAGGCGGACGACACGGTATTCATCTTCGCCCGCGCCAGCAATGGCCCACCCATGCCGCTGGCGGCCAAGCGGGTGACCGTGGCGCAGTTGCCGATCGAGGTGGAATTGTCCGATGCTGACGCCATGATGCCGCAGATGAAACTGTCGGACTTTGCCGAAGTCCAACTCGTTGCACGTGTATCACGCGCTGGCCAGCCAACCCATGGCGAGTGGATTGGCCAGGGCACGCCATTGCCCAGCGCCACCCAGGCCATCCAGCACCTGACCATCGACAGCCCCGACCCGTAAGAGAGCAATGCCATGCACAGCATCGTCCGCCTGACCCTGATCACCCTGGCCCTGGGTTTGTCTGCGTGTACGGTGCATGAGCCGTACGAGCAGCCCGAACCACCGATCGAGCGCCTGCCGCCGCCGGGGCCGGCGGTCAAGCCCTTGCCGGACAGGCAGCCGGCCCCCGCGCCGAGCAAGCCTGCGGCCACGCCCAAGCCGATGCCTCGCACCTCGGCCAGCTTCGCGCCGCCGCCTGGCGGGGCAAGCCATTGGGACCCTAAGCTGGGTGTGTATGTGCTGGAGAAGAAGCCCAATACCTTCTACCGCCAGCGGACCTACTACCGCTTCAACAACGGCTGGAGCTGGTCGCTGAGCCCGGATGGACCGTGGCAGGAGACTGACAGCAGCGGTGTGCCGGGTGGTCTGGGGCGTGCGTTCGCCCAATAATTGCAACGTTGCCGTTGCCGTTGCTTTTAAGCGCGCGGTAGTCCAGGCGCCGCCGATTGCGACTTCAGGAGGCCGAGCGAAGGGACTGCGGAGGGAGG